>NZ_BAUW01000003.1 GCF_000517385.1 Mesobacillus boroniphilus JCM 21738 | reverse complement strand
CCTAAACCTGTCACAATAATGGCTTTTTCTTGACAGCTTTTCCACGCTCGCCCCCTAACCTGTCACAATAACCGCTGTTTCCTTGCAATTCCTCTCTCGGCCCAAATCACAAATTCTCTTTTTAAAAGGATAATCTGCTGTTAATCTAGAACTTTATAAAGCAACTATTTTTACAGAGGTGAGCATGATGGAAATTCGACGATTAATTGGCGGGGATGCTGAAAGTTATCGAACCCTCCGCCATGAAGCATTACTTAAGAACCCTGTGGCGTTCAGCTCGAGTTACGAAGATGAGATGTACTATGAAGAGCAAGAATACAGGCAAAGGCTAGATAGTAAATTCACATACACTTTCGGAGCATTCAACGAGAGGCAACTTGTTGGAGTTGTTACGCTTGTTCCTGAAGGCAAAGTTAAATTAAAGCACCGTGCGAATATTTTTGCCATGTACGTGACTCCTTCACAGCGCGGTCATGGCACTGGAAGGCTTTTAATGAAGAAGGCAATTCAACAGGCGGCTGAGTTAACAAGTGTAGAGCAGATTTACCTGACGGTGAACGCCAGCAATGAGCCAGCGAAAAAACTGTATGCTTCTCTTGGCTTTGAAACTTATGGAGCAGATAAAAAAGCCATGGTGATTAATGGAACCTATCATGATGAAGATTTGATGGTATTATTTTTAGAGAAGGCCTGAATTGGCCTTTTTTTCATGTTTATTTTTTGCTGAAAAAGGAAGTAGGTAAAGGATGAGTCTTTTATTGAAAGGAGATTGTCCATGTTTTTAGACGCTTATGTTAATCAAAAGGTACAGGTAAAGCTGAAAAATTTTCCTGAGAGCATGATTGGGGATGTTACGGGAATCTACCAGCCAGATGAATGGTATCTTGTAAAAATAGTACATGCGGAGAATATGGGGATTTGGGTTGAGAACCCTTGCTATAAGCGGACTCCCGTCCAGAAAGAAGATGGAACCGCCATTCCCGCCGAAGACCAGGTTGAAGAAACCTGCATCACCCACATGTTCCTGCGCTGGGATTATATCGCCTCTGTGATCACCTTCCCGGATGCAGATCCAACAGCTGATAAAAAAGCGAAGTTAATCGGGTTTCAGCCGGATCCTAACTAGTAAAGAAAGTAAAAAACGCTGCCGTTTAATAAATCGGCAGCGTTTTTCACTTTTTACTTATGAATCAATACTTTACCAACTGTTCCATCAGCACTTGAACCTAGAACACGGAATTTCAGGCCATATGATGTTACATTACGTCCAGCTTGAGGCAGGACTGGTGAAGTGTACTTAGAGCTATCATCGAAAATCGGTGTCCTTTGTGTTGCATTGTCTGTAAGGACCGAGCCAAATATTGACTTATAATCAAGATACATATTTTCAGACTTTCCTTGGTTGAACGCTGCATCATGGACTTGGTAACGAGAAGAAGCAAGTGCGCCATCGCTCCATCTATTAATGGTCTGATCAGCATCAACCACTCCAAGGAATCCGTCTCCTGGGTGAACTCCGGTCCAGTTATTATCGAATGCCTCATCGACGTACCATACAACAAGTCCGGAATCATAAGTCATCAGACTTGCACCACGGCGAATGTTCTTCAAGCCTTCATCAACACCATTGTGCGATCTCCACTCCAATAAGTAGTAATGCTTTGTCGAGGTTTTGCCTTCGTGCTTTTTAAAACCATGCATGGCAAATGTTGATTCACCCTCAGCACCATCGTTAACAAGCACGGCACCATCAGCAGTTACTTGCACATTGTCAACAAAGAAGCCATCCATGTTTGTGCCCCAGTCCGTCATATAACGGAATTGAAGCAGGACTTTTTGGCCAGCATATTCACTCAAATCCACTGATTCGTGAATCCAGCCATTGCTAGACCCCGTGTACCCAGGAAGGTTCTCTTTGATAGCATCATATCCTTCTGAAACAATGTCAGAGTCTGTATTTGGTGTTGATAGAGACTTCCATGTAGCTCCATTATCTGTGGAAACCTGAACCATTGCATAATCCCAATTATCTTCGATTTGATACCAGGCATCATACTCGAGCGCAGCTTTGGCAGCGTTCGTTAAGTCCACTTCAGTGACCATCTGGTGATCGATTTCATCGCCATTGCCACCGTAATACTCCCATGAACCTGCAGCCGGCTTGTTGATGACTCTTTCCTTATTCGGAAGATCAACTTTTACTGCATCGTTATTTGTTCCTTTGGAGTTTGCCTGGTCAAGCAATACTTCAGTGCCTTTTTTCGTCACTTCATCCGCATTGACAGCTGTTCCAGTCAGCCAGTTGCTTCCAGGCATTGATGCTTGCAGGAATTCTCTGGCGTATGGACTGAATCCAGTCGGTTCTGTTCCTGGAACCTTCCCTGCCCAGCTTCCCGATGACATGATCGACCAGTATGCAACAGGCTCACCTGCAGAGCTGCTGTAAATGGTGTCATATTCGTCTGGTAGTCCAAGGTCATGACCGTATTCGTGAGCGAATACACCTGCAGCGCCATCAGCTGGTTCGATTGTGTAATCGTAAGCATACATAGTACCTACGCCCCAGTAATCCACTTCAGGTGTTGGCGATCCAGTAATAGAAGCAACTCCACCAAGATTCCAGCGGTGGGACCAGATTGCATCTCCTCCAAGAGATCCGCCGCCTGCTTCCTCACCCACTGAAGAGTGGACGACCATCAAATGGTCGATCAAACCATCTGGTTCACGGTAGTTACCGTCGCCATCAAGGTCATAGCGGTCTTCTTTATCATAATCCAGGAGATTGACTTCTGGATCCTGAGCAGCTGCCAGTAATGCTTCATAGACTAAACTGCGTGGTTTTGAATCGTTATCTGATGCATTATTGCCGCCATAGTATGCAGCAGGATTCTTTGCTTTGTACCATCCAGCCACCTGGCCCTGAATGGAATAGCTGCCGCCGGATTGCTGTTCATAGTATTGCTTTACAGAGATTAAATTCTCTCCTTTTGGTCCTTTATAACCGTTGTCACCGAAAATCATATCCGTATAGTGTTCTTTTAAGTATTCATCATAAAACATATCCGTTTCGCCAGGCTGGATATTTGTCGCAGGGAAATCTGGATATTCAATTAATAGTACAAGAACATTATCTTTTCGCTGACTGCCATCCCAGGCTTCTTCCTTTACCGGATCAACGCTTGTCCCTTTTGTTTGCCCAACTTTATTCCCTTTACCGTTAACCAGGCCGGTTGTGTTCAGCTTTTCCTTTAGGGAACTGCCTAATTCCTTCTCATGTCCATGAAGCTCACCAGGCTCCTTAGATGAGCCCGATGCTCTGTTCTGCAAGTACTTCTGCAATGCTTTCTCTGCAACTGACGGTGATGCATCCTTGGCAATCTTTCCTTCTTTCTTCAGCATTTCTATCAATCTCTCATCGTTAGCGATGCCTAAATCGATCGGTGCTCCTCCATGGGCCTGATAACTTGCTTTTTCTACTGCATTGACTTTAGCTGGTCCAGCAGACGCGAATGATAGCGTGCTCGCAAGCATTGCGGTCATCGTAATGCTTGATAGGACCTTAAGACCTAAATTTTTCTTCAAATTCCTACCCCTCTCCTTGAATAGATTTCAGAATATTTAGTGCAATATTATTTTAGCAAGTAAACTTTAAATTTACAATATTTTAAATTATCAAATCATTCAATTAAATTCGTATGTATTTTCCAAATACCACTAAAATCCCCCTTGGAAAGTACTATATTTCGACATATTAAAATTTAGACCTACTAAACTATTTAATTTGTACAATAATTTGTATAATGGAAGGAAAGAACTATTAAACTTGGAGGTTCCCTATGATAAAGGTAGGAGTGATTGGCCTGGGTGCAATTGGCCAGCGTCTGATAAAAGGTTTTCAAGAACACCCAGAGATGGAAATCGCGGCTGTGTGTGACGCAATGGAATCACGAGCGTATGAAACGGCAGCCGAACTTGGCGGGATTCCGGCATTCACGAATCATCAGAAAATGCTTGAGAAGACGCAATTAGATCTTGTCTATGTCGCTGTTCCCCCTAAGTTCCACCTTGCTGTTGCATCAGATGTCCTCGTGAAAGGAATACATATTTTGTGTGAAAAGCCGCTGGCAAACTCGGTAGAGGAAGCTAAAAGTCTATTGAAACAGGCGCAGGATGCAGGTGTGGTACATGCGATGAACTTTCCGCTGAACTACAGTGCTGGCAGCAAGACTTTTGAAAAATTAATCAAGGAAAACTATGTTGGCAAGCTGAGAAGAGTCCAATTGAAGATGCATTTCCCACAATGGCCGCGCCCATGGCAGCAGAATGCGTGGGTTGCGAGCAAGGAACAGGGTGGTTATGTTCTTGAGGTTGGGGTCCATTTCATCCAGCAGCTGCAAAAGATTTTCGGACCGGTAGAGGTGAAGGATGTTCAAATTCAATTCCCTGAAGACCCGCACGCTAGTGAAAATGCGATTCTGGCTATTCTGGAGCTATCGGACGGTACTCTTGTACTGATTGATGGCATGAGCCAGATTGCCGGCAAGGAGGAAATTGCCTTCACAGCCTATGGTGACGAAGGAACTTTATCACTTTTAAACTGGGGACAGCTTGAAGGGTGCAAGCTTGGTGAGGAGATTGGTCCTTTGGAAGCCGACGAGAGCCTGACAGATTCATTGGTTGATAATCTTGTAAAAGCGATCAAAGGTGAAGAAGCGACAATCATTGATTTCGCCGCCGGTTATGAGGCACAGGGTATATTGGAGCAACTCAGGAAAGGTTGAGAGCGCAGGATATGCGCTCTTTTTTTTAGTTACGATTGCGTGACATTCATTCAGCAAAAATAGTCCAGTTCACCAGTTTTTTCCTCTTTTAGGCAGTAGCCCATCACTCTCCGCATTCACCTACATATTTTATAGAGAATTTTATTCCCAGGCTAAAACTAAGGAGTGTGCCCATATGTATCCGAATCACTATGCTTACAGTCCGCATCAATTTGACCCCTATACTCATTATGATTTCAACTATTACGCGCAACAGCAGGAACCACTTGATCACGCAAGGCAGCCGGCTCTTGAACGAAGAGTCAGTCAGCTTGAACGGCAAATCCAGGTTCAAAAAACAGAGCTGGATAGACAGAATAAAGAGATTGGCCGGCAAAACAGGGAGATTGCAAGGCTTAACAGGGAAATTGGACGGCTTAATAATGAGGTTACCCGCTTAAATCAAAACGACGAGCGACACACGCGCCGTTTAAATCGATTGAACCAAAGACTCCGGACAGTTGAAAACCGTTTGAATTTTTCATTCCAAGCCTCCGATGGAGATTTCTAATAAGAAAAGCGCAAGCGCCTTGTTTAGCCCCGACAAGCGCTGGAGGGCCTGACAGTGAAGTCGTTCTTTGACTTCATTGGCAGGACCGAAGCGACTCGAGGGGCTAGGCGCTGGAGCCAGACAATTCTCGAAGTGAAGATTTATACTTTCTTATCTGGTAACAAAACAGGACCGAATCCGATTCGGTCCTTTGTATATTTTTCCAAATAAAAGAGAAGATAAATTAAAAATAATCTTAATTTTAGTTGGATGAATTGTGCTACTATAGAAAAGTAACACTTATTTAAATTGCGTGAGCTGAATGCTTACTTTAGGAGTCAAAAGATGAAAAAAAAGCAATATGTCCTGACCTTTTTCATACTTAGCATTACCTGGATTTTCGGAACAAATTACCTGCTGAAATTATACGCTCCTTCAGAATTCGTTGCCATTATCGAACATACTAAGGAAGTCCTTTATGTTTTGTTGGCAGGATGGTTTTTCTATTTTTTCATCTCGAAGATGGAGGAATTGAGTGCGTCAAAAGAAGAAGAAGCGCGGCTGTCCACGCTGATCAATTCAATGGTCGATTTCGTCAACTTCAAGGATGGAGAAGGCCGATGGATTCAGGCCAATAATTTTGGTTTGAAACTGTTTGATATTGAAAACGTTGACTATAGAGGAAAGAAAGACTCTGAGCTTGCGGAATACAGCAATTATTTCAGCGATGCCTTGAGGTATTGTGAGATTTCCGATGAAGAAGCATGGAAAGCAGGCGGAATCATCCGTGTCGAGGAAGTGCTTCCACAGCCGGACGGAACTACCAAGACGTTTGATACAATTAAAGTGCCGCTTTTCAATGAGGACGGCAGCCGGCAAGGTCTTGTCATAATGGGCCGGGATATTACTGAACGCAAATACGTTGAAACTCTTCTTGAAGAGAGCAGGCAGCAATACCGTTCATTATTTGAGTATAGTCCTGATATTGTTTCGATGCTCGACTTGAATGGGACGATCACAAATCTTAATCCACAGTTTGAGAGAATCACTGGTTATAGCAGGGACGAGTATATCGGAAAAAACCTGGCAGCTTTAATTCCGGATTCCCACAGGCAGATTGTTTTAGATAAGGTTGCAAATGTGGTGGAAAATCACTGCCCACAAATGTTTGAACTGGAGTTACAGCATAAAAACGGTAAGCCACTCATTTTCCAGAGCACTTCCCTGCCGATTATTGTGAATGATAAAATTGCGGGAATAATCTGCAACTCCAGGGACGTTACGGAGCTTCGCCAAACTGAGGAGCGTTTGCGAAGAACGGACAAGCTGTCTGTAGTCGGTGAGCTGTCAGCGAGCGTCGCCCACGAAATCCGCAATCCGCTTACCTCTTTAAAGGGACTTGTCCAGCTATTGCAGATGGAGGATGAGAAGCATCAGCTATACTACCAGATCATGATTGATGAACTGAACAGGATTAACCATATCGTCAGCGAATTGTTATTATTGGCCAAGCCGCAGCAAATTAAATACACAGAAGCAGATTTGCAGGTTATTTTACATGATGTCATCTCGCTTTTAAAATCAGAAGCGAGCCTGTATAATATCCAAATCGAGTTCCAGGTACAAAGTGAGCCTGTCATGATTGAATGCGAGCCGAATCAGCTGAAGCAGTTGTTCATCAACATTTTAAAGAATGCAATTGAAGCATCTTCAGCGGGGGATGCCGTCAACATCACACTCGAGAGCTTTGATAACAATGTTACAGTTGTGGTTAAGGACCAGGGTGTAGGGATATCAAAAGAGCTGCTCGAAAGAATTGGTGAACCTTTTTATTCTTCCAAAGAAAAAGGTACCGGACTCGGAATGACTGTCAGCTTTAAAATTGTCCAATCCCATAATGGCACAATCAAGTTTAGAAGTGAGCCTGATAAAGGTACAGACGTAATCGTTCAATTGCCAATCAAGCACGCGGATAAAATGAAAAGAGTCGAAACATCTGTGAACTAAAAACGCGAAAGGATCAGTCCTTTCGCGTTTTTTTAATCCTCATCTTTAATATCGATATCCTCGGGCACCGGTTCATTCATGATTTCTTCAACAAGTGTTTTATATTTCTCCATCTGTTTCATATGCGTGTTGAATTGATCTTTGTATATCAAATAATCGTCGCCATCGTGAATGGCCCTTATTTTCCGTTGAAAAATCATCTTTTCTACTTTCGATTCCGGGATCGATAAGTATTCTGCTGCTTCTTTTACTGTTAAATACACCTTGGTTCAGTCCTTTTTCTTATTTTCAGCACCAAGCCTGTCAACCAGCTTTTCTGCTGTCCTTCTGTAAAAATTACTTATATTAATGAGTGAAGCAATCAATAATACCGTTTCGAGTTCCTCTGGTTCATCTGCTTCCAGCCTCTTCACTTCCTGTCTAACATCTTGCTCGGTCTTCAGAACATCCTCGCTGAAGATTTCAACGTTTTTTTCATAAAGCTTTAAATAACTTTGATAAAAATGGCCAAGTGGAATATCCCCCGACTCTGTCTTCTGGTTAACCCCTTCGAGAGTCTGCTTGATATCCTGGATCGACAAACCGCCTTTCAGCTGATAAATCAAACTGATCAGAATCATGTGCTCCCTGGAATACTTTTTATTTTTTATGGGAAAGAACAACTTGCCCTTTGCGTAGTTGTTGATCATCGTTTTCGTCAGGACTTTTTCATCCTCATTCCGTGTCCAGCTTCCAAAATTCTTTTCGAATAGCTGGATTACCTGGTCCATGTACAGGTCGATTTCCGGGATGTCTTCCAGTGCGATATTATTTTCAAGTTTAAGCTCAGCCAGCGACTGTTCTAAATTATTCAATAGTAATCCCTCATGTTTTTATTTTATTATAATGCAAAAAACACAATCGTAAACATTGACTATGTATCGTTATGCATATATTATTATAAGTAGTTATTAACACTACATAAAGTGATATGGGGGTAAAAAATGAACAGTTACATCCGCGAACCAATTAATGGCCTGACCCATCTTGCCGGTGCTTTACTATCCTTTGCAGGTCTGCTTGCACTCGTCATCAAAGCTTCGCTTACCACAGGCTCACCGCTGGCTATTACTTCTGTCACGATTTTTGGCATCAGCATGATCTTGCTGTATACGGCTTCGGCCACCTACCATATGGTCATCAGCAAAGATAGCGTGATCGCCTTCCTTAGAAAAATTGACCATTCCATGATTTTTGTTTTGATTGCCGGAACCTATACGCCTTTTTGCCTGATCAGCCTCAATGGAGTCACTGGCTGGACTTTGTTCGGCATCATTACTTTCGCTGCTTTGTGCGGAATCCTCTTTAAGATGATTTGGTTCAGAAGTCCAAGATGGCTGTCTACATCTATTTATATTGTCATGGGCTGGATGGTTATTTTTGTCGTCTCTCCCCTCTCATCCGTCCTAAACCCTGCCGGAATCTTCTGGCTGGTTGCTGGGGGAATCATGTACACAATCGGCGGCGTCATTTATGCGTTGAAGCCTGATTTCCTTCGCTTCAAGCATCTCGGTTTCCATGAGATTTTCCACATTTTCATCATGCTCGGGAGCCTTTCCCATTTCCTGAGCGTTTACTTGTATGTTCTTTAAAAATCCAAATGGTGCCTCGTCAAAACGAGGCACCATTTTTAATAAAACATTCTTCTTCTTTGTTTTTGCGCAGGCTGGTACTTCCGCATCGGACCATAATCCAATACTTCCTTCAAATAATAATCACCATTTGGATTTTGCTGTTTTAGCAACTCCGTCAAATATGTAATGTCATCCATCGCCCGGTGCGTCTGGAATTTCGAAATGTTATGAGCCTGCAGTAATGTCAGCAGCTTGCTGTTCGGGAAGCCGTGGTTCTTCCATTGAACATTCTTCATCGTGCAATACCATTTCATCTCGTTGACTTCTGGATACATCCTGAATAAAAAGCTTCTGTCGAACGAGGCATTATGGGCAAAGATCGCATCGGTGCGATTGAAATAATCGATTATTTTTCATCGTAAAATGTCTTCCCACGAACCAGATCATAAGAAATCCCATGAATCCGGTACGCTCTGTCATAATTTCTCTGCGCAGTTGTCGACAGCGGCTCTCTTAAATAAGAATCTTCATCAAGAATGTCTATTATTTCTCCTGATTCCTCATGAAAGGAAAATAGCTTCACAGCCAATTCTATTATTTCATCTGAATCCGGACCTAATCCAGTTGTCTCTACGTCCACTACCAATCCAAGCTTGTTCTCTTTGTTCAAAAATGTCACCCTTTTCAGCTGGAATATATGATTCTATCATTTATCATATAGCAGGAATTCACCCATTTCCAGCTAAAGACATACGTAAGAAACTATTTCCAAATCAAAGCTTGCTAGTCATCTCAATACTTCTACCAGCATTCTTCAGAAAAATTTTCAAAAGAACAAAGCCTAATGTCGCCCCAGCCAGTGAGCTTGCAAGGAATGCGGGAATGAATCCGAATACAGCTGCCTCCTGGCCAAGAAAAAGTACTGCGATTGGATAGCTGGCAATTGCACCGATGATTCCGGTGCCAACTACCTCTCCGGCAAAAGCGAAACCCATTTTCTTCGTTTTTTTATAAAAATATGCAGCCAGGAGTGCACCAATCATGCTCCCCGGAAAAGCAAAGACTGAACCAGTCCCCATCAAATTCCTCAGCAGTGATACGCCAAAAGCCTGGGCTATCGCGTAATATGGTCCAAGCAGCACGGCAGACAATATATTGATTAAATGCTGCACAGGAAACACCTTCACAATACCAAGCGGGATAAACAACATATGGCTGGTCAATGTACCGATGGCTACCATCATCGCAGTAAGTGTAAGCTTTTGTGTGTTTCTCATTTTACCCTCCATTTGTGAATAATTTTGCCTCTCAATTTTGCGGCTGCTTCCCTGACGTCATCTGCTTGGCTGATCGCCGTAATCACGGAAACTCCATCGGCTCCAGCTTCCATCACGAGCGAAGCGTTCTCAGCGGTAATTCCTCCGATACCGACAATCGGAACCTCAAAATCTTTTAACTCCTCGATAAGTGCAGTTCCCCGAACATCTCTTGTATCCTTCTTTGTTTCTGTTGGAAAAATCGGGCCAACGCCAAAATAATCAGCACCTGCAAGCTTTGCCTTTTCAGCTTCTTTTAGAGAGTGTACAGATACTCCAAGAATTTTATCGCCGATTTGTTCGCGAACCAGTGATGCATCCTCATCCTCCTGGCCAATATGGACGCCGTCCGCATTGAGCTCTAGTGCCAGTTCGATATCATCGTTCACAATAAACGGTATGCCGTTATCCCTGCAGATTCTTTGCAGCCTTTTGCCCAGCTCCAGCTTTTCGTGATCATCAAGACAACCTTCTCCTTTTTCACGATACTGAAAAAGAGTGATTCCTCCGCGAATCGCCTCTTCCAGCACTACTCGGGGATCCTCCAGGCAATTCGTGCTGCCGGCGATAAAATACACCTTAAGCAAGCTTCTCATTTTACCAGGACTTATCTTTGCCATGTCGCAATACTTCCTTTCTCCCTGTTAAAAGCCCAGTGGTTTGTTGGGCCGTGGCCGTGGCCAATATTCAGCGGGTTTGCGATGGCGGCATGGATGAACTCCTTCGCTACAGATATCGCGTCATATACAGATAAACCTTTGCAAGCTGTGCAGTGATCGCAGCGGAAAAAGTGCAGCCAGTTCCGTGAGTATTCTTCGTTTCAATTCTCGGAACAGAGAAGAACTCAAAGTCTGCACCATTAAAAAGGAGATCAACAGCCTCATTTGTATTTACATCATGACCTCCTTTTATGACGATGTTTTTTGCTCCAAGGGCATGGATGCGTCTGGCTGCTTCCTTTTTGTCATCTGGACTGTGAATCGTCATCCTTGTCAGCACTTCTGCTTCGGGTATATTCGGTGTGATCACGAAGCAAAGCGGCAGCAAATGATTTTTCAAAGCCGAAACAGCTTCCTGCTGGAGCAATGGAGCCCCTCCTTTCGCAATCATGACCGGATCGACAACCACCTTATCCCAGGCGAAACGCTTTATTTTTTCAGCAACAGTCTCAATGATTTCTGCGTTGAAAAGCATTCCAGTTTTCAAAGCATCCACCCCTATATCTTCTCCGACAGATTGAATTTGCTCAGCGACCACCTCTGCCTCCATCGGAAAGACTCCCTGGACCCCAAGCGTATTTTGCGCCGTTACAGCAGTCAGCGCAGACATCCCGAACACTTTCAGTTCCTGAAAGGTTTTTAAATCCGCCTGGATGCCAGCACCGCCGCCGCTGTCCGAGCCCGCAATTGTTAAAGCTTTTTCCATATCAATCGACCTCCTTTTGAGTAAAAGACATTTTCTCAATCAGATCGTTTCCACCAATTAGGTAGAGCTGGTTTAAAAATTCTATTTGAAATCTTCCCGGACCCTGATTAGCACAAATATCAGCAGCAATTTCCGCCGCCACTCCATAAATGGTTACTGCAGCTGCTGCGGCCTTAAGCGTATTTTTTTCAACAGCAGTGAAGGCGCCGATTACGGAAGTCAGCAAACAGCCGGTGCCTGTCACTTTTGTTAGCATTGGGTGTCCATTGTGGACAATAAATGCAGTATGTCCGTCTGTAATAATGTCGTCTTTACCAGTGAGGACAACAACCGTCTTCAATTTTTTCGCGGCCGATACAGCAAGCTCGAACACATCCCCATTTGATTCACCTGCATCTACTCCACGTATACTCCAATGCTCCCCGGCAACATTGGCAATCTCGGATGCATTCCCTCTAATAATGGCAATCTCCAATTCTTCCATTAGCCTTCTTGCTGTTTCGGTGCGATACTGGGTCGCGCCCGCACCCACCGGGTCCAGGATAACCGGTACTCCATGCTCGTTCGCCGCCTTGCCGGCTATCAGCATCGACTCAACTACCTCGTGTCTCAGCGTTCCAATATTGAGGACAAGACTTCCCGCCATCCTCGCCATTTCGGCAACTTCCTCTTGAGCATAGGCCATTACCGGGGAAGCCCCCAGAGCCAGCAATCCATTAGCAGTGAAATTGGTCACCACCACATTGGTGATGTTATGTACGAGCGGGTTCTCCATGCGGACTCTGTCCAGCAGTATAGCAATCTCTTTCTTTTTCATTCTGTAACCTCCTTGAAAAAATAAAAAAGCCAGATCCATATAAGTGGACCTGGCTTAGAAGCAAAGTAAGAAAACATCTCTCACACTACTTTCCTACGCTGGTATTACCCAGATCAGGTCCGAAGGGTTAAAAGACTTAACGTCTTTCTCTCAGCCCGTGACAGGGCACCCCTAGTAGTACATCGAATATTCAATTATTTTCATCCTAACCTTAACTATTATTTATGTAAAGAAATAACATCCTATTCTGCTATTTTTCTTTTTTTAGCAAATCTTTAATTTCTTTGAGCAGCTCATATTGCTTCTCCTGTTTTTCCATGATTCTGTCAGCCAATTTTTGCAGTGTGATCGTAATGAACCAGAGCGACAGAATCAGAACAATAATTACGCCAACATCAATCATCATTAGTTTTTTTCCCCTCAGTAATATCATCAAATGGAGTATAGTTGTTGCTAGGCAATTTTCCGGATGTGATTATTTTATAAATTGAATAAAACACGACAGATAGAACAATGGCGGTTAATATATATCCCATAATTACCCAGCCTCCTTTTTACCATTATACCTTAAAAATTGAATTTTGAAATTCCTTTAAAATGGCGTTTCTGATGTTCTATGCTAATATGAAAATATACATAGGAATGGGAGTTGAAAGGAAATGAAGAACGAGATCATTGAAAGATTCACATCATATGTAAAAGTGGACACACAGTCTAATGAAAGCAGTGAAACCACTCCATCCACAGAAGGCCAGCTTACCCTTGCCAACATGCTTGTTGAGGAGTTAAAAACGATTGGAATGGAAGAAGTGACGATTGACGGGAACGGCTATGTGATGGCGACACTTCCTGCCAATACCGATAAAGAAGTCCCAACTATTGGCTTCCTTGCACACGTCGATACAGCAACTGATTTTACCGGCAAAAATGTCAATCCACAGGTTGTGGAAAACTTCGACGGCAACCAGATTATCCTTAATGAGGAACAAAATATCATTCTTTCTCCGGCCGATTTTCCTGAGCTTCCCCAGTATAAAGGCCACACATTGATTACGACCGATGGCACGACTCTTCTTGGCGCGGATAACAAGGCTGGAATTGCTGAAATCATGACGGCAATGGCTTATTTGATCCAGCACCCGGAAATCAAACATGGTAAAATCCGTGTCGCGTTCACACCAGATGAGGAAATTGGCAGAGGACCGCATAAGTTCGACGTTGAAGCATTCAATGCGAAATTTGCTTATACTGTTGACGGCGGACCGCTTGGCGAACTGGAGTATGAAAGCTTTAACGCAGCAAGCGCCAAGGTGACCTTTAAAGGTAAAAACGTTCACCCTGGCACGGCAAAAGGAAAAATGGTGAACTCAGCGAAGAGTGCGATGGAGTTCAACAGCAAGCTTCCAGCTGAAGAAGCACCTGAGCATACGGAAGGATATGAAGGCTTTTTCCACCTCAGCTCCATTGAAGGTGATGTTGAGGAAACGACACTTCACTATATCATCCGTGACTTCGACCGTAACAGCTTCCAGTCGAGGAAGGATTTAATGCAGAAGATCACCAATGAATTGAGGCTGACATACGGCGAGACCCGTGTTGAGCTTGAAATGAACGATCAGTACTACAACATGAAGGATAAAATCGAGCCGGTAAAACAAATTGTCGACATCGCTTACGAGGCGATGGAAAACCTCGGCATCAAGCCGATCGTCAAACCAATCCGCGGCGGCACAGATGGCTCGCAGCTGAGCTATATGGGACTGCCGACACCGAATATTTTTACAGGCGGTGAGAATTTCCATGGAAGGTTTGAATATATATCAGTGGATAATATGCTTAAATCCGTTGAAACCATTGTAGAGATTGCGAAACTTTATGAAGCGAAAGCTTAACAAATAACAACAAGAAGCCAGATTCCAGACTGTGAACGGAATCTGGCTTTTTTTCATGAGCGACTTAACTCAAAATCCGCCTCAGGTCCTATCCAGATTTAAATCGGAGGTGCATTGGGAATAAGAATGGTTTGCCTTATTCTGAATATAGAATGAGATTGAGAGGAGTTTTTTAAATGAAACGGATTTTGGTTATTTTCCTGTTGATTACAGGGGCTTATATTGGTTGGAATTATATGTTTGATGGCAGTGGAGTTAACTTTGCCAAGGCGGAAGACGCAGTGAAGGTGAGCAATCAAACAGAAAATATCTCGATTGATATCTCCAGTGTCGAGACGATGATCGTGCCAGAAGACCGGGATGATGTTCGTGCCGAGCTGAATGGCAAAGGTACGGTAAAAGTTGATATGCATGGCGATGAGATACTAGTTGAGGTCAAACGCAAAGGCTTCTTCTGGTTCAACTGGTTTGAAATGGACAAAACAACGCTCACAGTTTATATTCCTGAAGACTATGAAAAGAACATGGCAATCGAGCTTGGTTCTGGCGATGTAGTATTCAAAGGGCATTCCAGTGATTCTCCGATGAAGCTTAAGAATCTTGCGATTGATATCGGATCTGGCAGCATGGTTTTGGAAAACCTGGATGTTGAGACACTTGAACACCAAAGTTCATCAGGAGAAGCTGAATTCAACTCAATTGCTGCGGGGTCTGGTTCATTTGAAGTCAGCTCTGGAAGCGTCCATGTCAAAAACTATTCTGGCAAGCTTGAGGCAGATGTGTCATCGGGTGAGCTCGAAATCCAGATGGATTCATTGACTGATGATGTGAACTTAAATGTAAGTTCAGGCGATATCGAGCTGGATTTGCCAGATGATGCTAATTTTACGTTGAACGGAAAAATAAGCAGCGGTGGCATATCGAGTCAATTCTCGCTTGAAAACCAAGAAGAATCCGATAACCACCTCCGCGGCAAACACGGAAGCGGGAAATACGAAATCAACGCTGATGTATCAAGCGGCGATATTGAAATCTTTTAAAATAAATGGCGACCTGGTTTTCCCGGTTCGCCATTTTATATTGTAGTAACGCAAATGAACTTCGCCATGAATATATTGAACTGGAAAAAAGTACGGAAAATTTCCAATTCGCTATGAAAAAGTTATTTTCGCTATTAAATTGAGATTTTCGCTATAAAATTAAGATTTTCGCTATAATAAATTTTTTTTAACACTCATCTAAGGATTATCAGCCTAAATACAGCCTCTTTGCAGCAAATCGTGCTTATTATCTTTGTTTTTCCTGATTCTTAATTTAAAATGAATGCAAACACTTCCTGAGGAGTACGCTTATGTTCGAATTACTCATTACGATGCTGGAACGGCTTGGCATCATTGTGACGATTGCTTTCATTTTAACGAGGTTCCGCTTCTTCCGGGGGTTGATTTACCATGATTCCCTGAATCGGCGACAGCAATATTTCGCAATTGTATTCTTTGGTTTTTTCGGGATCATCGGTACATATTCCGGCATGAGCTTCTCAACTGATTCACTCCAGTTCGATCCCTGGACTGCGACCTGGCATCGGATGAAGCGATTGCCAATTCCCGTGTCATCGGGATTGTGATTGCCGGTATGCTTGGCGGCTATAAGGTCGGCATTGGCGCGGGGCTTATTGCGGGTCTGCATCGTTTCACGCTCGGCGGCTTCACCGCTCTTGCCTGTGGACTTGCGGCAATCGTGGCCGGAATCATCGCTGGCCGCTTTCAGAAGAAGAAAAATAATGTCAATCTGAGGACAGCATTCCTTGTTGGGGCAATCGCCGAAACGGTACAGATGCTGATCATCCTTTTGATTGCCAAGCCTTATGAACAGGCGCAAACACTTGTCGAAATTATCGGTGTTCCAATGATTATCGCAAATGGACTTGGGTCTGCTTTATTTTTGATGGTGATCAAGAATGTTGTTTCCGAAGAAGAAAAGACTGGTGCGATGCTTGCGCAAAAAACACTGCGGATTGCCGATCAGACGCTCGCATACTTGCGCAAGGGCATCAATCCCGATTCAGCACGGTCGGTCTGCGAGATTCTGCATAAGGAAGTTCAGACTAGTGCGGTCGCAATCACAAACCAATCAGAAATTCTGGCACATGTCGGCCTTGGTGATGACCATCATCGCTCAACAAGTCCTATCCAGACGCAGATTACGAAAGATGTTCTGAAAAGCGGCAAGCTTGTCGTTGCCAATGATGAAACGATTCACTGCCGCGAGGATAGCTGCCCTCTTGGCGCTGCGGTGATTGCCCCCTTGAAACTGCGTGAAGAAACGATTGGCACACTGAAGTTTTATTTTAAATCGGAAAAGGAAATCACCAATGTCGTCATTGAGCTGATCTCCGGCCTCAGCAACCTGCTCAGCAACCAGCTTGAAATCGCAGAAGCTGAAAAGGCCTATCAGCTTGCCAAGGAAGCGGAGGTTAAAGCACTGCAGGCACAAATCAGCCCTCATTTCCTTTTCAATACAATGAATGTTATCACTTCTCTAATAAGGATTGATCCTGCAAAAGCCAGGAAGCTGCTTGTCTCTCTCTCGCATTTCCTGCGTCAGAACCTGACCGCGACAACCGTATCTATGACAACGCTTGAGCAGGAATTGGCCCATGTCAAAGCCTATCTATCTATTGAAGAGGCACGATTTGTGGAAAAACTGAAGGTTACCTATGATATTGAGGTGGACGCTTTGCCTGTAAAAATCCCGCCGCTGACTCTGCAGCCAATTGTAGAGAACGCCGTAAAACATGGGATCAAGAATATGGATCATGACTGCCAGATTCATATAGAGATTCATAAAGCCGATAAAAGCACTAATGTTACGGTGAGAGATAACGGGCAGGGAATGAGCAAAGAACGGAGCCAACAGTTAGGTAAACAGATAATTGATTCTGAAACAGGCAGCGGAATCGCACTTTTCAATGTGAACAGAAGACTTACGATGAATTTTGGGGAAGATTCCTCACTGAGGATTGATAGCGAGCCTGGAAGAGGCACAGAGATTTCCTTTTCGATTCCACAAGCGGAGGAATTATAGATGGACAAGATGATACGTACTCTAATCGTTGATGATGAATTATACAGCAGGGATGAGCTGAAGCACTTATTGCAATCCTTCCCTTCCATCCAGTTGTCGGAGAAGCTGAATCAGGTGAAGCTGCGGTCATGAAAGCCTTGCAGCTCCATCCGGATGTTGTCTTCCTTGATGTTGAAATGCCGAAAATGAATGGCATGGAAGCCGCGAAAGCGCTGATGGAGTTAAAAAAAACACCGCTGATTGTGTTCGCAACAGCCTATCCACAATTTGCTGCCGAAGCTTTCAGATATGAGGCAGTTGATTACTTGTTGAAACCCTATGACGAGAATCAGCTGAGGGAGACGGTGCTCCGGATTGAAAAGCATTTCCTCCAGCCTGCTGAACTCGAATCAGGCAAGCAAACTGGCAAGCTTGCCGTTGAAGGGGACGGAGAAATCTTTTACCTGGACCCAAAGGATATCCTGTACATATCGAGAGAAGAAAAATATTCAAAAATTGTCACGATAGCAAGGGAATACGAAACAAGAATTCCTTTGAAGGATCTTGAAACGAGGCTGACGGCATACTCTTTCTTCCGTATTCATAAAAGCTATATTGTGAATCTCGATTATATTACCCGCCTTACCCCATGGTTCAACGGGGCCTATCAACTGGAAATCGAAGGCCGGAATGAAATGCTGTCAGTCAGCCGGAATTATGTAAAAGCACTGAGGTCCAAGCTGGAATTATGAATTTTTACAAAGCATCTTAATGATGCTTTTTTGCATTTAAATCGACATTTTTTGCGCTTCAGGCTCATTTTCCTGCATCTTGTTCACAAAACAGCCATAATTCATCCTTCTCTATTATACTTAATGAAAACGCATACATTATTCTTTGAGGAGGTTTCATATGTATACCTTTCTAGCTGGTATCGCACTTTTAATTATTGGTTATTTTACGTATGGCAAATTTGTAGAAAAGGTTTTCGGTGTTAACGAGGGTCGTTCCACTCCGGCTTATACACATAAGGATGACGTTGACTATGTGCCAATGTCCACAGCAAAAAACTCTTTGATCCAGCTTCTTAATATCGCTGGTGTCGGACCTATTTTCGGGCCGATCATGGGAGCTCTTTATGGACCGGTTGCTTTCATTTGGATCGTTCTTGGCGCTATTTTCGCTGGTGCTGTCCATGACTACTTAACAGGGATGATTTCAATCCGTAACCGAGGCGCACACCTTCCTGAACTTGCGGGAAAATTCCTCGGCAAATTCATGAAGCATGTGGTTAATGCATTCGCAATTCTTCTTTTGCTATTAGTTGGAACCGTTTTCGTAACAGCTCCAGCTGGCTTGCTTCACAATCTGATGGACGGAAAAGTAACAATGGGCCTTATTATCGGGGCAATCTTTATTTACTACATTTTAGCGACGCTGCTTCCTGTTGATAAAATCATTGGCCGCTTCTACCCAATCTTCGGCGCATTGCTGTTGATCAGTGCAATCGGAGTAGGCGCGATGCTTGTCATTACTGGTGCACCGATTCCTGAATTATCATTAACGAATTTCCACCCAGGCGGCGCAGCGATTTTCCCGCTGTTGTTCTTAACAATTTCTTGCGGCGCGCTGTCAGGTTTCCATGCAACACAAACACCGATCATTTCTCGTACAACGCAAAATGAAAAGCAAGGACGCAAGATTTTCTACGGCATGATGATTGCTGAAGGTATCATCGCAATGATCTGGGCTGCTGCGGCAATGAGCCTGTTCGACGGCTACAACGGCTTGAACGACATGCTTGCGAACGGCGGACCAGCCGCAATCGTAAGTGAAGCTTCAACAGCGATGCTTGGCGCAATTGGCGGAACTCTTGCAGTACTTGGTGTAATCGTACTTCCAATCACTTCTGGTGATACTGCATTCCGAAGCGCACGTATGATTATTGCTGATTACATCAACTATTCACAGAAGAAATTCACTAGCCGTCTTTGGATCGCGCTGCCATTATTCGTTATCTCTTTCGCTTTGACAAAAATTGATTTCACGCTTCTCTGGAGATACTTCTCATGGGCTAACCAATCAACAGCGGTTATCGCACTTTGGTTGGTGCAATGTACCTGTTCATCGCCAAGAAGAACTACTGGATCGCCGTGATTCCTGGCATGTTCATGACAGCAGCTACGACTTCGTATATCCTTAATGCCCCAATCGGGTTTGGGCAGTCGCTGACTGTATCCAATATCGGAGCGTTAATTGTAACAGTTGCCATCACGGTTATTTTCTTCAACGCTGCTAAAAAAGCACGGACTAAAAACATCCCGCTTGAGGAAGATATCTCCAACTATAACAAGGTGGCGTAACGATGAGCGGATGCTGCAGTCCGAATTACCGCAAATCGGTCAATGAGAAGGAAGCACAAGTTAATGACAAAGGGAAAGAGCAGCTTCCCCTTCTCGCAAAAATCATCATTGTTCTCATTTCTGCAGGAGGGCTGCTGGCAGCCTTTCTCGTATAATAATAAGCAAGGATCGTGCACGCTTGATTCCAGGCGTGCACTTTTACATAGTCAAGGAGGTTGATGAAAATGAAAATACTGATTGTGGGCGCAGGAGCAATTGGCGGTTACTTCGGCGGCCGCCTGTTGGAAAAAGGAGAAGATGTCACGTTTTTGGTCCGCGAGAAGCGCCAGCAGCAGCTCCGTGAGAATGGATTGGTGGTGGAAAGCATTCATGGAGATATGCATTTTCCGGAGCCTAAGACAATTTTGACAGGAGAAAATGTAGAACCATATGACGCAGTTCTTGTTTCCACAAAGTCCTATCATCTGGATGGCGCGATTGAGAGCATCCAGCCTTATGTTGGAGACGAGACGATGGTCCTGCCATTATTGAACGGAATTTCGCATCTTGATATATTGACAGAAGCATTCGGGGCTGAAAAGGTAATTGGAGGCTTATGCTTTATCGAGACAACCCTGGCTCTGGATGAAAAAATCGTTCAAACCAGCCCCATCCATGATTTAATCTTCGGTGAACGAAATGGCGAAAAAACTGAACGAATTTTACAGCTGGAAGAAGCATTTATCGGAACGAAAGCAAGCTTCACCCTTTCTGAAAAAATCGAGCAAGAGATGTGGCACAAGTACTTATTCATCACTTCAATGAGCGGCATCACCTCCTTGTTCTGTTCGCCAATCGGCCCTATTCGCGAACAGGAGCATGGCTGGAAAACAATCGAACGCCTGGTGCATGAAGCAGCGGCAATCATGGAGAAAATTGGCGCGCCGCTGGCATCAGGAGCTGCGGCGAATACCTTGGCGAGGATAAAGGAAATTGGCCATGGAATGAAATCCTCCCTCCAGCGCGATATGGAAAAGTCACTGCTGACAGAAGGGGACCACCTATTTGGCTACTTGCTGGAGAATGCGGAGCAGTCGGGTTTGACGGCGCCGATTCTATCTGCCATTTATGGTAATGTAAAAATCTATGAAAGTGGACTTGCTGCTGGAAAAAATCTGCGATAATTTCCAGTTTGCGAATAAAAGAGTGTTTTTTGCGAATAAATTTGTTTATTTGCGAATAAACTATTAGTTTTCGCGAAAAACTTTATTTATTTGCGAATAAAATGTCAATAACTCTATTTAATTGTGAATAAAATGTCAATAACTCTATTTAATTGTGAATAAATCCTGGTTTTTTGCGATTAAAATGCTATTTTTGTGAATAACTCCTTTATTCTAGTCAAAAAAAATGCCTGAGCCATTATGTGTCCTTGCAAAACACATAAACTCAGGCATTTTTTAATAGATTTTCGCTTCTTCCTGCCCTTTCATCACTCTAAAAGCACCTGCAGCCAGGGCTTCCACTTCTGCTTCACCAGGCAGGACGAAAACTTTACCCAGAAAACTGATTTTCTCCTGAATCAAACCTACAATCAGTTCTGAATGGGCTATTCCCCCGGTAAGGATGATTCCGTCAATCTTCCCTCCCAGTACCGTGGCCATCGCGCCAATCTCTTTTCCTATTTGATGTACCATTGCATTCAAAATATTAGCAGCTTCCGGGTTCCCCTTCAGTACGAGCTGCTCGACTTCTATGACATTCTTAGTGCCAAGATAAGAATAAATCCCACCCTGCTTTGTCATTCGCTGAAGCAATTCTTTTTCCGTATATTTTCCTGAAAAACAAAGCTGGACAAGCTGTTTTGCAGGAAGCCCGCCTGCCCTCTCAGGAGCGAACGGCCCCTCATTTTCGGCATTATTGACATCAACGATCCTGCCATTCCTCAGTGCTGCAACCGAAATGCCTCCCCCGAGATGTGCAACAACAAAGCTTGAATCAACCAAGTCCTTCCCAATTTCGACTGCAATCTCACGAGAAACTGCCTTGATATTGAGAGCGTGGACATGGCTTTTCCTTTCGATATCAGCGAGGCCGGATATCCTGGCTTCCGGTATCAGTTCATCCACACAGACAGGGTCAACGATATAGGCAGGTATTTGGTGAGTTCCAGCAATTTCCGCTGCAATAATGGATCCCAGGTTCGATGCATGATTTCCATATTTTCCTGAACTTGCATCATCTAGCAGATGGGCATCAACAATATACGTCCCACTATCCATTGGCTTTAGCATTCCACCACGGCCGACGACCGCGTCAAGCTCTATAGAATTGAAACTCTTCAATCTTAAAGCATCCATTATTGACTCTAATCTGTACGGCAGCTGATCGGCTAGGTCCGGAAGCTTCATGATTTCAGCATCAGCATGACGAATCGTTTCTTCAAAAAGTAATTTTTCATCTTCGTAAACTGCTAGCTTGGTAGAAGTGGACCCTGGATTTATCGCTAAGATTTTCATTTTACCTCTCCTATCTGTCAGACGCTGACTGTCGTATTGGATGCCGCAACGACGGCCAGTGCGATCGAAGCCAATTTTGCCTCTGCTGTATCTGACCTGGAGTTTAAGACAAGCGGTACCTTCGCACCAAGACGATTCCCGCCATCGTTCCCTTCGCAAAATACGTGATCGCTTTGCCAAGGAAGTTTCCTGCCTCAATTGTAGGGACAATCAGTAAATCCGCCGCTCCCTCCAGCTCGCTATCCAATCCTTTATGCACAAGAGATTCTCTGCTGATGGCTAGGTCCAGCGGAAGCGGTCCTTCTATTAATATAGGCTGACTATATTCATTTTTAATCAGCATGGCCAGATGGTCAGCTTCCACGGTCACCGGCATCTTCTCGCTGACTCGTTCATTCGCTGCTAAAATCGCTACGCGCGGACGGTCCACTCCAATTCCGTCCAGGAACTGTACCGCATTCAGGATGATTTTCTTCTTCTGCTGAAAATTCGGTGCTATATTAATACCGCCATCACTCATACTAATAAGCTGATCTGCACCCGGGATGTCGAACACGGAGATATGGCTGATAACAGAGCCAGTTTTTAAGTTAAGATCCTTATGGAGAACCCCTTTTAAAAATGGAGTGCTATTCACAAATCCTTTCATGATTGCCTGCACTTGAGCATCGCTTGCCAGTTTGGCAGCTATAAATGCATTTTCATTTTCAGTATAGGCCGGATAAACAGGATATTCCTCAACAGAAAAGTCGAGTTCCCTTGCCATCTCAAAGATTTTTCGCGGGTCGCCGACAAGGTACGGCTCAATGATTCCAAGTTCTACTGCCCCTTTCACAGCTTGAAGCACATCCAAATCATGTGCTGCCGCGACGCTCATTTTTACAGGCGGTCTTGTTCTCGCAACATCAATGACATCTTTAAAGCTTTTATAGCGCATGCTTCTCACTTCCTGTTGCTTACCCTGTATACTTGCTCTGGATTTTGCCAATTTTTTCAATCTTCTCTTCTACTAATATATTTGCGGCTTTATACGTTGGTATATCATGAGTTTTGGAGATTTTGTAGATTTTTTCGAGAATATCATAGATTATGCTCGCATTCTTGAACGCCCGGTCTCTGCTGTACTCATGAAGTTCATCTGCCACCTGGATCAAACCGCCAGCATTGGCACATAGTCCGGAGCATATAGGATGCCTTTCTGATGCAGCATGTCACCGTGGCGTTCTTCTGCCAGTACATTATTCGCTGCTCCGGCAACTGCGAGACACTGGAGTTTTGGGATTGTGATGTCATTGATAACTGCGCCCAATGCATTCGGTGAAAATATGTCGCATTCTACGCTGTAAATATCAAGTGGTTCAACTGTTTCGATATCCGGGTATTGCTCCTTAACTTCTATAACGTTCTCTTCAAAAATATCGGTGACAATCAGCTTTACTCCCTCTTCATGAAGGTGGCCAACGAGAAAGCGGCCGACTTTTCCAAGGCCCTGGACCGCAATTTTCCGGTCCTTAAGTGAGTCTGTTCCAAAAATTTCTTTTGCCGTGGCCTTGATTGCTTTCCATACACCGAACGCTGTGATGACAGCCGAATTGCCGCTGCCGCCATATTCTTCAGGCAAGCCAACGAGATACGAAGTTTGCTTTGAGGCAGAAACGAAATCCATGCCAATCGTACCGACATCCGTTCCAGTAAAAAAGCGCCCCTTTAACGTCTCAATAAAAGAACCGAAAGCCTGAAACAGTTCATCTGTTTTTTCTGACTTGGGATCGCCGATGATGACTGCCTTCCCGCCTCCATATGTCACACCTGAAACGCCGCATTTATAGGTCATTCCTTTTGACAGGCGCAGAACATCCCGCAGCGCATCTTCAGTCGATTCATAATCCCACATCCGGCATCCCCCCAGAGCCGGACCGAGCGTCGTATCATGGATGGCGACAATCGACTTCAATCCAGTTGCCTTGTCATAGTTGAAGATCACCTGTTCATGCCCCTGGCTTTTCATTTCTTCAAAAATATCCAGCACCATTTTCTGTTCTTCCGTTAGCAACACAAACATCCCCTCCCGTAATCGGACCTGGCAAAGCTGCTTCAGTGTAGGTAGTTTCCAGATCGATAAATAAATGTAAGCCCTTACATATTTTCATTATAAAGACTTTGACTGCTGCTTACGGTGATATATCTTACACTTCTATAGCGAATCAACTGGAAAAAATCAAGGATAATTTCCAGTTCGCGAATAAAGTTGTGAACTCCGCAAATAAATTCAATTTTTCGCCAATAAAATGAAATTTTCGCCAATAAAATTCTCAGCTACGGAAATCCCACTTAAAATGCACAAAAAAAGAATCAAAGCAGCTTTGGTCCTTTTTACAGCAAATATTCTATTGAACGCCCGGAAACCAACCTGTATTACGCTCGAAATACACATTTATTTTCGAAACCAAAATGAGCCATAAAATAAAGACACCCTGCTACAGCAAAGTGCCTTCGTTATTTTTGATAAGCAATTCTTCCATTGCTTCCACTGATAGAGGTCTGCTGAAATGATAGCCTTGGCCAACCACACAGCCGTTTTTAAGCAAAAATTCAACCTGCTCCTGTTCCTCAACGCCTTCAGCAATGACATCGAATTGCAGATTGTGTCCCATGTCAATGATCGTCTTGACCATCGCTCCCTGATTGGAATGATGGATGATATCATCAACAAATGATTTGTCGATTTTAATTTTATCAATCGGAAAATGCTTCAGCAGGCTTAACGATGAATATCCGGTACCAAAGTCGTCAATCGCAAGCGTGATGCCAAGCTCCTTCAGTTGATCAAGAATCAATGCTGTCTTCTCGCTGTTCTGCATGACACTCTCTGTAATCTCAAAATCCAGATACTTCGGTGCCAGCTGAGTATCGAACAGTACCTGTTTTACACTATCAATAAAGCGGTCTTCCTGCAGCTGGCGAACAGAAATGTTCACCGACATCGGAATCGGACTGTAGCCTTTTTCCTGCCATACTTTGTTTTGAGCCGATGCCTTTTTCAGCACCCATTTACCAAGAGGAACGATCAATCCGGTTTCCTCGGCCATAGGGATGAATTCAGCTGGTGAGATGATGCCTTTCTCCGGATGCACCCATCGTACAAGTGCCTCTACCCCGATGATTTTCCAGGTTTCCAGATTCACCTGTGGCTGATAATGAAGCATAAGCTGGTTTTGCTCCAATGCTTTCCTTAGGCCATTCTCCAGTTCCATTTTTCGGGAGGAGAGTCCGTGCAGCTTGTCGGTATAAAACTGGTAATTGTTCTTCCCCCGGTCTTTTGCGAGGTACATCGCGGTATCCGCATGCTTGATCAGTGTTTCCTCATCCTGGCCATCCGCTGGTGCCATGCTGATTCCAATGCTAGGTGTCACGAAGAACTCCTGACCTTCGATGGTAATCCCCTCATTAAATTCATTAAGGATTCTTTCTGCGACTTCAATGATTTGTTCCTTCCCGAAATCCTTAAGTACAATGATGAATTCATCACCACCCTGTCGTGAAACAAGCCCCTGCTCTCTGACAGCATTTTTCAGCCTTGTGGCAACAACCTTTAACAATAGGTCACCAACACGGTGGCCTTTCGTATCATTGATAATCTTGAAACGGTCGAGATCAAGGAAGAGTACTGCGAGCTTCCCGCTGCCATTTGATAGCGCAGCATTCAGGTGCTTCCTGACCATATTCCGATTAGGCAGCCCGGTAAGAACATCATAATAGGCCATATATTTAATCGTTTTTTCCGCCTTCTTGCGCTGCGTCAGATCACGGCCAACAATTTGTTCAGCCATTCTTCCTTCATATAAAATCGGCATCGCGGACATTTCGACATCAATTTTTTGTCCGTCTATCTGTGTTGCTTTAAATTCGAACCACAATTTTTCCTCAAAATCCTCATCTATTGCCAATTCGCGATTTTTTATATGGGCAAGTACATCAGGGGGGATAAGCATGGATATCGGCTGTCCGACTAATTCCTCTGGACTTTTCGCCTTGAACAGCTTGCAGCCGGCTTCATTGATGTAATCCAGCTTTCCTCTGCTGTATACAGCAATCAAATCAGGGGACATTTCCACTAGACTGCGATAGCGTCCTTCACTTTCCTGCCGATCGGTTATATCGAAAAGGACACTGGTAAAATCAACGAAATTTCCGGATTCATCAATGACCGGAATGCCTCTATCCTGGATCCAGCGCACCTCTCCGTCGGGACGAATGATTCGATACACGCTGGTGACTGCTTCTCCTCTTGAAAGCCCATCTTCCCTGTCAGCTAAAATGTGCAGATCCTCAGGTGGATGACTTTTTTCCAGAGGGTGTTGTCATGATAAAACTCTTCAGACGAATGTCCGTATAATTTTTCGATGCCAGATGTAATCAGCAATGTATCCGTCTTCAGATCATGTGACCAGATCGCGACATCCAGTGTGTCAAAAATGCTTTTTAATCTCTTTTTATGTCCTTCTAAATCCTCTGCTGCATTTTTCACCGCTTTGAATACCCGGAAGACCAATGCGATAAAAACAATGGTGACAGCTAGATCAATCAGATAGCCAACACCTTCACTTATGGGAAAATAAAACGAAGTCAGCCAATCGATCAGCTCCGCAAACAGAAGAAAAAATATGATAGATAATCCGGTGTATCTTTGTATCTTTCCGTCACTGTCCATTCAAACATTTCCCCCTGTGCCAGGCTGCATGGTTATCATCAGAAAAGCGCAAGCGCCTTGGTCAGCCCCGACTAGCGCTGCCCGCCTTAAAGCGCCACGTCCTGTGGCTGGCGGGTCTAGCACGTCCTGTGCCTCGGAGGGCCTGACTGTGAAGTCGTTCTTTGACTTCATTGGCAGGACCGAAATCGAAATGTATAGCCGACTGTCCAGAAACGCAGAAACTGGAGACTCCGACAAAGAAGCGCTTTTTGCTTCTGACGGCGGAGTTGAAGTTTCGGAGTTTCTAGGATGCGAAACTAGACAAGCGACTCGAGGGGCTAGGCGCTGGAGCTGGATTAAGAAAACCTGGATAGTTATCCACATTGAAAATATTTTATAATTTCCTATTAAATTAAAAATCCAAATATTCCTTTATTAACATAACAAACATACTAGGTTTCGCACAACGGAATTATTCCATATGGCCTATAAAACTGATGAATATTGTCTACTTTCAGCGAGGTAAACAAAGTAACACCTCAAAGGGCAATTCCCAGCACCGTTGATAATTCACGCTTTTTCTCATTCAAATAGATTTGGTCGATGTCCTTCAACTCATTTGAATCGAACTTTTCCATGCTGTAGATATACAGCTCCCAGATGCTTTTCTTCAAGGAATCATCTGCTGTTCTTCCGATTAAAAGAAAAGCGTCGAGATCGATATAAATCACGGCCAATGCCAGCAAGAATGCCAGTACACTATAAATAACCGGCTTCAGCCACATACTTTCCCTTATTCGTAAAACAACCTTTTTCTACAAACATAACAGCCCCTTAAGTTACCAGCTCTTTCCTTACTTATTTAGACCATTTAGGGCGTGTTTAATCATTTCTTTTCTTTTAGCTCTATTAAACCTCTTCACAACATCCATTTTCATCAGGTGAGCCATAAGCGAAGACCTCTCGCTCATCTGCGCTGCAAGGCAAAGCTTGAAAATAAATCTTCAGTGGAATATTCTTAAATGTATACTTCATATTTAAGGATGGGATTAACCTGCGTATCAATAAATTCATCAGCGAAACTGGTAAAACTTCAAGGCGGGGCGCGGACCGGCTCATTGAAGAAGGACGCGTTTCCATCAATGGGAAGGTTGCGAAAATTGGCAGCCAGGTTGAGCCTGGAGATATCGTTCGCCTGAATGGCGAAGAAATCAGGATGGCGCAAAACTATGTTTATATTGCTTTGAATAAACCAGTCGGGATTACCAGCACAACAGAAAGGCATGTGAAGGGCAACATCATCGACCTTGTCAATCACCCGCTAAGGATTTTCAACATCGGACGGCTTGATAAGGATTCCGAAGGCTTAATTCTTCTTACAAATGACGGAGACATCGTCAATGAAATTCTCCGTGCTGAAAACAAGCATGAAAAGGAATATATTGTCTCTGTGGACAAGCCCATCACTCCAGAGTTCGTCAAGGCAATGTCTGAAGGTGTGAAAATACTGGGAACGAAAACATTGCCCGCAAAGGTCGTCCAACTATCAAAATACGAGTTCAATATCATCCTTACACAAGGATTGAACAGGCAGATCCGCCGGATGTGTGAAACCCTTGGATACCAGGTCGTCAGGCTGCAGCGCATCAGAATCATGAACATTCACCTTGGGAACCTTCCAATTGGTCAATGGCGTGACCTGACAAAGAAAGAAAAAAGGCAGCTTTTCAGCGACTTGAATTATGAACCTAAGGAATGGTAAAAGGATGAGCAGCGGCTCATCCTCTTTTCTTTTATAACCATTGCTTTCAGTCAGATCTTTGCACCCGTAATATAGACTTCTTTTAAGAGGAATCTGAACCAATCAGCTTTACAACTCATTATGACAATAGTTGCTTCCCTAATTACACTGGCATGGAATAATGAAGTATGGTGTAATAATCACATAACGATTACTGAATGGAGTTTTTTATGAACAAAAATAATACTGAGAATCCATTAAGCGAAAAAGAGCTTACCACAATTTTGCTCGCTGCAAATGAAATCATTATGTATGCCGGGAAAGGCCTGCTTGGCAAGATTCTCGCAGGTTCACAAGACAAGAGGATTTATACAGCTGACCTCCATCATTCCCCTATGTACGGTGCATTTGCGGACATGAAACAAAAGGAAGTCATGGAGAAGGTTGAATGGGTGATTGATAATGGCTACCTGACAAAAGATGAAAAACTCTCCCTTCTAATGTATACAGACAAAGGCTGGGACTTTGTTAAAGATGAACTGGCAGAGAGTATTTATACTGAATTCGCTCTGGCTGCTGAGTTTGGAAGATATGAGTATGTGAATTTCATCCTTGGCCAGCATCCAGAATTAAAAATGGATTTACTTGATCTCATTGAAGAGCGAGACAGCAAGGAACTGATCGACATCCTGATTGAATGGCTGGAGCTGGAGAATTTCAAACCTATTCCAGAAAGGATCCGCGAAGTCATACAGAGACTGGATAAAGGAAATTCCCGCAGCCAACAGAACAGTGATGAAACAGGCTCTTTTGAGGCAAATAAAAAATGGCTTATGATTCCTGTGGACGTCCGCCAGATGCTCGTCCGGAATGTTTTTTGCGGACATTGCAGAGACACCGTGCAAATTGAGAAATATGTCATCAAGGGTTTCCGCGACAGTGTTGTGCTCGAAGGAAAATGCAAAAACTGTGGCAATGACGTAGTTCGAGTTATTGATTAATGCGAATGCGATGTACTGTTTCTAAAGAAAATCGAACTTAAAACACACGGCGGAACCTTCTCCTCCGTGTGTTTTTTTCATTTGGATATATTCCTGAATCCAGGCTGTTTATTCCTTAAACCAGGCTCGTTATTCCTAGACTATTGGATATATTCCTAAATAAAATCAACAGTATATTCCTGTTTAATGTTTATCTTTATTTTCCTTTCTTACCTCATGCCTGCTGATATATATCCACATCGAGATATAAGTCAGGAAAAGCAATACGAGAAACACAGGTGCTGACAATACATTCTGTATCAACAAATTAAGCCACCTCTTTTACTTTAGGCTGTCCAGCGGGAACGGAAAAAATAAATAGAAAATAACCGCTAGCGGGATAGATATAATCCATGCAATCACTGGTTTGCGATAATGTATCCACAGAACCACAAACAAAATCAAATTCAGCCAGATGTTGTGCCAGCTGTTCCAGCCATTGTCATATACATACATCCCTCTATGCGCGAATAAAGCCTCAATAATTGTGTAAAAGGCTACCCATATGCCGACATAAATCAACTGGTTCCTCCTTGTTGACGGAAACCGCTGAAGATAGATTATCAAACCAACCGGACAAATGAAAAAAGTGAAGGCGATATTGATGATCGAGTGGTTCAGCCATTCAGCTGTTATGCCGCGAAATGCCCATAAAGTGTGATTATAGTAAAGAGTGTTGTAAAGCAGGTTGACCACCATAAAAAATAAAATAGTTGAGTATTGCTTTTTCCATTGTGACCAATCAACAAATTTATAAGCGAAAAAAATCCAGACTGCTATGACCAATAATAGATACATGCTTATCTCTCCCCGAAAATACTGATTTTATCAGTTATTTCCAGCGAGAAAGATTTTATACAATTCAAAAAGACCTGATATAGGAATAGTCAGGTCTCAATAAAAGGTTAGTTATCCAGTAGCAATAGAAAGGACATTGAATAGTTTTCTCTGCTTCCGATAAAGCTCCTGCGCTTCTTCTACTGTGATTTCAGCAAAGCGGACTTTTGTTCCAGGCATCGCCTGTGCGAGCAGAGGAAGATCGACAGAAATGATAGTGGCAATCCTTGCGTACCCGCCTGTTGTCTGTCGTTCTGCCATCAAAATGATTGGCTGCCCGTTAGAAGGCACCTGGATTCCTCCTGCCGGAATGGCATCAGAAATAATATCTGCTCCGTCAATGTGGCCAAGTTCTGGTCCTTCGAGGCGATACCCCATTCTGTTTGACTGGGGTGAAATCATGTATTCATTTGATAAAAATCGTTTTATTGCATCAGGATGAAATTTTTCCAGATGAGGGCCGAGAATCACCCGCATTTCAAGCTGGGCAATATATTCAGGAATAAAGTCTTTATGTATAAAGCGATTTTTCCGGACAAAAGGCCTTCCGTATAAAATATCCCCTGACTCTAGTGCCCGGCCATTAAAACCGCCCATCGTACCATTGAGAAAAGTGGACTTGCTGCCTAGCACGAGCGGGACATCAATTCCGCCGGCAAAGCCTATGTATGCCCTTGCCCCGCTTTCCACTTTACCGAATGACAGAATATCTCCTTTTTTAAAAACAAAGCTTTTCCACATGGATACTTTTTTCTTGTTCACCATTGGCTGCAGAATCCCGCCGCAAATGGCAATCGACATATCCGTCATTGCTTCAAGACTGGGGCCAAGCATAGTAACTTCCAGTCCTGCTTCATTAAGAGGGTTTCCAACCAGGAGATTGGCCATTTGCAAGGAATAGGGATCCATCGCACCTGAAGCACTGATGCCATACTGCTGATAACCCGTTCTCCCTAAATCCTGTACTGTTGTCTGCAAGCCTGGCTTAAGGACTTTAAACAAGGGTTCCGTCATAGAGAATCCCAGCTTCTGCCGACTTCTATTCCTTCAGCTTGTAAAGCTTCTCTTAATTCAACGGCAAATTCCAGTGCCCTGGGCTCGTCTCCATGAATGCAAATGGTATCTGCCTTGATTTCAATGTCTGTCCCGTCAACTGCCTCAATTCTTCCTTCTCGTACCATCCGGATCACTCTTTTTATTGCTAAGCCAGGATCGTGGATGATCGCAGTTTTCTCCGAACGCGGTGTCAGCGAACCATCAGTCTGATAGGTTCGGTCAGCAAACACTTCATGCGCCACCTGCAGGCCTTTTTCCTCTCCCGCTTTCACAAGCCGGCTGCCTGCAAGTCCGAATAGAACAAGTGTTGGATCGGCATCAACCACTGCCCTCGAAACAGCATCGGCGATTGCTTTATCTTTTGCAGCCATATTGTACAATGCGCCATGCGGCTTAACATGTTCGACTTTTGTGCCACAAGACTTTGCTATAGCAGCAAGAGCGCCAATCTGGTACACAGTCAGATTGTAAATTTCCTCCGCACTCATCTTCATTTCTCTCCTGCCGAAACCATGCAAGTCAGGAAAGCCAGGGTGCGCACCAATCTTCACTTCATATGCTTTTGCCATTTTCACCGTTTCCATCATGACATTATGATCACCGGCATGATACCCACAGGCAATGTTGGCCGAAGTGATATACTTTAGCACTTCCTTGTCATTGCCAATTTTAAATAATCCGTAGCTTTCACCTAAATCACAGTTAAGATCGACACTTAACACTTTCCTCACCTCTTTTCAAAACTGTTTACCTGGTAGCATCGCCCATTTGTTTTATCGTTAAAAATTGCTCCTCACTGATAGGGACAAATTTAATATAATGACCGGAACTGAACAGGAACGGTTCCTCCTTCGCTGGAGAAAATAAAGTTACAGGAGTGGTGCCAATAATCCTCCATCCTGAAGGAACATCAGCAGGATAAATGCCTGTCTGATTCCCGCCAATCCCGACAGCACCGGGCATCACACTCTGCCTTGGCTTCTCGAGCTAGCACAGCCAGCTTTTCAGACAAGCCTCCCAGATACGGAAACCCAGGCATGAATCCCATCATGTAGATGAGGTATTCTCTATTTGCATGAAGATTAATGACTTCCTGCTTCTCCAGGCCATGATAATCAGCGACATAAGCCAAATCCTGGCCCCATTCCCCACCATAACAGACCGGTATTTCATAGACGAACTTCCTGTCTGTTTTAGAATCTCCGGGAGACAGGCTGACTTTTTCAAGCTCAGCTTTGAGAGATTCATAGGCAATAATCTCAGGTTGGTAATAAATCGTTAAAGATGTATAGGCAGGCACCCATTCTATGATGCCCCTAATCTTTTCTTTTTCCAGTTTGCTGACGAAAAGCTGTATTTGCTTGTTGGTTCTTTCATTAATTTCATTACCGAATGACATAACTGCAGCCAAATCACCAAGCGGCGAGATTACATACTCCATCCTTGCTCCTTTTAAAAATGCCAGACAAGTATCATCTGGCATCATCTTATTGTCGTACTCCAACCGCGGCACACGTTTCAACAATCACCTTCAGTGCTTTGGCCATTGTTTCCTGGGGCAGTGAAGGCAAGGATGGATTCATCGCTGACATTTTCGTCGATGCAGGAAAATGGATAAATCCAGCCTTGATGTCCAGATTATTTCTCCGGATATGATTCAAAACAGCATATAAGGTATTATTGCAAATAAATGTGCCGGCACTGTTCGACACAGCTGCAGGAATGTTCATCTCCTTCAGATTCTTCTCGATCAAACGGTTGGGCAAGGTGGCGAACAAGCCGTCCGGTCCATCATCGTCAATCATTTCATCTTTCGGGATCCTTCCTTTATTATCTGGATAAGGATCACCGGAACCTGTATCCTTCACATTGATTCCAATCCGCTCCGGCGTAATCGCTGTTCTGCCTGCTGCCAGACCACAGGAAATCACCACATCAGGCTGGAAATCGTCCATCTTTTTTATCAACTCTTCACCGCACTCATCATAATTAACAGGCAAAAGGATCGTTGAAATGTCCACGTTCTCAATGTCAAACTTCTCTGCTTCAAGCAGCAATTCCTCAGTAGGATTTATGTTCATTTTTCCAAACGGCTCGAAGCCGGATATTAGAACCTTCATTTGGCAGACCTCATTTCACGGTTTAAACTTAAATTGGATGTATTAAAAATTTTACTATAGTTAACTATGGATATATACCTTTTGAACTCGTAAAATTGGGTTTAGTTTCAATATTAGCTTTCGATAGAATCTGTTTTGCACATCCGGCAGCAAAATTCAAGTCGCCCTTTCTTAACAGTATTCTGTGCCTTTTTTTTTACCTCTGAATGCATAAAAAGCATCAGTTTCTAAAGAAACCGATGCTTAACGCTTTAATATGCAAAGTGGTGATTGCCTATCTGTTTGGTCACTGTTCTGGTAAAAATCCATTGATTAGTTGCGATCTTCGGATTATAGTAATAAACCGATCCATAAGAAGGGTCCCATCCCAGCAAAGCATCCTTTACTGCAAGGTACGCTGTATTATTCGGCCGAAGATTAAACTGGCCATCATGTACCGCTGTAAAAAGCATTCCTTTGAAAGACGACATCATGTACTGTGTCAGGAAAGTCATTAGAATCAAGCACCTGGCTGTCCAAACCAAGAATAGCAAAAATGCCGAAGCTGCTGCCATGCTTTTTAAATACTTCTTCAAACTCTCCACTCCCACTCCATTTAACTTGTATGTATGATCAATTCCAGTGGACTAACCAACTGCACCTCCTTTTTCATATCCATATACATTTCCCTGTTGTGAAAATTGAAAACTCGTACAAAAGAATCGAAATAATTAATGGTACAAATTTCTTAGTCCCGTATCTTTTTTCACTTAATGATCGTTATTAGAATACATTGTAAAAATATTTAGCTTTACGAAGGTTTATATTTATCCGATAATTATGGAGAAGAAAAATATACGAAACCGAGAGGCAAAGGAAATGTGGAGAAATAAGAATGTCTGGATTTTATTGACCGGCGAGTTTATAGCCGGGTTAGGACTATGGCTTGGAATCATCGGAAATCTTGAGTTTATGCAGGAACATATTCCTTCTGACTTTTTAAAATCGCTGCTGCTTGCTGCTGGGTTACTGGCTGGGATTGCAGTTGGACCTCTTGCAGGAAGATTGACAGACCAATACAGCAAAAAGACTGTCATGCTGATTTCTGGTTTTGTACGAATAATCAGTGTCGTTTTTATGCTGATTGCCATTCAAACCGGTTCAGTTTGGTGGATGCTTGTGTTCCTTGTGTTATTGCAAATATCTGCCGCTTTCTACTTTCCTGCACTCCAGGCAGCAATCCCGCTTGTCGTTAGCGAGAAGGACTTATTGCAGCTGAATGGAGTCCATATGAATGTATCCACATTGTCTCGTATCATCGGGACTGCCGCTGCAGGAATTTTGCTTGTCGCCATTCCTTTGAATGCTGTGTATCTCCTTTCGATGGCTGCCTACATTGTCCTGTTCGGATTGACCTGGTTTTTACAGTTTGACGAAAATAAAAAGTCCCCTGTAATCAAAGATGGCCAGCAAAAACAAGGGTTCAAAGACGTCTTCCCAATCATTGTCAAGCTGCCGATTGTGATGATGACCTTGATTTTAACCTTGATTCCACTTATATTCCTTGGAGGCTTCAACCTGGTTGTCATCAATATAAGTGAGTTGCAGGACAGTTCTGCCATCAAAGGCTGGATTTATACAGCCGAAGGTCTCGCCTTCATGAGCGGCGCATTTTTGATCAAACGGATCAGCTATAAATTTTCACCGTATAAAATTTTGTTTGCAAGCTCGTTGTTGATTGGCTTCTCCCAGCTGATGCTCTATTTTGCCAATCAGCCAGTTCTTACAATCATCGCCTTTCTGCTTTTCGGATTTTCAGTAGGCTGCTTCTTCCCGACAGCCGCTACCATTTTCCAGACTAGAGTGCCTAAAGACTTTCATGGCCGTTTCTTCTCTTTCCGGAATATGATGGACCGCGTCTTCTTCCAGGTCGTCCTGTTGATGACCGGATTCCTTCTCGATGCAGTAGGACTCCAAAATATGAGCGTCATGTTCGGTGCCTTGTCAATCGTGATGACCGCGATCTTTTTCATGAGGTCCCGCAATTTAAGAGCAAGCGCAGAAACCGAGCAAAGCCCAAGGTCGTAAAATCACGTTAAAAGCTGCCATTATGGAATGGCAGCTTTGTTTATTCATAGATTGAGTTTTAGATAGAAAATAAAACCGATTGATTTTATGACGGACACTTTTCTTCTCAACTATCGAATTTCTGTCCGTCATCGGGGTTATGACGGACACTTTTCTTCTCAATTATCGAATTTCTGTCCGTCATCGGGGTTATGACGGACACTTTTATTCTCAATTATCGAATTTCTGTCCGTCATCACGTATATGACGGACATTTTTCTTCTCAAATATTGAATTTTTGTCCGTCATCCGGGTTATGACGGACACTTTTCTTCTCAACTATCGAATTTCTGTCCGTCAGTGAAACTTGTGTTCAAGTACATCCGTATTATTAGGTAATGATTTATTCTAGGGGTGATCGTCAATGACTCTTTTTATCGGTATCCAGCTTTTTATTATTGTTTTGTTCCTGTTCTTTGGCTGGGCGATTGTAAAAAAGGAATGGTACTGGCTTATTTCTAATTTCAATGGCAAACCGAAGGATGAGCAGCAGCAATTAATCAAGAATGGCTATCCGCAAAGAGTCGGGAAGCTGATGAGCGCTACTGCAGCGGGGATGGTCATTCTGCTGCCTTTAAGTTTCACATCTTTCCAATATTCGATCGAGGTTCAGTTCGGTTTTATGATGGTATTCCTTCTCGGCGGTCTCATTTATCTTTCAAAATATGAAATAAAAGAGAAGCGTAAGCGGAGCTATATCTTCAGTAGCCTTCTCGCCATTGGAACCATTGGGTTTACTGTATGGCTTTTCTTTATAGGGTACCAGGACTTTGAAATGAAGGACTATGAGGATTCTTTTGAAATCACAGGCATGTATGGCGGAGAATGGGAATATGCAGAAATTCGTCATGTTGAACTTTTAGAGGAAATGCCAGAAGTGACATGGAAACAAAATGGGTTCGGTCTTGCAACAATGGCAAAGGGCATTTTCAAGGTAGAGGAATACGGGAGCAGCCTGCTTTTCATCCACAAAGATTCACCGCCTTATTTATTCATCGAAACGGACAATGACAAGATTTTCATCAGCAGCAAGAATCCAGATGAAACCGAAGAATGGTATGACATTCTATCAGAAAAAACAAAGTAGAGGGTGTCCCGTGAAAAAACGGGCACCCTTTATTTATATCTAAATCTCTTTGGTGAGTCTCGTGTGATTCCCCCAGCAACTACATTATCGGATACATCCTTCGTGACGATAATTCCGGATGAGAACAACGATCATTAGAATGTCCAGTTATTGGAATGGAGGATTCGGGTTGACTTGTTTGACTTCAACACTTACTAATAGTAACCTGATTAATGCTTACTAAAAGTAACTACAACTTTGGAGGAATAGATATGAACACATCTGAGACTAGCCTGGCCACGGTAATTCGTGAACGCCGTTCTGTCAGAAAATATGACCCTAACCTCAAGATTTCACAAGAAGAGATTTTAGATATTTTAAAAGAAGCAACCCTGGCACCTTCTTCAAGCAATCTCCAGCCATGGAAGTTCCTCGTCATCCAGGATGAGGAAACCAAAAAAGAACTAAGAATGATCGCCAACAATCAGGAGCAGGTCGAAACTGCTTCAGCGGTTATTGCGGTTCTAGGCGACAGAGAAATGTATCATAATGGCGAGAGAGTATACCGCAGTTCTTTCGAAGCTGGATACATGGACGAAACAACAATGAGCAGAATGATTGAGAACACGAATAAATTATACCCTGCTGCACCCATTGGAATAAGAGAGAACATCGCGTCCTTTGATGCCGGTCTTGTTTCCATGCAACTCATGCTGGTTGCCAGAGCACGAGGTTATGATACTGTACCAATGGGCGGATTCAACAAACAGCAATTCATCGAGAAATTCAACATTGATGACCGCTACATGCCAGTCCTGCTGCTGGCTCTTGGAAAGGCTGCTGCACCAGGACATCCTACGACTCGCATTCCGGTCGAGGAAATAGTTGAATTTATATAAGCACATAGAAAAGAACTAGTCCGTGGACTAGTTCTTTTTATTAGGAATCTCACAACCATCGTCATCACAAATCATGCTGTCATCACTGTTCAAAACGGTGATCTGATTTTCGGCAATGACCTTTTTCAATGACTGGACTATTACATCAGTCGGCTGTGCGCCAGTAATGGCATACTTCTTATTGATCAGGAAGAATGGTACACCTGTGATGCCATACTGCTGGCCAGTGCTTTCATCAGCTCGGACTTCCTCAGCCATTTCATCGCTTGCAAGCATTTTCTCTACTGCTTCACGATCAAGCCCGACCTCTGCAGCAAGCTCTGTCAATGTTCCATGGTCCCCAATGTGCTTCGATTCGGTAAAATAGGCACGTAAAATTCTTTCGGTCATCTCTGCCATCAGCCATGCTTTTTCGCAAACATCGTCAAACGGTGGGCATCAAATGTATTGGTTAAAATGAGCGTGTCCATATTATATTCAAGGCCGGCTTCCCTGGCCATTTGCACCATATTAGCCGTGCTCGCTTTCGCCTGGGCTACACTCATTCCATATTTCTTCGCTAAACCTTCATATATATTATACTCAATGTCCCGTCCCATGTTCGGATCAAGCTCGAAGCATCGATACGTCACTTCAATTGGGTGATCGATCTGTTTAATAGCGTCATCCAGACGCCTTTTGCCAATATAGCAGAACGGTCAAGCAAAGTCTGTCCACATTTCAATCTGCATTATGGATCCCTCCAGTTGGTTATTTCACACTATAGTATAGGTGTAAATCTTGTAAAATACACGAGATTCGACTCGGAGAGGTAAGCTTATCATTCCCCACAATGCATACCTATTCTATTTCGTAAACCAGCCAGTCTGATTGCCTTCCACCCATTTTATTGTAAAGCCCTTGGGCAACGAAGTTATCCTTGGCCGTTTCCCATGTCATATAAGCGAAATTATTTTCCCTGACATGTGCGAGGCATTTTGCAAAAAGCTGCTCGCCCGCCTTTTGGCCTCTTGCCTCGGCTGAAACGAATAAGTCATTAAGAATTGCCGCTCGTTTAACCTGGAGAGTGCTGAAAGTATAATACAGGGTTGCAAATCCCACGATTTCTCCTTCTTTTTCAGCCACAAATTGCAAACCCGATTCAGGGTGACTTTGCAAGTGTTGAATCAAATTTTTCAATTCTGCTTCATGTGGTTCTGGTTGCTTGTAAAAATCAACAATGTATTGGGTCATTAAATGGTATAACTTTGGAATATCTTGTTCTTCAGCTGGTCGTATGGTTAGCTCTTCCATGCCATCGCCTCCGGGAATATATTTTTCTCAAGCTCTATAGCCTCTTTTATAATGCACAGTTTATTCTGGTGGGTGCCAAGCATTGTCATAATTTCCTGTCTGCTCTTTTCTTCAAAATACCTGTTCCAAACAAACATCTTCCTGAAAATCTTAAAAGTTGGAGCGTAATTAGCCTTTTCAACTCCAAGTTTTTGCAAGATGAATCTTCTGATGATCCTGTATTTTCTTTTTCGATAGGAAAGGTCCAAGAAAATGATTATATCTGCCTTTTGAAAGCTCTCCGCAACCCATTCGTAATGGACACCCTCGATTATCCATGAATCGGTGTTAGCGATTGACTGCAAATATTCATTTCGGTCCTTTTCGCTCCGCCTGATATCTCCTCCAGCGGTTCTCTTCCAAACAACATTGTCAAGCTCATAATGCGGTAATTTGAATCTGACTGACAGACTTCTGGCCAGAGTCGTCTTCCCGCTTCCGACAGAGCCGATGATATGAATTTTGTTAGGCTTCATTTTAGTCATAAAACATCATCACTTTGTTTATAGGTTAAATAAAAATTCTCTTCTTATATTGTTTTTCCTCTTTTTTTGCAAAATAAAAAGCTGCCTGGGCAGCTTTTTCAAATTATGCATTTTGCAGAGTCTGGATTTCTTTGAATGCTTGATGTAGATTTGATTTTACCATTATACCTTCAAGGTTTAGTCCAAGCGTCACCATTGTATGGGCTACCTCTGGACGGATGCCGGTCATGATGGTCTTTACCCCAACTAGTGATAGGGCGCTGATTACCTTGAACAGCTGGTCCGCAACCATCGTATCTACGATCATGACTCCGGACACATCAAAGATAAGGTGAGTAAGCTTGAGTTTTACAGCCTGGTCCAATGTTTCTTCCATCAATAGCTGGGCCCTTTCAGTATCAACATTACCGACAAGAGGCAATACACCGACTCCAGGCATTAATGGAACGACTGGCACTGACAGTTCCAGCAATGCTGTTTTTGCATTTTCAAGGCTCTTTTGGTGCGCGTCGACAAACGTGAGGCTGAAGCTGTAAATAGCATGGTCCATCAATGGATCTATAATATCCAAAACACCAAAGATGGCTGAAGCAGGCATATCCTTTGCTTCTTCTTTGATTGCCTTCCAAATATGCTCACGGTAAAAGCTTGTATCTTTAAGTGCTTCATCAAGAGATGCGCCGAGCTTATAGATATACTCGCCAGTTTCTTTACCCCAGTTTGTTATTTTAGCAAATACCTTTTCTTGATCTTCATGCTCAATCAATGCTTGACCGAATAACTCAATGAAATCCGCCCGGATCTCGAGGATTTGCTGTTCAATTTTACCAAGGTCATATTTTTGAGCTTCTGTCAAAACCGCTTCAGAATACCTGTCTTCGTGGACCGCCTTGGCGATTTCATGCTTCCTGCTGACAATTGCTTCTCCCAATGCTTGCAGTTCTGTGGTCATGTAGATTCCTCCATGTGTTCAATGACAATTTTATATATATACTTTTACGGATTATATTCCAAAATACACTCTTATAATCCATCATAACGCAGGTTCAGAAGGCAGGACAAGTTTTTGAACTTATGGACATTCAACGAATCTGATTTCCAGGCAAAGTAAACCAGCTTTTTTTACCTTATCCCGGCAAATGTAAAAAGAACTGCGCCATATACCAGATTAGGTAATAGATGGGAACAGTCCTTTTTTATAAAAGAAAGCAATTAAATTCATCGCTGGCTCTGGCATTTTTTTCGGGAAGCGTTCATGCCTGTAATATTTATAAAAAGCGTTTTTTAAGTCTTCCCACTGAGAACATTGCTTCGTCTGCCGAAATCGAGCCACATCTATAAGCTTGACTTCATCATCTGGAGTGATGATGATGTTCCGCAAATGGATGTCAGATGGATTCAAGCCTTTTTCTTTTGCAAGCTTAAGGGCATAATCGACTTCCTCAATATGGCCGGCGGCAATCGGCATGCCATTAACTAAACATTGATAGAGCGTCATGCCCCGGACGTAATCCATGACTAAATAATTGCGTCCCGATTCATGGAGAGAAGGGAAAAATGGATTTCCCGCAAGCTCCTTGTAAATCCCTGCTTCTTCTGCTGCAATCTTCTCATACTGCGGAAAAAAAACCTTTAAAACTAGATCTGTACCGTTGATCCTGAACGCGAACGCGCTCCTTCCCTCTCCAACCAGCTTTAGAGATGGATCTTTATGAACCAAAGCAGCTTTTGTTCCTCTGATAGAATAAACAACACTATTTGCCAGATGTTCATATTGATTCATACTCTCGCTCCTCTCACTGTATTGCCGAAAGGCGGTGACGGTTTTTTACACGCACAGATTCATCCGTTCAGCCCTTCACCACCTTGATCATGTCTTCATCCCAGCTTTCAACGCCCTGTTTAAAGACCAGCTTTGTTTTAAATGATAAGAGATATCCTTGCTTGATGGTGGGACATCCAAGGGCAGCAGGAAACTGAACGGCACCATATCATCTCCATCTGGCTGAATCCTCAACTGTACATCGATTGATACAGTATCCAGTACCTTTTCTGCTTCTGTCTTCAAATTCACCATGACAAGGGCACACTCAATGAGCTGGAGATCCTGGTCAACCGTCCCCCCCTTGATCAAAAATTTCCCATTCACCGAATCACCAGGGACTAAAACATCCTTCTCCAAAATCAGGTCGATCTGGGCGGAGCCTACTCCCAGCAAAGACATATACTTCCGTAGTAACATCTTGTTCCTCCGTTATTTATTTTTTTGGATTGGTGTATTTGTCATCAAGCCGCTTCTCGATGTTCTCGATCCGCTTTTGGTCTGCTAACAATTCTTCCTTGTTCTTTTTAACAAGTTCATTAAAACTAGTCTTTATTTTCTTCACAACATCCACACTCCAATACTTAAATTTATGTTTATCGTTAGGAAAATGCCTCATTATATCTTTAGATGATTTATAAAAATGTTTCTACATTCCTTGCTCTTGCACGCGCTTGTGAGAAACCACTTTTTCTAACCTTATTTGATTACCCATAAAAAAACCTTCACCCGCTCAGGTGAAGGTCTGAAAACAAATAAAGACCTTCACCAAATATGGCAAAGGTCTTGCTAACAACTATCGTTGCCAACAAAGCCGGGAGTGATCTCCGTAATGACGACTCTGTTGTGAAAGCTACTCCCCTTTAGGAGAAACTATTCAAATGTATACGATTATGATACATGACAATTTGTATTCCGTCAATTCTTTGGAATTCAGCTGGAAGGTCCATCCTTTATTCCGCCGCCTCGCCGAACTTCCCTTCCTGATAATCACGGTAAGCCTGGCGAATTTCCTCCATCGAATTCATCACAAACGGTCCGTAGGCGACCACTTCCTCTTTGATTGGCTTCCCGGAATATACCAATACTTTTGAGCGTTTATTCGCTTTCAGCATTAGTCCGCTTGTACCTTCGCCTCCGTCATTAAAAGTCAAAGTCGCCGCTGAAGACTTTTTGAGGTTTGTTTGACTTGAGCCGGCCTCGATATCACCTGAAAGTATATATAGGAATGCGTTATGTGATTCCGGCAATTCGTATGAGAAGTCCGCGCCTTCAGCTAGCTGGATTTCTGATAGTGTAAAAGGCACTAATGGCTCGAGAGGCCCTTTCACTCCAGCAGATTCTCCTGAATACACCTTTAAAGTCCCGCCTTCAAACTGGACAACAGGTGCATGCTCGGAATACACGTTTTGATAAGAAGTGGTTGTTTCTTTCAGTTCCTTAGGAAGATTCAGCCAGAGCTGCAGTGTATGTGCTATATCATTATCCACTGCCTCTTCAGCATGCCGCGCACCGCTTCCGGCGTTCATGTACTGGATATCACCAGATTCCAGGATGCTGTGACCTCCATGGTTGTCAATGTGCTCAAGCCTTCCGTCAATGATATAAGTAATTGTCTGGAAACCGCGATGCGGGTGATCGGAAAACGTCCCGCGCTTAAACCAGTCCTCCGCCATCAAAATGAAAGGATCCAACTCCCTCCAGTTTTGCGGATTAAGTACAAGTCCTGCCTGGACGTGCGGCATCCCTCTCTCTTCATATTGAACGGTCCAATGTTTCTTGATATCTCTATTAAACATTTACATAACCCCTTTATCTAAAGTAGCCTAAGTTCTTATCACCAAATTATAACAACCCCATGATATATTTTAAAATAAAGATACTTTAAACTGAGATTTCATGCTGGACCTCCAACTATTATTCTAAGAAAATTATATTGTGAGAAGGTCTTTTATCCTATACAATATAAAACTGGCTTTTAAATAACGTGGTTCGTAACCATCCCACGTAAAAAAACTAGGAGAGATGAAAAATGAATACGAGAATGATTGTCCGAAACGGGATTTTGGCCGCCTTATATATAGCCGTTTCTGCCGTCATCCAGCCATTTGGCTTCACAAATGTGCAATTCCGCGTGTCGGAAATGTTCAATCACTTAATTGTTTGGGCAGTACCTGCAGGCGGTAAGGAAACCGGATATGAAGCGGAAATCGTCCGTCAGCTTTTTATGAAAAGTGGTGTCATTTCCGGAGTGAAAGTCAAGGTTCAGTACTTTGAGATAAAAGTAACTGGAAGAGAAATCCAAATTCAGGATCCTGACGGGCTGATCCATGAAATTGCCTGGAAAAAGGTGAGTGAGATGAGCGAAACAAGTTTTTCCTCGTCCTCTTTCCCCTGCAGGACCATCAGAATTTCCCCATGTTCATTGATGCATACACCAGCTGAACCTACCCATAATTCCATTCCCATATCCTCCTTACCTTCCAAAGTTGTGCCACAAATACGCATTAACCCCTCCACAGCACAGCTCGCTTTTAGCAATTAACTGAGAATAATAATTCATCCCTCAACATATAATCCCTTTTTTTCTCATAGCATATTGTAGGACTTTTTCCTGAGGGAGGTTCATTATGATCATTCATGTTGTCCAAAGAGGGGAAGCCCTGTGGCAAATTGCAAACAGATATCAGGTAACTGTTGCACAAATCAGCGAAATAAATGGACTGGAAAACCCAAACCAGCTAGTCGTTGGCCAGGCCCTTCTTATTCCATCTCATGATATATTCCATTCAGTTCGAGCCGGAGAAGCTTTATGGTCCATTGCCCAGCGTTACGGTACGACCGTAGATGCTATCATCCGGGCTAATGCTATCACCAACCCTGCCCTTATCTACTGGGACCGTACTCCGCATATCAGCTACCCGCCATACGATCCAGCGCGGTGAAACTCTATGGCACATATCCCAGCGTTATGGGGTAACCATACAGGCGATCATCAAGGCCAATCAAATCCAAAATCCTAATCTGCTGTATCCAGGTACTATTCTAGTCATTCCAAAACGGAAACCAACGATTGAATCAAATGCATTCACCTATCACTCTGACGAAAAGGCAATTGAGCTGGTCGGCGAAGCAGCTGATCTGATGACCTATATTGCTCCGTTTGCATATGTCATTCAGCCTGACGGTTCGCTTATCCTTTACATGAAGGATGATACCGAAGCCATCCAGACAGGACTGGCAAAAGGCGCTCTGCCAATGATGTCGATCACCAACTTACAGCGACTGAGGCTGGGGAGAATATCGCCCATGAAGTACTTGCCAGTGAAGCAAATCGTAACACACTGCTCAACAATATCCTTACTGTCATGCGTGAAAAAGGTTACCGTTGCTTGAACATTGATTTTGAAAATGTCCTGCCTGCAGACCGTGAGCATTATAATACATTTCTGCAGGAAGCCGTTGATGCCCTTCATAAAGAAGGCTATTTTGTTTCAACCTCTCTTGCTCCAAAAGTCAGGGCCGATCAAAAAGGATTATTATATGAAGCGCATGATTATCCTGCACACGGCAGGATAGCAGATTTTGTTGTTTTGATGACATACGAATGGGGCTACCGTTTCGGATCGCCTCAGGCTGTTTCACCATTGAACGAAATCCGCAGAGTGCTTGATTACGCGATTACCGCTATCCCTAGGAATAAAATCCTGATGGGATTCCAGCTATATGCAAGAGACTGGATCATCCCCCATGTCCAGGGGCAGGAAGCAGAAACATACAGCCCGCAGGAAGCAGTGAGCCGAGCCATCAGATATGGCGCTGCGATCCAATATGATACTGTAGCAGCATCGCCATACTTCCGCTACACTGATGAACAGGGCCGTGAACACGAAGTATGGTTCGAAGACGCCCGCAGTGCCCAGGCAAAGTTCGACCTGATCAAGCAATACAACTTGCGTGGAGTCAGCTACTGGTGCTTGGCTACCCCTTCCCGCAAAACTGGGTCCTGCTGGACGATAACTTTAATATAAAGAAGTTGCAGTAAGATCTTTTAGAGATATTAAAATAGCCTTCTAATGAACCATCCTCGAGAAGGCTATTTGTAATCGCTCATCTTGATCAAAAGTGCATGGCTCACTCCTGCGAGGCACTCTCAACTCCTTCTATAAATCTTCCATCCTTCATGATTGGCACAATGCCGGAAACATTTAGCTGGCTGCAATACCTCACCTCGCATTTTTCTATGAAAACTTATTATTCTCCATTTATCTGCCTATTCCTTCTCCGTCTTCAACCCTATGTAAAAATCTGTCTCAGGCTCATTATGGATTTCTAATTCAAGGGATAACATTAGCGGTGTCAAAGATGTGATGACCGGACAATTTGGCACTAGCCAGGCTTACGACTTTTTCATGGATGTTTCTGGATCTGACATGGAAAAGATGACATCCTTTGCCAAGAACATCCTGGAACCGAGACTGGAAGCTCTTCCTTAAGTACATGATGTATTGCTGTCAGGAAGCCTGGAAAAATGGATCGAAGGATTTCATTTTGTCCAGGTAGGCAGAGTAGCCGATGCCACTCAAATTGAGCTGGCAGAAGCAGTACGTGAGGAAATCAAACAAATCCGCGAAGAAGGATTAGTCAGCGGCGTCGAATTGAATGAAATGGTCGCCCAAGCGGATTATATCAAGGATTCGATTGATGGAGTGACGAGCAATATCCTGATTGGTGCTGCTATTGCCGTCGCGATTCTGATGCTGTTCTTGAGAAATATCCGTGCTACATTGATCGTAGGATTATCAATCTCACTTTCGCTTCAATGTGGGTTTTTGGTGACAGCTTCAATATGCTCACCTTGATCGGTCTCGGACTTGGAATCGGATGATGGTCGATTCATCCATCGTTATTCTTGAATCCATCTACCGTAAAAAAAACTCGGTTTAAAGAGTCTGGAGGCAGTCATTAAAGGAACCCAGGAAGTAGCCACAGCCGTTCTGGCTTCGATGCTCACCGCAATTGTCGTTTTTGTGCCGATTGGTTTGCTTGGCGGTGAAATGGGCTCATTCATGATCATCCTATCTGTTGTTGTAGCCATTACTCTCATTAGCTCTGTAATTGTTTCGTTCACTCTGATTCCTTCTCTATCCGAGAAGTTCCTGATGAAATGAACAAAGCACTAGACGAGGTTAAAGATATTGGATCTTACTATGTAATGGATAATGGCAACATGCTGTACACCGTCATCAATATGACAAAAGGCGATGAAATTACAAGAGAACAAAAAGACGTGAATGAAAAGATTCTTAAGTCATTAAGAGGTCTAGAGGAGAAGGTTCCTTTGAAGAGCGCCGCAGCAGCCATGTCTGGAGGCGGCGGGTCCCCTGTTCGAATCAATATCTCAGGTGAGAGCTTTGATGAACTCCAAACAATCGCTGATGGGTTTATAGAAGAACTAAAGACTATTGAAGGAATTGTCGCGGCCGAAAATTCCATTGAAAGAACTTCTGTTGAACAAGTTGTCCAGCTGAATGAGTCTGAAATTGAAAAAGCGGGATTGTCCCAGCCGCAGATCAAGCAATTCATTGAGCAAGCCTTTTTACAGATGCCTGTAGGTGAACTGAAAATCAATGAGGAAAACGTTCCGTTAAAAGTGAAGTGGGATGAAGAGATGACTCAGGAATAATCCAAGAATGACGCCGACGATGGTCATCGGAATGACCGACATGACAATCAGCAGGAATTAAGCAGCTAGGATTAGAAAAAACAAAGCGACCTTTCTCGCTTTGCTTTTTTAATTCTTTTTTAAGTTTGTCAGTTATTGGCCAGTTATTCCCCAAGCTCATGTATATGTTCCGAGGGATAAATTGTAAACCCCGTCTTGTCCAACTGTGCAACTCTATACATCGCTGATGCCACCGTCTTCCCCTCTATTGCTTTGTATTTCTTGAATGGTCCCGCAAAGAGAAAAGGCATTTTAGTAAAAATTGCTGCAGCTGCTCTTTCGCCAAGCCTAAATTCATCTCGCTCCCCCAATAACAATGATGGGCGGAAGATGGCTGTTGTTTCAAATGGAATCCGCTTGATTTCTTCCTCCAGCTTTCCTTTCATTTTCGAATAAAATATTGGAGAATCTGGATCAGCATTCATCGAGCTGACAAGCAAAAACTTCCTGGCTCCTTTAGAACTGGCCAATTTGGCAATTGACACAGGGTAGTCTACATCTATCTTCCACATTGCTTCCTTAGTCTTTGCTTTCTTGATTGTTGTTCCAAGGCAGCAGAATACATCGTCAACTGCAAATAACCCTATATACTCTTCCAATCGGTCAAAATCAATCACCCTTTCTACTAGCTTAGAGTGTTTGACGTCAAGCGGCCTTCTTACAATTGCCGTCACCTGGTCATATTCCTTCGAATCCAACAAAATCTGCAGCAATTCATTCCCAATTAATCCTGTCGAGCCAGCTATCAAAGCTTTTTTTCCCATAGCCAAAAGACCTCCCTATAAAATGCCTGCTTTTATTATTCCATATTTGATCTAGTTAGAAAAATCCCGAATAAAAAATGTTCATTTAAAAAAGGTTTTACAAATAACTAAACTTTGTATAATATATGTATAAGTTATGTATAACTTTTTTTAAATGGAGGATAACCTTACGATGCTTGATCATAAATTGTTATTAAACATGCTTTTTCCGGCTCGCGAAAAGTGATTGAACATCAGGAAGAATTGAATGCAATCAATGTTTTCCCTGTCCCAGACGGAGATACCGGCAGCAATCTGTCCTATCTGATGAGGACGATTTTACAAGACGCCTATATTAGTGATGATGCGGCTGAATCCCTCACCTCTTTGAAAAAGGCTGCCTTAAGAGGATCCAGAGGGAATTCAGGAATGATCTTTTCCCAGTTTCTCATTCATTTTGCCAATGGAATATCAGTTAAAAATATTCATGGCCCAAATGATTTCATTTCAGTTTGTGAGCTGGCAACGGGGAAAACATATGATTCCGTTATGTCACCTGAAGAGGGCACCGTCCTGACTGTAATGAAAGATTGGGTGACAGCCATGAAGGAAACGGCAGCTGCTCACACGAATGTGCCTTCATTGATTGTCGATTCACTTCCTCACGTCTATCAATCTCTTGAGAAAACGAAGCTGAAAATGGAAGAGGTAAGCGGAAGAAAAGTGGTGGACTCTGGTGCGAAAGGTTTCGTTTATTTTCTCGAAGGGCTTATCCAGCCGCACAACCAGTCCGAATCAATAGTGACCAAACAAAGTATTCCTGCCTTCGAGGACCATATTTTTTCAAAAGAAGAACTGCTTTCTCATCGTTATTGCACAGAGTTTATGATCAAAGGAATCTCTGATTCTTCTAAAATAAAAGAGGTGGCAGGAAGTCTTGGAGATTCTGTCGTGATCGCCGGGGATGAACAGCAGTTGAAGGTGCACTTGCATACAAATGAACCGCACGAAGCCGTCGAGCTTCTGTCTGCATTTGGCACTGTCAGCTTCCAGAAGGTCGAGGATATGAAGCGCCAATACGAGAGCATCCATGCGAGGAAATCAAAAATCGCCCTTGTCATCGACTCAGCTGTGACCTGCCTGAAGAATTCATGGACCACCATCAGATTCATTTGCTGCCCGCTACAATCGAAATGGATCAGTCACCATATCTGGATAAAGTAACAATGAAACCTGAAAATTTCTACAATCGATTGGAAGTTGCTGAAGAAGCACCTAAAACCTCTCAGCCGGGCCTTGAGCAAATCACTCGCACATACGAACAGCTTGCAAAGCACTACGACCATATTTTATCAATACATGTATCGAAGGAATTAAGCGGGACATTTGAATCCTGCACCCTTGCAGCAGCACAGGTCGACCCTGAAAAAATCACCGTGCTGAATACAAAAACCCTCTCAGGTGCCTATGGCTTGCTAATCCATGCGGTCGCTGAAGAGCTTGACAAAGGAGCAAGCCTGGATGAATTAATTCAACTGACAGAAGAATTGACTGCCAAAACGGAAATCCTCGTCAGCGTCCCAACATTAAAGCATATGATCCGCGGTGGCAGAGTTACCCCACTGCAAGGAAGGATCGCGACGATGTTAAAAATGAAGCCAATCGTTTCTGTTGATGAACAGGGCAAATCAAAGCTTTACGGAAAGACGTTTTTCCGAAACTCAAACCTGAAAAAAATGTTCAGCATGATTGCCCATTTGGATAAAACAAAGCAAATAACACAATATGTTGTACTTCACGCAAACGACCCAGATAAAGCCGCATTATGTGCAGTTGAAATGAAGAACCTGACTGGAGCCAACCCTTTATATACTGCCAATGTATCCCCTGTCATCGGGCTCATGCAGGCAAGGGATCAGTCAGCGTAGCAATGCTTTTCGACAAACCCAAATATGAAAGGAGTTTTTAAAAATGTGGGACTTATATGTAATCAATATCGGCGCAATTTTTCTATTCATGGTCACGATGTTCATCATTGCACAATTAATAAAAGATAACTCGATTGTCGATATCGGCTGGGGGCTTGGATTTGTCATCATCGCCTTCGTCAGCTATTTCGCATCAGAGGGAGAACATTCCCTAAGACAAACCATTGTTTTAACTCTAGTCTCTTTATGGGGAATCCGACTCTTCCTTCACCTGCTCATCCGCTCCATTGGCAGAGGAGAGGATTTCCGATATGCCAATTTCCGTAAGCAATGGGGCAAAAACGTCAGGATTATTGCCTTTTTCAGAGTCTTTATGATGCAGGGAGCCATCATGCTGCTCCTTGCTTATCCTATTGTTCTTGTGAATGTCGCTGACTCAAGCGTCTTTGACATTTTCGCAGTCCTTGGACTGATTGTTTGGGTAATCGGTTTCCTGTTCCAGAGTATTGGAGATTATCAACTAGAACACTTTAAGAAGAGAAAGAAACATAAAGAAGAGATTTTAAAATCCGGATTATGGCGCTACAGCAGGCACCCGAACTATTTTGGCGAAGCGGCGATGTGGTGGGGTATATTCCTGATTGTCCTGGGTGTGCAAAATGGCTGGACCGCATTCTTCAGTGCAGCGTTCATTAATCTATTGCTATTAAAGGTTTCCGGAGTTCCATTCTTGGATAAAAGATATGCCGGGAACGAGGAATACCAGATTTACAAGCAGGAAACGAATCTTTTCATTCCCTGGTTTCCAAAAAAAGTTAACTTCTGATTATATAAAGCCTGCCCATAAAATTGTGGGCAGGCTCTTTACATTCACTCGACAAATCTCCTGGCAATGAAGAAGCTTAACAATGAAGAAACTCCACAAATGAAGGTTCCCCACATCAAGTCAATGGCTGTAATCATCAGCGGCCAATCACTTAATGTCGCCTGGTTCGTCAAATCATATGTGGCATAACAAACGAGGCCAAAAAACGCACCATTTTTAAGAGCTGTTTTCCAGCTATTTTGCCTGATGGCTGGTTTCACAGCAAAATAGGCAAGACCTGCAATGAACAGAATATAAAACAAAGCCGCTGCAATCCAGTTCACCTCTGGAGCGAGCAAATGACCAATCTGCTCTTTGTAGAGGCTTGGTGAAATCAATCCGAGCCAAACACTGTCAAGTACCAGAAATATCAAAAAGGTAATGCCGTAGATTTTCATACAATCAAGTCTCCCTCCGGTTTGACTCTATTATAATAAACACAAGGTTCTTCCCTGAAATCTGGATGTGTACAGATGTGTTTTTTGTTGTACTATGCAGAAGTAGCCCCTTCTGCGACATCACTCATGAATTAGAAAAGCGCAAGCGCCTTGGTCAGCCCCGACAAGCGCTGGAGGGCCGACCAGTGAAGTCGCTCTTTGACTTCATTGGTCGGACCGAAGCGTCTCGAGGAGCTAGACACTAATCAAAGTGTAAAAAGTTTATACTTTCTTATAAAGCGTAGAAAGAGCCTGATATCATGTATCAGGCTCTTTTAAACATTATTCACTTTAACTTTCCTTCTGCAATTGAGTTCTTCTTGCAGCAATGATCAAATCTTCTACCGGCGATACACGTCCGAGTTCATCTTTATGGACAATGTGCTTCCGTTCAAATTTCGTGGGGCTGTCGATACCGGCTGCGGCTGCCAGATTGTAAAGTCCTTCACGCAGTGAATGATATAGTTGGCCACCCTGTACATCTTCTCGTCCACGACCAGACCATCCTGCAGCTTCTTATCGGTGGTCGCTACACCTGCAGGGCATGTATTTGTGTGGCATACCTGGGCCATGATGCATCCAACGCTGATCATCATCCCGCGAGCGATATTCACAAGGTCCGCTCCCATTGCCAGGGCGATTGCGATTTTATCAGGAGTGATCAATTTTCCTGAAGCAATCAGCTTCACTCTGTCCCTGATTCCATATTGGCGAAGCATTTCATCCACAACAGGAAGCGCTGAGTTGATAGGAAGTCCAACTGTGTCAGCAAGCTCCTGATAGGTTGCTCCGGTGCCGCCTTCTCCGCCGTCTACCGTAATGAAATCAGGCCCTTTCTCACTTTCCTTCATGTAAGAAATCATATTTTCAAGCGCGTCCATATCACCAACAACAATTTTGATGCCTACTGGTTTGCCCCCAACCGAGCGTAATTCTTCAATCCAATCAAACAACGAAGGAACATCGCTGAATTCATAAAATCGGTTTGGACTGTTAATCGTCTTCCCGACTTCCACCAGCCTGATTTTGGCGATTTCCTCATTGACCTTTTCCCCTTCAACATGGCCTCCACGCGTTTTCGCTCCCTGGGCAAGCTTGATTTCAAATGCTTTCACCTGGGGCATTTCACTTTTCTTCTTAAATTCTTCCCAGGAAAACTCTCCGTTTGGCTTACGCACACCAAACAAGTCCGGTCCGATCTGCATCATGATATCTGGATTTCCGGCAAGATGATGTTCAGACAGCCCGCCTTCACCTGAATTCATCCACGTTCCGCCCGCCAGTCCCAGGCCTTTGGACATCGCCTGGATTGCTTTTTCCCCCAGCGCGCCATAGCTCATTGCCGACTGGCCTACCTGGCCTTTCACACGGAATGGATAGCGGCAGGTATGCTCGCCAATGACTACGGCGTCATCATCCTGCAAATAATACGGATCGGCCAATTTTTCTTCACTATGTTCCTTTCTTGTAAAGAGGCCCTCACCATCAATCTTGTAAACTCTTGTTTTAATTTTCTCGGCATTATCGACTTTCATCTCATCAGTCAATTTCGGAAACAGCGTATTTCTGATGTAAAAGCCTTCTGCCTCAAAATCCTTAAGTGATCCGAATCCTATCAATCTTTCCTTATACTTTCCAGCCTTGACGACATCCTGAAATTCCTTGCGTGAAAAAGGCTTTCCCTCATTATCACCGTCAAATAGATACTGCCTCAACTCTGGTCCAATATGCTCGGTAAAATAACGAACCTTCAATGACGGGAAAATTTCTTAATATCGAATGCTGCTTCTGCTTGTCGTCTTTCATATATAAATAGATAAATAGCATGACCGGCACAAGAATAATCAAAGCTACGAAGATAAACAGGCCGACAACTAGATAATCCGTCAATCCCATTGAAATCCTCCTTTTTTATAATGAAGCAAGTGCTTTGTTTACAGCAGTATCCCCACTAGCCACCTCGAATGTTTTGTTAAAAGCGGCCTCGGTTTCAAGCGACACGACGAGTACCTCCGCCATATCCTCACGGGAAATTTCAAGCTCATTCGAATCCAGCGTTTCAGCGGCAGATATTTTTCCATCACCAGGCTTATCTGTCAACGCTCCCGGCTGAATAATGGTATAGGTCAAATTCGATTGCCGCAGCAACTCATCAGGCATCTCTTTCGCTCCAATTTCCCGACTGTCATCACCTGCCGCTTCATTGGCCATGATGGCACTCATCATCACAAATCGCTTAACACCCTGTTTTTCCGCCTCTTTCACTGTCTCAATGACTGACTCATGGTCCACCATTACCGTTCTGCCAGCTCTGGCCTTTGGATTGATGCCAGTAAGATAAATGGCGGCATCATAACCTTGGAATAACGTCGGCAAAATCGTCTCTTCATATAGAACCGCTTCTGTAGCTCCCCTCTTTTTTAACAGCTCGATCTGATTCTCACTGCTGACAACTGCACAGGATGTATACCCATTTCCCATGAGCTTGCTGACAACAAACTCTCCGATGCTGCTATGGGCTCCAATTACGATTACCTTCATCATGGTTTCCTCCTTTTTGTAAAAAAGAGAAACAGATAGGATCCGTTTCTCTTTTTTAATCTTTCTATGATTAAACCATCCGATTCCAGTGGCGGTGTTCAGCTATTGCCTTGATGAATTCCTGGCCGTCTACTGTCACTTCTTTGCCGCTATCAAAAACAACGATACCTGGAACTCCTTCATAGCCGATACCTGCAGCAGTCAGGAGTTCTGCTGCTTCCTTACCCGCACCGACTGTTTTAAAATGGCTGAATGCTTCATCGACAAAGTAGACTGCTTCCTTTTTCTGCTTCAAGCTATCTACGCTTTCCTGCCCACCGGCAACATAAAGTGCGTCAAACAGGACAGAGCTGGCGGTCAGCAAAGTGTGCTGCACTTCAAGCTCAGTGCCATCCTCACCCTTGATCACCCCTAGCTGCTTGCTGACGATTTCTGCGGTAATGCCGCTCATCTTCAGCATTTCCATCAAGCCGGAACTTCCGCTCCGTTAAAGCCATGATCAGCAAGGATTGCTACCTTTCTGGTATTCGGCAGCTTTGATGTATTCATCTGGCTCAATGCCGGCGAACTCTTGGTTACATCTGCTGGTTTGCTTGTCGGATTCTTGGCACCTAAGCTTTCGGCTACTTGCTCAGCAAGGAAGGTATCGATATTGCCGAGCATCTCAACCACCTGCTGCTGCACATCCTTGCTCTTCACTTTTCCGAGTTCGAAACTAAAGGCTTCGATCATATGCTGCTTTTCCACATCAGACATGCTGTTCCAGAAGAGCGTTGCCTGGGAATAATGGTCCTTAAAGCTGTCACTGCGAGCTTGGACCTTCCGTCCTTCCACTTTTTCCTGGTGATGTACATATCCTCCTGCACTAGCAGGCGAAGGCTTCGGATCGTTGTTCTGCATTGAGTTTTTATGATATGCCACTTGGCCGCGATCAATCGTCATCCGGTGCATGCCATCGCGCTGGTTGTTATGGAACGGGCAAACTGGCCTGTTGATCGGGATTTCATGGAAGTTAGGACCTCCAAGACGGGATAGCTGAGTATCAGTATAGGAGAACAACCGCCCCTGAAGAAGCGGATCATTTGAAAAATCGATGCCCGGCACGACATGTCCAGGGTGGAACGCTACCTGTTCTGTTTCCGCAAAGTAATTGGTCACATTCTGGTTCAGCGTCATTTTTCCAATGATCTTTACCGGTACCTCTTCCTCAGGCCAGATCTTTGTAGGATCCAATACATCGAAATCGAATTTGAATTCATCTTCTTCGTCAATCATCTGGACGCCCAGCTCATACTCTGGATAATTTCCCATCTCGATCGCATCAAAAAGGTCACGTCGATGGAAGTCCGGATCCTTCCCGGCTAGCTTCTGAGCTTCGTCCCATATTAGTGAATGAACACCCAGTACTGGTTTCCAATGGAATTTTATAAAACGGGCCTTGCCCTGCTCATTGACAAACCTGAATGTATGAACCCCGAAGCCTTCCATCATTCTGAAGCTGCGAGGATTGCACGATCTGAAATATGCCACATAATCATATGCGCAGACTCCGTATTATTCGCGATAAAATCCCAGAACGTGTCATGCGCTGACTGTGCCTGGGGGATTTCATTATGCGGCTCTGGCTTGACCGCATGGATCAAATCAGGGAATTTAATCGCGTCCTGAATGAAGAATACAGGAATATTGTTCCCGACAAGATCATAGTTCCCTTCTTCTGTGTAAAACTTCGTAGAGAAACCCCGGACATCACGGACGGTGTCACCTGATCCGCGTGAACCGGCCACCGTTGAAAAGCGCACAAACACTGGAGTCTTTTTGCCCGGATCCTGCAGGAATCCTGCTTTCGTATATTCAGCCATTGGCTCGTATACCTGGAAATAGCCGTGAGCGGCAAATCCCCTCGCATGGACTACACGCTCTGGAATACGCTCATGATCAAAATGGGTCATCTTCTCACGAAAATGGAAGTCTTCCATCAATGTTGGTCCGCGGTCTCCCGCTTTCAAGGAATGTTCATCTTCGGAAACACGCAGCCCCTGGTTAGTCGTCATTGCTTTTCCGTCATGCCCGGATTTGAACTGGTCCAGCTGCTGATTCTTTGAATTTTCGTTTAGCTCTTGATTTTTCCCGTCTTTACTCACTGATTCATTCCTCCCATTCTTGATGTAGAAGCATGCCAAAATATGTAATCTCTCTAAAGTTGCTTTGTATAATCGATTGGCTATGCTCCTATATGGACGTATACCACGAGCGAAAGCCCGCTAAACGATTAGTTAGCGGGCTTTCTTATTGGTTAGGAAACTATAATTTCCTATTAAATAAAAAACAGGATTCCCAACCGGGGAATCCTGCTGTACCTGTTTATGTTCACACTGGTGCAGTAAATGAACGCTGGGCTAGTTCGTTTTCGAGCATGAAGAATGCGTTGCTGTCCTTGTCGATGCGGCGGAGCTTTTGAATCAGGCTGTCAAACAGGGCTTCTTCTTCAACTTGTTCTTCAATGAACCATTTGAGGAAGGTCATCGTAGCGTGTTCGCGCTCATCAAGCGCGATATCTGCAAGATTATAAATGCGGCGCGTTACTTCCTTTTCGTGCTCAAGTCCTTTTTCAAAAACATCAAGAACAGACTCGAAGTCGTTTGATGGAGCGTGGAATCCATCGAATGTCACGCGCTCACCCATATCGTTGATGAAATTGTAAAATTTCATCGCATGGAAGCGTTCTTCTTCAGCTTGTACCAAAAAGAAATTCGCAAAACCGTCCAGATTCTCCGCTGAGCAATACGCAGCCATTGCCATGTACGCGTGCGCAGAATAAAACTCATAATTCATTTGTTCGACCAAACCATTTACCAATTTATCGCTGATCATTATATTCCTCCTCAATCCATGCAGCTGTTGTCTTTTTACGCTAACATAATTATTTTGCCTTCCTTATCGAATTTTACCCTTTTACCAGCCTTAAAACCATCATTCCAATCTGAATTGGTAAAAAAACAAAGAGACAGTCCCGGAAGCCATTCATCAGGTCTCCTGAACTGCCCCTACCTCTTAAAACAACTCTAATAAAAGATCCCAAAATCCTTTCCTTTTCTCAGTCTTTGCTTTCTTCGTCACTTGCTCTTCTTTTTTAATGGCTTCTGTTTTGATTACGAATTGTACGGAGGTCACTTTCTCGTTTTTAGCGGAAACGAAGGAAACAGGTTCAAATTCTGATTTATCATATTCCTTGATCATTTCATTGATTTCCTGCTGCATTTGCTCAGGCAGATTCTTCGTTTCCTGGTGTAATTCACTTGTTCCGTTATGGAGTTCGCCGACTCCTTTATTCAATTCGCCTGTACCATCTGCCAAACCAGCGAGTCCTGAATGCAGCTGCGAATATGAAGAAGATAACTCATTTACTCCTTTTGTATAGCTTATCAATCCGGAATGGAACTCTCCGTAATTGGAGGACAATGTCGTGAGACCTTTCTGCAGTTCGCCAAGTGCACCCATATCCATTTCATCGAGGGAAGCAGAAAGTTCGTTGGCGATTGCTGTTAGATTCCCTCTCATTTCTTTTACAGACCCGCTGACCTTGCTTAAGGCAGGGTCAACAGCCGCAAAGACCTCTTGTACATTAGCGTATGTCACTTTTACTTCTTGAGCAGACTTATAGGTCTCAACCAGTTTATTGACAACATTTGCGTCAGCACCGCTGCTAAGTAGTCCAGCAATCTCTTCCTCTGAAAGCTGATGAGCTGGGATCTTCTTGATCGCTCCATCCAAAGCTCCATAAGCCATTGCATAATTATCACGCAAAGTGATTAGCCCATCAGCTGCTTGATTCATGCCATTTGCGAGCTGTGTCAGTCCGCCTGGCAGTTCACTCAAGCCTGTCATGTCCATCTGGGCAGAATCACCAGATAATGATGCGCTTATTTTTTTCAATGCATCGCCAATTGATTGGGATGCTCCTGTTAACTCAGCCGAGGAATCGGAAAGCTGGCTGATGCCGTTTTTATACCTTGCTGAACCATCACGCAGGCTTGCTGCGCCATTGTTCAGTTCCGAAACACCTTTCTTCAGGTCCCCAACACCATTATTCAATTCACTGATTGCATCAGACAATGCTGACATGTCATCGGTCATGTTCTCCATTTCTGAAGTATCGATCGGAAGAGTGGAAGGAACCGCTGCGATATCGATGCCGCTGAACTCAAAATCTGTGACGTCCGCTTCCACAATAAGGCTTTCCTCTTGTCCAGGCATGACAGTAAAAGTAATTTGTTTATTCTTTCCTGCATTCGCAACCATACCCCCAGTTGCTTCTATATTTTGATAGCTATTTGAGAGTTTCAGGGAAACTTGCAATAAGTAATTCTCAAAATAAACGCTGTCTGCCTTTTCGTTAGCAGAAGTATTAATTTTAATTTCTGCATGACCTTCTTTTCCCGCGAGCTCAGTTGCTTCAACCTCCCGTCCATCAAGCAGATAGGAAATCTCAATATTCCATGGCAATTCAGTTTTGTCTTCTATGTTTCCCTGATAATAAAACTTTCCTTCAGGGGCATGTATTTGGACAGCCTGGCCATTCTGATCAAGTTCGGATAGATCAGTCAGGTTCTTGACGCTGCTGTACTTCCCATAATCGATTATTTTTCCTGCCTTGGCTACCTCCAAAGTATTGACGACAAATATGTCATCGAGTTTTCCATTGGATTTTAATGTAGCGTATACGACTTCATCCTTAGAGGTAACTTTTCCTTCAGCTTCTGCTGCAGCTCCATAACTAAGAAATGAAGGCAAGAAAATCATCAGCGCCAGCGAAGCAAACAGTATTTGTTTAGTTCTCATCATCATTTCTCCTCGTAAAAATTTGCTTTATAAGTCGTCTTTATAATGAATTTATCGAATACCAGCAGCATGGCGGGCAATAAAAACACCACCATTACAAATGCCAGCAATGCACCCCTGCCTAATAATAAGCCAATGGATCCAACAATCGGGTTGACGACGTCATCCATAAAATAAACCCGACACTCGATAGAATCGCTGCGGATATTGAAATGGAAAACGTTTTTTCATCCAATGTTTTTACGATTGCTTTTTTAGCGGACATTTCCTGGCGGTTATGCTGGTAAGCTTCCGTCAGCAAAATCGCATAGTCCACCGTTGCCGCCAGCTGTACCGTACTGATGATCAGATATCCGACAAACACAAGCGATGAACTTGTAAAATACGGAATCGACAGATTGATCCAGACTGCTGATTGAATTGTGATCAGCAATACGAGCGGAATCGAAATTGATTTAAAGGTTGCCAGAAGGACAATCGCAATCGTCACGACCGTCAGCACGTTCACTACGGTATTATCCTTATTCACAACATTCTTGATATCATACAATGTTACGCTTTCTCCGAGACTAAGCGCCTGATTATCATAATATTTGGCAGCCGCTGCTTCTACTTTTTGGACAATTGAAAAAGGAATATTCCCTTCTGTCCCCTGATTCGTATTGATGATAATCCTGCTGTAATTCTCGGAATAAAACTCGTTAGTGATTGATTCATCAAGGTACTCAGGCGGGATGACCGAGCCAACCATATTCACATAGGCAATCACACTTGTGACGTAATCCAGGTTCTCAAGCTCCTCGACAAGCTCCGCTTCTTTTGCCCGATCTCCTGTCGGAACCAAAAGGACAATCGGAGTTGTTTCTCCAAATGCTTCTTTTATCTCGATAAAATCACTGCCAGCACGTGTCGTTTCCGGTTGTTCGCCAAGCCCGTACGTAAATGCCGTATTGCTTTGTGCCAAAAAGCTTGGAACGAGAATGGCAAAGACAAGCAGCAGGCTTGGGATTTTCAATTTGACGACAAAGCTGCCGATTCCGGTAAAGCTCGGCACGAAGCTTTTATGCTGCGTTTTGCCCATCCATTTATAGAAAAGTAAAGTAAGCGCCGGTAAAAACACCATGACACTGATGAAGCTCAAAACGATTCCTTTTACCAGGTTGATTCCAAGGTCTGAGCCGATTTCGAATTTCATGAACGTCAATGCGATGAATCCAAAAAAGGTTGTAGCCGCACTGGCGGTGATCGCCGGGAATGACTTTTTCATCGCAAGCCGCATCGCTTCTTCTGGATTATTCGTTTTCTTTCGATAATCAGAGAAACTGTGAAGCAGGAATACGGCATAATCGAGCGAAACCGCCAGCTGCAGAATCGGGGCTACTGACTGGGTTACAAAAGACACCTCGCCGATAAAAATGTTCGTTCCGAGATTGATCAGGACCGAAACGCCAATCGCCGTCAGGAAAAATAACGGTTCCACCCACGACGTCGTGGAGACAACTAGAATGAAAATAATGATTGGCACAAGCAAAATCGCCGCGTACATGGATTCTGTTCCAGCCATTTTTTGTGAAGAGGCGGTATTGATGGCCTCGCCCGCAATCGCTCCGTCTTCGCCGATCAGTTCGTAAATAGCATCGGTAATCGCAACCTCATCACCTGAGCGGACACTGATCGAGAATAGCGCATTTCCATCTTTATAGTAGTTTTCGACTGTCTCTTTGTCTGCCATTTCTAGGGGGGTTTTCAAATCCACCACATCATCGAGCCAAATGACCTCTCCAACACCATCAATGGCTGACAATTTCTCTTTTAGGCTGAGTGCTTTCTGCAAGGATATATCCCTTACCATGACCCTCGTATCCGGTACCTCAGCAGTAAACTCTCTTTCCATGATTTCCATAGCCCTTGTTGATTGGGCATCTTCAGGCAGATAATCCACCATATTATAATTGACCGATACAAAAAATTGCGCCACCGTCGAAACTAACGCAAATATAACAAACGCTATGACAACAGCTTTCTTATGTTTTATGATTTTTTCTGCCATGCTTATCATTCTTTAACCTCACTTGAGTCTTTTGCCATTACACTTTATCATTATATAAACACCGTGTTGTCTATTCAACAAACAGTTGTGTACATTACGTTATATTCACAACATAAAACTACTTATTGTTGGTTAATTCACTGTTTTACAGATAAAGGAAGGGTGTTGGGAAGTGGACCGACGAAAAAAGTATACAAAGATGGTTTTAAAAGAAGGTCTGATGGAATTATTGAAAAATAAGCCCATTTCAAACATCACGATCAAAGAAATCTGTGAAGAGGCAGACATCAATCGTTCCACATTTTACTCTCATTATTCCAGTCAATATGACCTGCTGAATGCAATTGAAGAAGAATTCATTGAAGACATGGTTTCGACACTTAACCATTACAATTTTTCAAAAGAAGAAGAAGCTCTAATGATGACAGAGAAGATTCTTGAGTATATTGCAAAAAAACCTGACGTATGCCAAATGCTTCTAAGCGAAAATAGCGATATACACTTTCAGAAAAAAGGGATGATGATCACCCAGGAATATATTTTCAAAAATTGGCTTTCAAACAACCAGTTTGACACCGAAACATTTGAATATATAAATATTTTTGTTGTTAGCGGAAGTATTTATGTCATTAAAAATTGGGTAGAAAACGGGATGGATAAAACACCGAGGGAAATGGCCGAGATTATAAACAACTTCATTAATAAAGGTTTATCAAATATACGTTAAAGCGCCAGCCCAAAATCCGGGCCGGCGCTTTTTTCATTTAAGAACCAGTCTCGTGACACTCTCAATCTGTGAAGTGTGCGGGAACATGTCCACTGGCTGGATATATTCAACTTTATACTGGGAGCCCAGTGTCATGATATCCTTTGCAAGCGTTGATGGGTTGCAGGATACGTACACGAAGGTTTTCGGCTTGATTTTCAGAACTGTCTTTAGAAACTCCTCATCGCAGCCTGTTCGAGGCGGATCGACGACGATCACATCCGGACGCCATCCTTCCTTCAACCATTTCGGAAGCAGTTCTTCCGCTTTGCCCATATAGAATCTGGCGTGCTTGACTCCGTGCTTTTCAGCATTCTTCTTCGCATCCTCAATTGATTCAGGAATGACGTCCATTCCGCGAACCTCGCCAGCCTGATCTGCCATCCACAGTCCAATGGTCCCAACGCCGCAATATGCATCAACAAGCTTTTCCTTGCCAGTCAACATGGCAGCTGATTTCGCTTCATTGTAGAGTTTTACAGTCTGTTCAGGGTTAAGCTGGAAGAACGTCCGAGCCGACAGTTCAAATTGCAGATCGCCCAGTGTCTCCTGGATAAAATCGCTGCCTTCCAGTGTCGCTGTATCATTACCGAAGATGACGGATGTCTTTTCCCCATTGATGTTTTGCACAATCGAGTTAACCTTAGGAAGCCGTTTTTTGATTTCCTGGATGATGATATCCTTTTTCGGCAGCTCTTTTTTCGTTGTGATCAGGACAATTTGCAGTTCTCCGGTCTGTACTCCTGTTCTCGCCACGATTGTACGCACGAGTCCTTTGTGCTTTTTCTCATTGTAAATCGGAATCTTCAAATCTTGAAGAATGCCTTTTACCACCTCGGTAGCCTTCGACGTTGCCGGATGCTGGACCGCGCACTGCTCAATATTGATCAAGTTATGTGAATTCAAGCCATATAATCCGGCAAGCACTTTCCCATCCTTTTCGCCAACCTGGAATTGGCTCTTGTTCCGGTAACCCCATGGATTCTCCATCCCAATTGTCGGCCTGATCTCCAGCTCGTCAATCTTGAGCTTTGTATGGCGTTCCAAAGCCTGGATGACAATGTCCCGTTTCTCGTTGAGCTGCTGGTCATAGCGCAAATGCTGGAGCTGGCAGCCACCGCACTGGTCGTATACCGGGCAAAGCGGCTTGATCCGATGCTCTGATTGTTTACGGATTTTCTTGATTTTCGCCTCAGCAAACTTCGGGTGTACCTTTGTTGCCTCCGCAACTATTTCCTCACCAGGCAGCGCGCCCGGCACGAACACGACCTGGCGCTTGAAATAGCCGACGCCTCCCCATTAATGCCAAGTCGCTTGATTGTCAGCGGGAAGGTCTGTTTCAGCTCCACTTTCGTTCCTTGCTGGTCTTTGTTCGTTTGCTGGCCTTTTTGCGAGTGCTGGCCTTTTTTCTTATACTGGCCCTTACTTACTTGGTGGCCTTTTTTGACTTGCTGATTTTTTTGTGGTTGCTGCTCTTTTTTCATAAAACTTCACTCCAATTATTCAATGCTTCTCCATAAATAGAGCGAAGCATAGCTTAAATAAGGATTCCACGGTTCTTTATACTTTTCCATCTGTGCTGGAGTCGGTTTTTCATCCAGATTAAAATATTTCTTCAGTGCATTCTGAATCCCAATGTCGCCCATTGGGAATAAATTCGGCCTTCCGAGCGCGAACATCAGGAAGTTTTCAACAGTCCACGGACCAACTCCGCGAATCTTGATCAATTCCTGGGCAACTTCTGCATCAGGTTTTGATTTCATTTTTTCAAAATCAAGTTGTCCGGACGCTGCCAGTTCCGCGATCCCGATCACATACTCAGCCTTCCGTCCGCTGAATTGCAATTCGCGCAGCTCTTCAACCGTAAGCTGCGCCACTTTTTCAGGCGACGGATAAAACCAGACTCCGTCCATCTCTTCGCCGTATGTTTTTACAAATCGTTCTGTCAAGGCAAAAGCAAAATTAAGGTTGACCTGTTGATGGATTATGCTCTTAATTAAACTAGAAAAGGGATCAAATTCAAGGACAAGCGGAGTGCCATAATGTTCACCGAACAAGCTCTTTAACTCCGTCGTCTGGAAATGCTCATGGATGTGAATCAACTTCACGTTCCATTGAAAAATTTCAGACAGACGCTCAAGCGCCCTGTCTTTTTCAGTCTCCGCACGGATGAGGAATTCAGGCTTTTCCAGAGTCCCGGTTCCGACGACTTCTGCGACTATTTTTTTATTATTAACAGAAAGCGGAACCTTAACAAGCCGCTTTTCAATATCAACATAATGCAAAGGATCGAGCGCAAGCCTGCTTAAAGCAAGGTCAAAATCAAAGGGCCCGGAAAATGCCACTGTTTCTTCCCACATATACTAACCGCCCTTAAGTATTTTTCCCGTATTATAGCATTTTTGCAGGTTTTTATCGAAGTTTGTATAGATTACGGCTCTTATTTTACAAAATCGATTTGAATTTCAGCGGGATAATTTGCGCTTTCAAGTTTTATTGGCGGAGTTCACAATTTTATTGGCGATAATTAATTTTTATTGGCGAAAATCACCTTTTATTGGCGATAATTTCATTATATTGGCGAAAATCTGATTTTATTGGCGAACTGGAAAAACCGCTTCATTTTTTCCAATTTCAAAAGTCCCAGCACTGTAAAAATGCTGGGACTTCGAATCAATACAACATCGGATCCTTCATACCGCTCTTGCTTAGCATCAAATCATCAAGCTTTTAAATTTGTAGCCTTGTTCTTTCAAATCCCTGATTACTTTTCCGAGGCGTCGGCGTTGTCCTTTGATACAGTGTGCAGCAGCAGGACGGCACCTGGATGGATCTGCGTCATGATTTTATCATATGAGTACTGCGCGCCTTTCTGCTGGTCTGTATTCCAATCAACAAAAGCGAGTGACCAGAATACATGGGTATAGCCGGCTTCCTTCGCCACTGCCATCGTCCTTTCACTGAAAATCCCTCGCGGCGGCCGCAAATATGCCATATGTTTTTTACCAGTGATTCTCTCGGTCTCAGCTTTGACCATTTCCAGTTCCTTATTGATTTTTTCATCACTGATTTTCGTCATATCCGGATGGTGCCAGGAATGATTGCCGATGATATGGCCTTCATTTGCCATCCTGGCGACAAGCTCCGGAGCGCTTTCGAGATAATGTCCTGTCACAAAAAAGCCGCCGGAACTTTTTCTTCTTTTAAAATATCAAGGATTTTCTCGGTATAGCCATTTTCATAACCATTATCGAAGGTCAAATAAATGTCCTTTGAATTCTTGTCACCTTTATAAACTGCTCCATGGTCTTCGAGGATGACCTCAAACATCCTGCCGGCATCTGCCTGCCTTCCGTTGCGTCCCTTCTTGAAGCCCCAGTGCATTGGTGAGTTGGAGTTTTCCTCCGCACCTGTTGTCGCTGGCAAGGTAATCAAGAGCAGCAACGCTGACGCGAGAATAACTTTAACAATCGTCTTCATGATGTTCCTCCATTGATGTTTTTCCTTAGTGTTTGTCAGGAGGTGAAAAAAATTCTTGTAAATAGCAAAAGGAGACCGCCATAACAGCGAGTCTCCTTTTGTCGTTTAAATTTATTTATATACTCGATCAGCAAACTGCGCCAATTTTTCAAGTGATGATTTTTCTACTTCCTCGTGCAGGCTGTTGCCGTGTGAATCCATTGTGACAACTGCAGTGAAGCCTTCGACATTCAAGTGCCACATTGCTTCCGGAATCCCGAAATTCATAAGGTCAACACCCTCCACGGATTTGATGCAGTCAGCATAATATTGAGCTGCACCGCCGATTGCATTCAGGTAAACACCACCATGTTCTTTCAAAGAAGCGAGCGTCTTCGCTCCCATTCCGCCTTTACCGATAACAGCGCGGATGCCGAACTTCTTCATGATATCGCCCTGGTAAGGTTCTTCACGAATACTTGTTGTCGGTCCTGCCGCCTTCACATGCCAGTTGCCTTCCTCATCCTTGAGCATAACTGGACCACAATGGTAGATGACCTGGCCATTCAGATCAACTGGCGAATCATGGTCTGACAAATACTTATGGATAGCGTCTCGGCCGGTATACATCATGCCATCAATCCGGACAACATCCCCAACCTTCAGCTCACGAATCTGTTCTTCAGTAATAGGAGCTGTCAGCGTAACGACATTCTGTTCAACTGGTGCTTCAACTGCTGCAGCGATTTCCTGGGCTGCAGGCTGTGCGAAGTCGATTTTCTCGCCTTCCTGGTACATCCACTCCTGAATCTCTCCACTTTCTGGGTTCACGGCTACACCTAGACGGCGATATGCCCAGCAATTGTATGCTACAGATACGTAGAAGCTAGCAGGAATACGGTTCATGACACCCACTTTGCAGCCAAGAAGGGTTGTTTCGCCGCCAAAGCCCATCGTGCCAATTCCTAGCTTATTTGCATTTTCCATTACATATTCTTCAAGGTCGCGAAGTTCTGGATGCGGATTTACATCGTCAACCGTACGGAACAGCTGCTCTTTCGCAAGGTCGTAACCGGAAGAACGGTCACCGCCGATTCCAACGCCGATGAACCCGGCGCTGCAGCCTTGTCCCTGTGCCTGGTAAACCGAATGCATGATGCACTTTCGGATACCATCCAGGTCACGGCCAGCACGTCCAAGTCCTTCCAGTTCAGCTGGAAGGCTGTACTGGATATTTTTATTTTCACAGCCGCCGCCCTTTAAAATCAGGCGTGCGTCGATATGATCTTTTTCCCATTGCTCGAACTTGATGACAGGAGTTCCGCCGCCAAGATTGTCACCGCTATTTTCCCCTGTCAGTGAATCAACGGAGTTTGGACGCAATTTCCCATCCTTCGTTGCCTGCGCAATAGCATTGTAAATCGCTTTTTTCATTTCAATTTGGTTGGCACCAACCGGAGTTTTGATTTTGAAGGTTGGCAGGCCGGTATCCTGGCAGATTGGTGATACATTATCATCAGCCATTTTAATATTATTCTTGATCGTATCAAGGCTCATCGCCGAACGGGTTCCCGCGTTCTCGCGTTCCGCCGCCGCTTTGATTGCCCTTCGTACATCCTTCGGCAGGTTCGTGGATGTTTCAACAATCAGCTTGTACATGCTTTCCTGAAACTTTTCGATATTCATCTGACTACCCCTCTCCCCTTATCTTTCTAGCTCTTTATATATGAAAATCTATAACAATTTCTCCGATATCATTATACTCCTATCAGGTTTACATTTAAAGATAGAAAGTGGAATCGTTTACAAACTTGAAAAGCGCAAGCGCTTGGTCAGCCCCGACAAGTATTATTGAACACACAAAAAAAAGACCTCATCAAAAAGGTCTTTTTTACATATCGCGATGTTTGAATTCGCGGCATTTTGCGTCCATTTCTTCGACGATTTGGATCATGCGGTCGATATCCTCAAGATCCGTTTCTTCCGGATCAATCGCTTCAAGCAATTCAGCAAACATATCCAAACGCTGTTTCAAGAATACAACCTGCGTATTTTTATCATTTATTGGACTTCCCAAATTTTCTCTCTCCTTTCACTACCTTTAACATCCTACCTAAAAATGGGGAATTGTGCAATATTGCGGCAAATAGTTAGATAAGGAGTTACACATCTATCTATTGGATAGTATTCCCCCTTCTCGATATGTTTGTCCATGCTTTTTTAGGAAAAAATCTCTGTTAAAAAAAGGCGGATTCAAAAACCCATACTCTGGCTAGCGTTGACCAATAAAAGCAGGCTGAATTTGAATTCAGCCTGCTTCTTTTCATATAGTTATTCATCAAGCCCGGTAGCCTTACCTTCCCTGCTTGAATCAGCAGCACCGTATATGAGCCCTTTTTCACGATCAATCTGGATTGCCTGCACGTTGCCGAGCGGGAATGGTCCATCGGCGAACTCGAAGCCTCTCGATTCCAATTCACCTTTCGCCTCCATGCTTATCCCAGCTTCCCAGCCAATGAGCGGCCGGTACTATTGAAAATCCTCGGCTCCTCAATAGCTTCTTTAAGGTCCATTCCAAAATCAAGAACATTGACGATCGTTTGGAATACCGAGCCAACAATTGTTGGACCGCCCGGTGAGCCAAGTGTAAGCATCGGTTCATCGTTCTTGAATATAATCGTAGGCGTCTTGCAGCTTACCGGTCGTTTGCCAGGCTGGACTTCATTGAGGCCTCCAGGAATCGCATCAAAGTCTGTCATTTCGTTGTTTAAAACAAAACCATACCCATTAACCATTATGCCGGATCCAAAAGGATGCTCAACCGTTGAGGTACAGGAGACAATATTGCCCCATTTATCCATCACAGTATAATGGGTTGTCTCACTTCTTTCTCTCTCGGGTTCAAAAGGCTGACGGATGACTTTGATTTCTTTCCCATCCTCATAAGCCCATGGATTGCCGAAATCGGCTGAGTCATTCCTGCGTTCAAAATTAATCAGTTTGCGGCGTTCTGCAAGATATTCCTCACTGAGCAATCCTTTTAACGGAATTTCGCCAAACTTAGGATCACCTGCAAAAGCGATTTTATCTGAAAAAGCAATCCTCATTGCTTCTGTAAACAAGTAATATTTTTCCCATGATTTAGCATTATACTTGCTGAGGTCAAAGCCCTCGAGCAATTTCAGTATTTGCAGCATCGTTGTCCCTCCGGCGCTAGGCATGTTGGAGGATGCAATTTTATAATCTCGGTACGTACCCCAAATTGGTTCATCAACTGTGATCTCATAGTCTCTGAGGTCTGACATTTCCATGATCCCGCCAAGCTCTTTTAAAGTCGAGACAATCGCTTCACCAATCTCACCTTCATAGAATGCCTTAATCCCATCACGCTGAAGGATGCGGAATGTTTTCGCAAGGTGCTCCTTCTGATAGACATCCCCTTCCTTTAGGGATTTTCCCCCTGGCTGAAACAGTTCCTTCGCATGCTCGCCAAGTCGGTAATCAAAGGTGTTAAGGATTTCTTCCATCACCCAGTTGACTTCCACACCTTTTTCAGCTGCCTGTGCAGCAGGCTCGATCAAATCGGCTAGCGGTTTTGTCCCATATTCCTTTCTTGCCGCTTCCATTGCTTTCAGAATTCCTGGAACTCCTACAGCAATGCCTTGGGTTGACCTTTTCTTAAAAGGGATAACCTCTCCTTTATCATCTAAAAAAAGTTCTGGATAAGCAGCTTTCGGTGCCATTGTATGGCCATCAAAAATTTTCGTTGTCTTGCTTTCGGCATGGTAAACCATAAAAAATCCGCTGCCACCGACACCGCTCATCATCGGTTCCCCGACATTCAAGCCAAATTGGAGGGCGATTGCCGCATCAATCGCATTGCCTCCTTCACGGAGTATTTTTTCTGCGGCATCAGTAGCAATAGGATGTGCCGAAGCCGCCATCGCAATTTTACCCGTTGCTGTTTCTCTATCATAGTCACACCTATTAGAGCGTGGTTTAAAATTCTTTTCCATTGACAATGTCCTCCCATCTATCCGCTTGTACTATTAATACCCTGTAGACCAAAGTAGAAAACAACCAAATATATGGGAGTTAAGACATAAAAAACCAGCCCTGGAAATCAGGACTGGCTTATCAATTGAATTTATCGGTTGTTATCATTCTTCTGATTTTCCGGTGATACTGTGAAGGTATTAGAAGTGTTTCCTAGACCTGTAGTATCAGATGGTTTGCTCTCCATGCCAGTAGCATATGCATCAGCACCACCGTTTGAATTTGAGTTTGATGTGCTTGATTTGGATGCAGAATTGACAACAGGGTTGTCCATTGCTGTAGAGCCTGCTTCCTTCACTTTTGATCCAACTTCCTTGAGTTCATCCTTAGCGTCCATCACTGTCTGCAATGCTTCGGAAGAATTGAACTTTGCCTCGTTTACCTTGCTGAATACATCATCATTCAGGCGCTGGTAAAGGTTTTGAGCATCACTGATCGCTTCTTTTAAAATGCTGGATGCTTCCTTAAAGCTGCTCATCATTTGGTCCTTTACGTCAGAAGGATTGTTTTTGACTTCGCTGAACACGTTCATGGATGTGTCTTTTGCATTCACAGCCTTATCCTTCACCCTTGTGCGAGTGTTTGAATCAAGCAAGGTTAATGCACCTCCGATTGCCGCTCCAATAAGGACGCCCTTCATAAGCTTGCCGTTTGACGAGCTTGAGTTATTTGAGCTTACTCCATAACTGCCAGAGTAGCCGCCCATCGAAGTATTGTTAGAATAAGAATCACCTGAATTTGTGCTTGCGTATGTTGTTGTACCAGTTGTTGTATCGTATGAAGCGTTCTCCGTTGAAGAAGTATACATGTTGTTGTTCATATTGTATGAGCTTGAATTGTTACCCATTGAGTTTTGGTTGTTTGAAAGGATATTTTCAGACATATTCTAGTTCCTCCTTTAATTTTTGGTGTTTTATTTTGTTATGTCTAACTAATTCCCGGATCGGACAAGCCTTAAACAGGATATATCTACCTTTTGTCAAGAGGAAAAAATTACTAAACAATAAAACAAGCCTTACTCCTCTTTAATTGGAGTAAGGCTGTTTCATTAATATTTATCTTGGTCTTTCGCTGGATACAAAACCGAAGCTAACATGGTCCTGAATCGGAATCCACGCACCTATTCCCTGCGAAACGACATTTTTGACGACAATGAACTTCTTGCTCCCTTTTAGCATCAAGTAGACCTCTCCATATGTCACCTTGCCCTTTTCATTTATGGCTGGAGCGTAGGCGTAAAGGTATCCGAGGCGTTTTGGCTGGATATTATAGATATGGTCTTTTTTCGTTCCGGCACCGACAATCGTTTCAAACGCTAGCGGCAGTCCTGTTTTCTTTGCTGCTTTTAAAAGCATCATCTTTTGCACATCTTCAGCGCTCTTGATTTTTGCCGTCAAGCCGCCCTTTACAGATTTTTGCTGCTCTTGAACATAATGAATTTGATAAATAGAATTTCCGCCGCGATTATCATAGTAGTTCGTATTGATTTTCTGGAATTCCCAGTTTGGGGAAGTTTCACTCGATACATAATTCAACGGCCATTCTCCAAGGTATACAATCGCACGATAACCGATTGCAAAAGGAGTGCTGCTAATGGTCGTTTCATTCAGCATACGAATTAAATCCGGGTTCTCAATCTTCACTTTTGATGTTTTGATCAAGTTCTTCGTAAGCTCGCTTGGCTGAAGGAAAGGCAAATCCTCCGTCGGATTAGGGTAAGTATTGTCCTTCGTGATATTCATGACAGAACTCGGAATGGTATACTTTGCTTTTTCAGCCTGCTTTGGTTGAGGAGCTTTTTTCGTCTTTGTTTCCTCAGCAAAGCCAGGCGCTAAAATGGACATCATGAAAACCATCGTCATCACAAGGATAGCTGCTGCTTTTTTCATTGGTGTTGTTTTCTCCTTTCACTACAGGAAACTTATAAGTTTGTTTATAGTGTTTTCGGAGTTCATTAACTTTATCCAAGATTTATGGAGCTTTTCGGAAACTTTGTTATTTGAAGACATAATGAAAGGCTCTGTTCATGGACAGAGCCTCAAATTTATCGTGCTGAAGTGAGCAGCTTATTATAAAGTTTTTCACAGTAAGGGTAGAACAATTGAATCAGCGGGCCGATCGCGAAAGTTACAATCAAAGTTCCGATACCGATTGGTCCTTTAAAAATGAACGCAGCAGACAAGGCAAATACTTCGCCAAGCGTTTTTGCTACCATCAGATTGAGACCGAACCGTTCCCTCAATGCCATCATGAAATTGTCGATAGGAATCAACGGGAATTTCGGCTGGAGGTAGACCGCCAGTCCAAAGCTTAGTGCAACCATTCCCAATACAAAGACCCCGAATTGCTTTGCATAACCGGTAACCACCATGTCTTCAAACACACGCAAAAGCCAGAAGTCAATCAGCACACCGGTGATGAGCAAGGTGATAATCGCAGCTACATCCGGACGTCTTTTTACTAAAGCAGCATTGACGACGATCATGACGATTCCAACAATCACAACCCAGCTGCCTGGTGTCAGCCCCACCGTTTTCGATAACCCGACATTGAGTGCATCCCAGGCACCTGTTCCCAATCCCGCTTTAATGGTCATCGATACTCCAAAAGATAGAATAACTAACCCAATGATGTAAAATAGAGTGCGATAAGCAAAAGCCATATTCCATATTCTCCTTCTTATATAACCGTTCTATTAAGTATTTTAATTTGATCCTAAGGTTCTTTACTATTAGACATTTTCGGCATGCTTACCCTGAAATGTCTATTAAAGGCCATTTTTTAGACATTTAATCAGCTTACCTGGCTTGAAATGTCCATAATGCGCGGAACACTCCTTGGAAACTTCCTATTACAGCGAAAAAAGAACCCTGTCCTCCCGGAACAGAGTTCATTGGTTCTATTATATTAAGACAGGTAAATTTCAATACTGATTATAGCATATTGAGCTAAAGGTGTAACTCGCCTTTTAGAACATTTATTGAACGATTTCGAACGTTTCTTCAACCTCGATACTGCCAATGACCGATTGGACCATTGAACAGTTCTTTCTTGTCAACACCATTGCCTTTTCGATTTTCTTTTCATCGAGATTGTTGCCGGCAATGCGGAAATGAACGGTAATCTTGCTTACTCTGTTCGCTTCCTCTTCGACACGTTCAGCATCAGCCTGGATATGTATATCCTTGATGTCCATTCTCATTTTTTCCAAAACCTTGCGAAGAACTCCGCCGCTGCACACCGCAACTGATGACACGAGCAGCTGGTAAGGCCTGAAACCATATTGCTCGTCACCAGCAACATCCAGCCTTCCGAAGCCTACTTCTGTAAAAAAACCCACGTCTGGTTTCATTTTGAATTCCATGTTACTCTCTCCCCTATCGCAACCTCTATTTAAAAAGTTAATTTTGACTATTACCATGAGATTACACTATTTTTTCCATAAATAAAAATAAAAACCGTTGCACATAAATTTTTATATCGTTAACATCTAAAGAGTATTAAGTACTTGGGGAGATTTTAATTTTATGAATATAAATATGAAGCTTCGTTTCTGGATTTTGGTCAGCATAGTCGCAATTTCAGGGTTTTCACAGGGAATGCTGCTTCCATTGATTGCGATTATTTTTGAACAGGATGGCGTGTCATCATCGATGAATGGCTTTCATGCCACAGGCTTGTATTTAGGAATATTGATCGCCTCTCCATTAATGGAAGCCCCGCTCCGCAGATTTGGTTACAAACCCATAATTCTTATTGGCGGCTTTACGGTAGCATCTCACTTGCGCTATTTCCATTATGGAAGTCGTTTTGGTTCTGGTTTTTGCTAAGGCTGGCAATCGGGATTGGCGATCACATGCTTCATTTTGCGACACAGACATGGATTACCTCTTTTTCGCCTAAAGACAGGCTTGGAAGGAATATCTCGCTTTACGGATTGTTTTTCGGACTGGGATTCGCTGCTGGTCCATTGATGACTGGTTTTTTAAAAGTGAACACGACTCTGCCTTTCATCATTTCTTCTGCCATCAGCCTTGCCGCCTGGCTGACCGTCTGGCTGCTGAAAAATGAGCGCCCGGAACATGACAGTGACAGCAGTTCATTCTTCGGGACAATGAAAAGGTTTGGAAAAGTATTTAAATACGCCTGGGTCGCATTCCTGCCTCCGTTTGGCTACGGATTTTTGGAAGCCAGCCTTAACGGTAACTTCCCTGTTTATGCAATGAGATCAGGAATCGGTGTCGATGCGGTCGCGCTCTTGCTACCCGCCTTTGCGATCGGCGGAATTCTTTCACAACTCCCGTTAGGTATATTAAGTGATAAGCTCGGCCGGAGGAATGTCTTGCTCGTCGTCACGCTAGCCGGCTTCATCAGTTTTACTGCCGCTGGATTACTAGAGAATTCGACGACTGGATTGCTTATTTGCTTCTTTATCGCAGGAACTGTTGTAGGATCAACTTTCTCTCTTGGCATCAGCTATATGGCAGACCTGCTGCCGAAACAGCTGCTGCCAGCAGGCAATTTGATGTGCGGAATTTTCTTCAGCTTTGGAAGCATCAGCGGCCCATTCATTGGCGGACTGGCCATCCAGTGGCTGAAAGGCATCAGCTTCTTTTACGTGATCAGTACGATGCTGTTGTTGATTTTTATTGCTCTTGTCGCGGTTCGGCATGAAGGATCGACACAACAGGCAAATTCTGTGTAGGAACAAAAATTGCAAGCGCCTCGTTTAGCCCTGATTTCCTAAACAATGCAAAACAGCCTCCCTATTTCGCAGGGAGGCTGTTTCTTTTTCGTGCAGGCCGGTTGACAAGGACGATTCCGACCACAACAAATATTAATCCGGCTATGACAAAATAATGTAAGGGTTCGTCTAACAGGACTGCTGATAAAATTACACCGAATACAGGGACGAGGAACAGGTACAAGGAAACCTTCCCGACCTGGTTGTACTTCATAACATTGTTCCACAAAATAAACCCTGCCGCTGATAGGAATGCCAGATAGAGAAGCATCAATCCGGATTTTAAGTCGAAATCGAATGGAGCAAGTCCGACTGAAAAGGCTCCAATCGCAATCAAACCTAAGGATCCCAAAATCATCTGGTAAGCCGTTAAATAAATGACCTCCATTTTAGCGCTGCCTTGCTTGGCGAGTATATTTCCATAAGCTCCGGCCATCATTGCTCCCATCAACAGAATTTCACCGATGCCAAAGCTGATTTCGTAATCCCCATTTGGCCAATTCGCGAAGATGACTCCAGTGAATCCGACCATCAGACCAGCAACCTTCAAACGGCTCATCCTGTCATCTGGATAAAGGAAATGAGCAAGCAGGATCTGAAAAAACGATGTTGTCCCGGCAATGATCGAACCCTGGATGCCCGTTGAATAACTAAGTCCAATATAAAACAGGACATATTGCAAGAACGTCTGAAACAGGCCGATTTTCAGAAGAGACTTAGTCGTATCGGGCCTGAATTTCATACTCCTTTTTAAAAGAAGGAACATGATCAGGATCAGCACCCCTGCTAGCAGGAATCGGTATCCTGCAAACAGCATCTGTTCACCCATTTCTTCTGGCTTGATATCAAGGCTGATATAGCTCAGTTTTATAAACGGGAACGCACTTCCCCATAAAAGGGTCGCCGCAGCAGCCGAAACAGCAATTCCAAGCGGGTGTGTAAAAAAGTCTTTAGTTGTCATCAAACTATCTCCTTAGACGAAAGCAATTATTCTTTTAAAAAGCATATATTGTATGGTAACATAATAGTGAACACAATATGTATCTTTTGACTTGGATTTCCGCTGTCACCAATCTGGTGGCAGCTTTCGTGTTTTTTAAGGGGAATGATTGTGATTATTAGTATCAATTAGATATTTTAAAGGAGGAGAAAAGGATGGCACAGGGAGCAAATGCATTAGCAAAGCAGAATTCGGTCCCAGAAGTAAGCTTTATGGAAAAAATCAAGCCTCACGCAGAACTGATCGCCGCGAGCGTTAGCGGGATCCTGATCGCGGCTGGCTGGATTTTGAGCAAGGGAGATACAGAAACAGCATCTGTCATCGCTTTTATCCTGGCTTATTTAATTGGCGGTTTTGCAAAAGCGAAGGAAGGTATTGAAGCCACAATCGAAGACAAAGAGCTGAACGTCGAGATGCTGATGATCTTTGCCGCGATTGGTTCGGCCATTATTGGATATTGGACAGAAGGCGCAATCCTGATTTTTATCTTTGCTATGAGCGGAGCGCTTGAAACGTATACGATGAACAAAAGCCACAAGGAAATTTCCTCTTTGATGGAGCTGCAGCCAGAGGCAGCATTGAGGATTACAGATGGCGTGGAAGAGAGAGTGCATGTTTCGGAACTGGAAATTGGCGACATGATCCTGGTGAAGCCCGGTGAAAGAATACCCTCAGATGGCAAGGTTGCCAGGGGACAGACGACGATTGACCAGGCTGCTATCACCGGAGAATCGATTCCGGTTTCAAAGGATTCCGGCGACGATGTTTTTGCCGGTACAGTCAACTTGACTGGGTCACTTACCGTTGAAATCACAAAACGAAACGACGAAACATTGTTCCAAAAAATTATCCAGCTAGTGCAAAACGCGCAAAGCGAAAAGTCGCCTTCCCAGCTGTTCATTGAACGGTTTGAAGGCACTTATGTAAAGGTCGTTCTGGCAGTCGTTGTACTGATGATGTTCGTTCCCCATTATCTGCTTGGCTGGAGCTGGACGGAGACATTTTACCGCGCGATGATCCTGCTCGTCGTCGCTTCCCCGTGCGCACTCGTTGCCTCGATTATGCCTGCTACTTTGTCGGCGATTTCGAATGGCGCGAAGCACGGAATCTTGTTCAAAGGCGGCGTCCACCTGGAAAACCTGAGCCACCTTAAAGCAATTGCTTTTGATAAAACAGGTACATTGACAAAAGGTAAGCCAGAAGTAACGAATATGATCGTGGCTGATGGACTGGACCGCGATGAAGTACTGCTTAAAGCAGCATCGATTGAAAGCCACTCCAACCACCCGTTGGCTAACGCAATCGTAAAATACTCCAAAGATACGCTTGGCAAGGAGCTTGTTCATCCTGAGAGCATCGAGGATGTATCAGGCTGGGGCGTGAAGGCTCACTTGGAAAATGAGGATTGGAAAATCGGAAAAGCTGACTTTGTCGGAAGGTCTGCCGCTGAAGCATTTTCAGGCGGCGCTGCAGTAGAGCTTGCCGCTGAAGGAAAAACGATTGTGTTTATTGAACGGAACGGGCAGCTGGCAGGTTTGATCGCTTTGAAAGACGTTGTCCGAGAAGAAACAAAACAGGCAATCGACCTATTGAAATCAGAAGGCATATACACCGTCATGCTCACAGGCGACAGCCAAAACACGGGAAAAGCAATCGCTGCCGAAAGCCATGTAGAAGGATACATTGCTGAATGCCTGCCTGAAACAAAAGTTCAAGAATTGAAGAAATTGAAAGAACAATACGGCCAGGTTGCCATGGTCGGAGATGGAATCAACGACGCCCCGGCACTCGCAACTGCTAACGTGGGCATTGCCATGGGCGAAGGTTCCGATGTCGCATTGGAAACAGCTGACGTCGTGCTGATGAAGAACGACCTGCCGAAGATTGCCGAAGCCATCGACCTGTCCCGCCGGATGAACCGGATCGTCAAGCAAAACGTCGTCTTCTCCATCCTGGTGATCATGGTGCTGATTGCATCGAACTTCCTGCAGCTGCTCGACCTGCCATACGGCGTCATCGGCCACGAAGGAAGCACGATACTGGTCATATTAAATAGTTTGAGGCTGTTAAAATAAAACGAAGCTCCTGCTGGTTAATCCAGCGGGGGTTTTTGGTTATTTGAAGATTACTGAAATGAAGTATGGCTGTGAGCATCTCATGACGGACACTTTTTCACCTGTCACGCCAGTTTCTGTCCGTCATGGCTCTCATGACGGACACTTTTACTTCTGTTTCGGTGATTTCTGTCCGTCATTCCCTTGATGACGGACACTTTTGCTTCTGTTCCGGTGATTTCTGTCCGTCATACCCCTTATGACGGACACTTTTGCTTCTGTTCCGGTGATTTCTGTCCGTCATACCCCTTATGACGGACACTTTTGCTTCAGTTTCAATGATTTCTGTCCGTCATAAGTTCTATTTAGCCATTTCGTCCATGTGTTGTTTCTGAGAGATTGTATTTCTTTGTCATACAATTATAAAGCGCCCTCCGAATGGGGGCGCTTTGTGTTAATGATATCCGTTTGATCCGTTTGCTGAACCGGATGTTTTTTGGCTGTGGTTGCTTTTGCCTTTTTGCTTGGTGCTACCGTCTTTCTTCGTCTTCTTAGCCATCCTGAATTCCCCCTTAATCAAAAATGAGGAGCAAGCCTCTTTTGTATCTTCTGCTAAAACCGAAGGCGTTAACTGAGGTAATTTCAGGATAAAGGATGTCCTCAACACCCTGCTTTCTTTTGGCTATAATAAGCATTTATTTCCCCGCCAATGATGATGATATACGCGGATAAGTAAAGCCAGATCATCAGGACAATGATTGCGCCGATGCTGCCATATGTGGCGGTGTAGGAAGCAAAGCTGCTGACATAGTAAGAGAATCCGAGTGATACGAGCACCCATCCTCCGGTTGCGAAAACTGATCCCGGTATGCCGCTGACGCAGGTCAGCTTCTTGTTGGGAGCAATCCAGTACAAACCAAGAAATACAATGAATAAAATCAAAATACTGATCACCCAGCGAAGCATATTCCAAACGTAAAGAAATTCTTCTTTCAGTCCAAAATTTGCGAACAGCCAGCTGCCGATTTCTTTTCCGAACACCGGCAGGATCAAAGCGACCAGGAACACAAAGATCATCGCAAATGTCAAAAAGATCGCCATAAGCCTGCTTACGATAAACGACCTTGTTTCCTCTACTCGATATGCACGGTTAAATGCCCTTACAATCGCATTGATTCCGTTTGAGGCTGACCAAATTGTCGCCAATAATCCAAAGCTCAGCAATTTGCCGTCTTTTTGCATGATATCCTGCAGACTGTTTTTAATTAAATCCATCGATTCACCAGGTGCATAGTCATCAAAAAGCCGAGGATATCCAATTCTGATATTGCAGATATGGCACAAGCGTTACCAGGAAAATCAAAAGCGGAAACAAGGAAAGCAAAAAGAAATATGCAAGCTGCGCGGCAAGTGCCGGAACATCGTCCTCTTGAATCCTGTCCCACACATGCCTGAAAAATGATATATCAACCATCCATTCACCTCATTTATGCTTTCCTTGCTCCTGTCTGGGGCTTGTCAATCCATCAATCTTTTTCATCTATATGCTGCGGTGCTTGACCAGATGCTGCAATCTTCCTCAGCGTTTCTTTCGTACCTTTGACCAATTCCGTAACCTGAGGCGGTACATCCTTTATTTCTTCGACTTTTTCAGTAATAAAAGCAACGTCCTCTGTTACTTGTTCCACTGTTACCCTTACTTTATTCGCTGTTTCCCTCAGGTCTTCAATAAACTCATTGGGGTTTTTTACAACATATGAAACACTGCTTGAAACCTTGCTGAGATCCTCTTTTACAGCCTGTCGTGTCGATTTTCCAAAAGGGTAACCGCTCCTCCAGCCAAAGCGCTATCACCATGCCCATCCAAAACTTTTTCGAACTGCCCATGTTTTCTCCTCCTAGAGTCTTCCTTCTCATTTTGCAGGTCTCTCATTGCCTGCCTCCTAACTAACATTTTCCACGATTGTCATCACTTCATGCAAGTGTTGTGAAAAATAATGTAACTTTTTATGAGTGGCTCTCCCGTGAATTCTAAAAGTGAATAATATTTTTACAACCTCAAAAACAGCTATACAACAACAACTCACGTATGCTTTCAGCTTCCCTCCTAAGTTTTACCTAATAGATATTGCTTGACTTAATACTAATTATCAGAATATTCTTGTTGAAGAACATTTTCTGAATATAATTTTTTAGGAGGAGCATCATGACATTTGAAGATTGGATTGGAAAAATCAGCGGCTGGGTTTGGGGCCCTCCTTTATTGATTTTGCTTGTTGGGACGGGAATCTACCTGACCTTCCGCATTGGTTTCTTGCAGATGAGACTGCTGCCTTACTCACTCAAACTGGCTTTTACTAAAAAACAGGACAAACGATCTGAAGGGGATATTTCACATTTCCAGGCTTTGATGACGGCACTTGCTGCAACTGTCGGTACCGGCAATATCGCAGGTGTCGCAACGGCGATTTTCACAGGCGGACCTGGTGCTGTGTTCTGGATGTGGATTACGGCATTTTTCGGAATGGCGACGAAATATGCGGAAGCTGTTTTAGCCGTTAAATACCGGGTCGAAGATAAGGATGGAGAGATGTCCGGCGGACCGATGTATTATCTTGAACGCGGACTTGGCCAGAAATGGCTAGGGGTGCTATTTGCCTTTTTTGGGGCAATTGCCGCTTTCGGGATTGGCAACCTCGTTCAATCAAATTCAGTTGCCAGCGTCGTACAATCAACATTTTCAGTGCCCGCCTGGGTTACAGGGCTTGTCTTGACAATTTTTACGGCTCTTGCTTGATTGGCGGGATTAAGAGCATCGGAAAAGTCACGGCTTTATTCGTCCCAGTAATGGCTGGATTTTACCTTCTTGCTGGACTAGCGGTCATGATTATGAACTTTGACCTTGTACCAGCAGCAGTTGCACTTATTTTTACAGATGCATTTACTGGAGAGGCTGTGGCCGGCGGTGCACTTGGAACTGTCATCAGGATGGGTGTTGCCCGAGGCGTATTCTCCAATGAAGCAGGTCTCGGATCTGCACCGATTGCTGCTGCAGCAGCCAAGACTGACCTTCCTGGACGCCAGGCACTTGTGTCGATGACCCAGGTGTTCATTGATACCATCGTCATCTGTTCTATTACCGGAATCACAATTGTCATGGGCGGGCTGTATACAGGAGACGCGACTGCAGCCGACCTTACATCAGCTACCTTCGACAAGTTCCTTGGCCAGACAGGCTCAGTGATCGTCGCGGTTGGATTGCTGTTCTTCGCTTCATCGACCATCATCGGCTGGTCCTATTACGGGGAGAAATGCTTCTCCTATCTGTTCAGCAAGAATGTTGTCTTTTACTACCGAATCGCGTTTGTTCTTGCTGTATTCATCGGAGCAATCTCCCAGCTTGAAGTTGTATGGGGTGTAGCCGATGTCATGAACGGATTGATGGCCTTCCCGAACCTGATCGGATTGCTCGGCTTGTCTGGCGTGGTCGTAGTTGAAACAAGAAAGATCTTGAATGCTATTAAGGAAGAAAAGAAGGAATCTAACGTATAGTGCCTGAGCATAATCCGGCGTCGCAATGACGCCGGATTTGTAATTGACTTTTTTATACGAACGTGGAAAGATGGTTGTACAACCATTGAAAGGATGAACGGAGTGGACTTAACTAAAAATTCCCCTGAAAACGTTGATTTCATGATCGAAAAAATCAAAGAAAAATTGAATGTCATGAACCTCGGCGCAATCAAATCTTCTCACTTTGACGGCGAGATGTATGAAGAATTGAAAGAAATCTATGATATGATCATGAGAAAAAATAACTTCAGCCCAAATGAAATGCAGGCGATTGCTGAAGAGCTCGGAAATTTAAGAAAGCAGTAATTGCAGCAGGCACTGATTGGGTGCCTGTTTTTTTGTTGTGTGATAGAGAGATGAGATGTGGTCGACATATTCTGAATGTGAGTGGATTAATTTTGGATGTGGTCGAATTAATTCAAATGTGGACGAATTATCTTCAAATGTGGCCGAATTAATTGTAATTGTGGTCGAATTATCTTCTAATGTGGTCGAATTGATTCAAAATGTGGTTGAATAATCTTCAAATGTGGTCGAATTAATTCAAAATGTGGCCGAATTAATTCAAAATGTAGTCACGATATTTTCAAATACAAAAACGGTCCTCCATTTTGAGGACCGTTTCATGTTTTATGCTGCCTCCACCCAATTATCACTCATCATTTCTGCATAAAAGCTTAGGAACTCTTTGAAGAATGGATGGTTGATTTTTGCTTCGGCATTTTCAAGCAGTGGTTTAAGAACCGGCTTGATGAATCTTGTCATCATTTCCGCTTCGATTTCCTCCAGCTGTTGTAGGTGTTCGGGGTCGCCCTCTTGCTCCGCTTTGATCTCTCCCTGTAAAATCGAGCTGATGAATGCTGTCATGCTGCCGAAATGGTCTGGCAGTCTGTCTTGTTCAAGCGGGAAGTAGAAGGCTGTTTTTTCATAAAGGCCAATCAGGCAAAGCAGTTCATGCCTGCGAGCTTCTTCATCTTCATTATTTTTCGTATAAGATGAAAAATAAGGGGAGACAAAGTGGTCTCCCGGTATGAAAAAGTGATTGTCATACCAGAGCTGCACTTCATCCCGATTGTAAAATGAATGAAATGTAAGCTCCTCCCGCATTCCTTCGGGGATGTCGTTCATGAATGCTTCATAGGTATCCCAATCCCCCAGCCAGATGCTTGTCATGATATTCGCGAATGCGAGCTTTCCATATCGTTCTTCCATCATTGTCTCCACCTTCATTTTTCAAGAAATTTCGAGGAGCCCATCAAGGCACCCCCGATGATGTTATGCTTTATCCACGTCTACGAATACGTCCTGCTGTGCAGGTCCGCCAATCAGCAAGTCTGCAAGGTAACCTTCAAAATAGCTGCCATCGCGATCTGATAAGGCATTGACTGAGAAGCCCAGTCCGCGCGGTTTAGCGTAGCCGGATTCTTCATGCAGCGGCTTGTTGAATTCGTAGTTTGTGTGCCCGTATTTTCCTGCGGGCTCGATTGTTTTGCCGTCGACTTTGACTGCCTTCGAACCATAAGCATCATGGCCGAAGCTGAAGTTCGCACCGACGACGCCTGGTTGATTCCTGGTGTTACAAGCGCCCGGCCCTTCACTTTGGAATTGTTGGATGAGATGTAAATCTCGTCATCGGTCTTGATGCCTTTTTTCTTCGCGTCAATTGGGTTGATCCAGACATAGTTTTCCGGCTTGATTTCACGAAGCCAAGTATTGCCTTCGGTACGATGCGTTGCCATATTCCGTGATTTCCAGTTGATGAATTGCAGCGGTTTGTTCGGCTTGTATACTTCCCCGTCGTAAGTCTTGATTTCCTCTGCCACCGGCACGCCTTCAAAAAACTTGCCAGTGTAGGCACTCTTGAAGCCTGCAGCTTTTTCATCGTAAAAATAAACCTGTTTTGCCCACTGATACTTGAGTTTGTTGCCGATATATTCATCGCCTGCTGCCTCAAAGCGTCCGCCGCGATTCAATACGTAGACGACTTTCTTCCATTCATCTGGTTTGACGGCATCTTTCAGCTTCTGGATGTCAAAATATTTGCCGAGCGCTTTCTTTCTTGCTTTTTCAAAAATCGCCAGCTCTTCCGCATTTGCATCTTTGACAGGCTTCTGCCCGTCAAATGCGATGTTTGCAATCCGTTTTAAATAGTAGTCTTCAGGCGTGTGTATTGCTGATCCATCAGCCAATGCATTGTCGCCAACACCTGGAAGGCCCAGACCTTTCAACAAATCGATGTATACCTGTTCTGTTGGGCGCGCGTCAGGAACGACTCTTGTCACCGGCTGGATGACACCTGCGAATTTATGCTTCAGGATCGGAAAGATGTCCTCTGCGTTCCAGCTTTCAAGGTAGGCAAGGTCCGGCAAGATAAAGTCTGCGTACTTTGAAGTCTCGCCAATGATCACGTCAGATGCTACTACAAGTTCCACGACCTTAGGGTCCTGATGAACTTGGCTTGCATTTCTGATCTTGGTCCGGCCATGACCGGTGAAGTCCTGTTGATCAACAATGCCCTGATTTTGTATGGGTAGCCTTCCGCAGAACTTGGAAGGACATCATGGATCAGTTTATTGCCAAATGGATACCATGGGCGCTTCGCAGGATAGCCATCTTTAGCGAATAATGATGTTTTTTCATAAGGAACCTTATGCCTTGTAACCGGGATGCCCCAGCCTTTGTTAGCATTCGGGACTGTCACAAGATCATAGCGTCCCTCGGTTGCTTTATACTTGGCGCCAAGTACTGTGTCGCCGCCTTTCCAGTCATGGTTCCCGACAAGGTGGTTGAGCATATTGATTGCCCTCACGCTGTAGTAGCCATTCGTGTGCATCGCCGGTCCGCGATATGAATGGATGCCGACCTTTTTGCCGTGGGATGTGAATTCCCTGGCAATCTGGACAATCTGGTCAACCGGCACATCTGCCTGCTTTGCGTATTCTTCGATTGATTTTTCCATGACCCTGTCTTTAAAAATCCTGAAGACGGATTTCACTTCTATACCATTAATCGTTGTAGCGATATCAAGCTCGCCGTTTCTTGCCTTTGCATGGGAAACTGGCTTGCCGTTTTCGATGATCACAAATTCCTCGCCGCCGATTCCAAGGTCCTGGCACGGACGAATGGCCGCTTTTTATCCCCTACATTCACAAGGAAGGATGCATCGCTCCAGGTTGTTTCGCCATCTTCATTTGCTGCTTCCTGGTTCGGGTTGCGAAGGTAAATATCGTCATAGCGATTGTTTTCAATGATCCAGCGGCACATTGCCATCGCCAGCGCACCGTCACCACCCGGTTTTACCGGAACCCAGACATGTGCTTTCTCTGCTGTCTTGCTGTAACGCGGGTCGATGACGACCATTTTCATGCCGCGGTCAATCGCATTGGTGATTTGCGGTGCGAATGTGGTCGGCCCACGGTTTGCGACCATCGGGTTTGTTCCCCAGACGATGACCATTTCTGCGTTATCATAATCAGGAATCATCCGCTTCTTCGCCTTTTCGGCATCATGCGAGCGGACATTTCCCATTACGCTTGTGATGCCGCAATAGCCGCCATGGTCATAATAGTTGGCTGTTCCTAGGCTTCCGACTGCAAGGCGTTCGATGAATTCGCGTCTGTGCCCTGCCATGACTGCAATCTGGTTCGCTTTAGGGCCCAGGTCAGGATGGTTTGTATCAATCAGGATATCCTTGTATTTTTTATCAAATTCAGCTTTTGTCATGTCGCCTGCTTTCAGCTTATCCCAATCAGCCATGACTGCAGCTTCCGGTACGTATTTCCACATTTCTTTTAACCCTGGAGTGCCAATGTCCTTGCTGCCCTCGAGGATTTCCTTGTAAGCCTCTTCCCAGCTGACTGTTTTCCAGACGCCGCTTCCACGTTCGCCGACACGCTTCAATGGCTTCTGAATCCTGAACGTGTCATAGTTCGTCTGGATGCCAGCCTGGCCTTTCAGGCAAGTGCGTCCGCCGCGGAGGCCGCGTCCCGTTTTTGCCACATCGCCAGTGCCCTTTACAGCCTGTGATACCGGAGTATCGTAGTTGATATGGCCGATTTGCACCATGTTGATTGGGCTGTACTGGTTGCCGGCAATCTTGCGGACGATGGAAGAGTATGCACCGCCTGCCGCCCCCGCAGTGATATAGGTTTTGATCGTACATGTAGCATTACACTGCTGGCATGACGTGAAGATGACATTTTCTGCTGTATAATCCTGATAATCGGTGCCGGTTCCATGCGGCTCATCGATCCAGACATCGCCCATGACCTGCTTGATTGGACCGACGAATGCCGGCCCGACGAATGCGACCGCTCCGAGCGTTCCGAGCGCTTTTAAAAATCCACGCCGTTTCATTGGTTTATTTTCCATTATGGCTCACCTCGTCAGAAGTTTCTTCGATTGGCAGCAGCAGCTCGCCGAATGAATAGATTAATAATCCCATCGCGACAACGCCGACACTTACCATCCATTCCTTGATTGTCGGTGCGTAATTGCCCCAAGGCAGTTCATGGAAAACTGGCACCACTAATGGAGGCAGGACGATGTTGAAGCGGACGCCGATGATTCCGATGACAATCAGGACAGCGGCCGCGAGCAGCGCGTTTATGTTTTGGCTCGTTTTTTTCCAGAAAACGATGGTAATTGGTATGACTGCTCCAAGGAACATCTGCACGATCCAGAACGACCAGGCTTTTTCACTGGCCATCATCGTTGCCAGCGTATCAAGGTGTTCTGTCTCAAGGCCGTACCAGCCGATCAGGTATTCATAGAATTGCAGGCCAAGGTCGATGATCAGGAAGCCGACCATCAGTTTTGCCAGCGATACAACCATTCCCTGGTCAATTGGCTGTTTTTGCACCTTTTTCTTGATGATATACATCGCTAAAAGAAGCGCAGTTCCCGAAACCATTGCGGATACGACGAAGATGATTGGAAATAAAGCTGTATGCCATGCTGGTCTTGCTTTTACAACGGCGAAAATGGTTCCAGTTCCGCCGTGGACCCCAAGGATTGCAAGCGGGATCGATTGTGCCGAGAATCTTCATCCACATATGGTCACGCTTTTTTGTCGCAGCATTGATTGTTGCATTCTTGAAGGTTACCAATTTTGCTACAAAGCCCTTCATTGTGTTCGTTCTTGCAGCGCGGACAAGGTCTTCCCTCATCGCTATATACAGTTCTACGGTTAAAAGACCGATATATACGAGATAAAAGTGGACTTCCCAGGCAAGTGGTGAAGTGACATTCCAGTAGATGATCGCATTGAGCATGCGCTCTGGACGGCCAAGGTCCATCAGGACAAATGTCAGCGCGACGACCATACAGACTATCGCTGTGAAAAGTGCCGCTTTACCGACTCGCTCGTATTCTTCCATCCCGAAAACGTAGATTAACGTCGACAGCAGGAACGAACCTGCGCTCAAGCCGACAAAGAAAATGTAGAATGCGATCCATGCCCCCCAAGGAGTGATGCTGGAAAGATTCGTTGCTGCCAGGCCAGTGATGAAACGTTCAAGGATGAAATACCCGCCTATCAAGAATGCAACTGTCAAAGCTGAGATCCATATTTTAAAAGCTTTTGATACTTGCAGATTTATTTTCGTTTTTATTGTACTTTTCTCTTTTAAATCAACCGCAAGATTGGCCATCGCCATTCCCTCCTATCTTAAGTAAATAACGTTTGGATGCGTTCCAAGCTCTTCCTTCAGGCGGAATGCTCTAGGACTCGCTGCAAGCTTTGATACAACACTGTTCGGGTCGCTGATGTCGCCGAAGAAGCGAGCATCGCCAATGCAGGTTTCCACGCATGCCGGCTCTTCGCCTCTTTGCAGGCGGTGGAAGCAGAAGCTGCATTTACGGACCGTGCCGATTGGTGTCTTGCCTTTTTCACGGTTTCCACGTTCGACGCCGTATTCAGGACTTGTTACGTCATTGGCCCCTTGCATTTCCTGTTCGTAGCTGTCGCCAAAATCAAAGGAACGCGCTCCATAAGGACAAGCAACGATGCAGTAACGGCAGCCGATGCAGCGGTCATTGTCGATTGCGACAATCCCGTTCTCCATTTTATAAGTCGCTCTTGTCGGACAAACCTGTGCACATGCCGGTTTGTCACACTGCATGCACGGCCTTGGCAGGTTGACTGCTTGATGTTCGGGAACTCCCCTTCAAGTGATTCCATGACGACATTGTAGGAGATTCCAGGCGGCGTCCTGTTCTCAGCCTTGCAGCTGACCGTACATGTATCGCAGCCGACACATTTCTTCAAGTCGATGATCATCGCCCATTTCGGACCGTCCCCCTTCCTGATATCTGGACCATCAGCTGAAGCGTAGTAGTTGCCGAATTCCTTAGTCAGTGATGAAGAATAGACTTTATGGAAGTCTTCAATTTTCAGTTTGCCGCTGATGACCTTCCTCGCGTCGCGTGCCATATTCAAGCCAAGGTCGGTGTCATACTGTGATTCATCCATTTCTTTCTTGGCATCAGGAACCATCTTGTCGACGATTTTGTCGTAATCTACTTTTTTCTCATTTGAAAATAGACCCATTTTCACTCACCTCTTTTTATGCTTTAGATTTCTCACTTGATTTCCTTGATTTCTTTGATGTCATCCGCGATATCGTCGGTAATATCACTTGTCAGCTCACGAGTCGATTTCTTGAATTCCTTCAGCGTCTGGCCGAACGCCCTGCCGATTTCCGGAAGCTTCTTCGGACCGAAGATGATCAACGCCAATGTGAAAATTAAAATCAATCCGGGAATACCAATATTGGATAGCATATTGCCACATCCTTTTTTATTTTTTCTTGCTTATTTATAATGCAAGCTGCGTGCCAACTTTTTTGGCATGGGTTGTTTTGGGGACTTGGTACGCTGGTATTCCTTGTGGGAGTAAGGCTGCGGGATTCGTGACACTTTTGTGAACAGCAAAAAGCGGCTGAAACCGGATGTACAGTTCGGTTTCAGCCGCAGGTTGTGTGCCATTTTGGCATGGTGTTGCAAATTTGGCATGTGACATTTTGACATGGTGTGCAGGGAATGGCAGGGGATGCAGATTGGAGCCTTAATCCCATAACGGAAAACTTTTACCTGGGGAATAGACTCTTCCTTTCTTCTCACCGGATATGTTCAAGTCCAAATGAGACAACAATCTCCTTGCCTGGTGTATTGAGGAGATTCCAAGAAAATCCCTGAATTGTCCGTTAGTAATCGACTGACTATTAATGAGAAAGAAATCTTTTAAAGCAGCTACATGGGCATCCTTTGAAGTATGGCCGCATCTCTTACACCCCCATATGCTATGAAATCTTTCCATGCCAAATGCATTGCAGGCTGGACACTCAACTCCTTTCTGGATATCACCATATGGGAGATTCAGTGCTCTTAAATCGGGGAGATAAGGTGTATGTTTTTTCATCAGTAGTTTAACTATTTTCTTTATCTCTTGATTCGATAGTTCCTCTTTTTGATATCTTTCCAGGTAATGGGTGATTTTATAGAAGATGCCAGGGGACTTAAATACTCTTTGGCTAACTTCTTTGTTTTGGGTTGGATTTTTGATGATTGCTTGTGAATGGGTGATGGCAACGAACGGTTCTAACGGGGGCGGTGAAAATTGATGACTGATTAGAAATGCTTTCAGTTGACGTGCTTGTATTTTCGTCTGGAGAATGGGATCAGGATATACCTTTTCATTTCCGTTTAAATATTGGATCATTTGATTGAATTCAGGATAAAACTCCAGTGTCCCCGCATAATACTTGGAATCAATCGGTAGGATTAAGGAATTGGAGATAAATAAGGTGTCAATTTGGAAGTGAGTTTCATTATAGGGGATTCTAATATCCTGTAAGATTGTAAACATAGAGTGGTCGATTTGTGAGATATGGTAATCCAACTCTTTTTCGCCTTTGTACCCTGCGCGTTTCATGGATAATTTGGTCTCGAACTCTGCTTTACGTGGGTGATTTAATGGTAATCGCCTCACAATTGCCTCATAAATCCTCACTTCTTTTGGCATGGATCGTTTTTTCGCTATCAAAAGCTTCACTCCTTCTTTGTAATGCTCTTATTATTCGATATTTAAGCTTAAATTACCTTCTATTTTATTTGTGAACATTTTTATTCGCGGAGTTCACAATTTTATTGGCGATAATTTCATTTTATTGGCGAAAATAAATTTTTATTGGCGATTTCACCCTACTTATTGGCGAAAATCAAAATTTATTGGCGAACTGGAAATTCCGAGCGTTTTTTTTCCAGTTCGCCTACCCGCATTTCCACACAATATAATTCCTACTCTTTCAACCCATATTGATCAATTTTCCTGTAAAGATTCCGCACGCTGATGCCCAGCACGTCGGCCGCTTTTGTTTTGTTCCAGTTCATCTGCTTCAGGGCGTTATCGATGTGCACTTTCTCTACTTCTTCCAAAGAGCATAGCGGAGAAAGTCGAACTTGTGCCTCAGCCTTTGTTTTACCAGCATGAGGCAAAAGCAAATCCTCGGCTCCAATCATGCTTCCTTTGGATAGCAGCACGCCGCGTTCAATCAGGTGGCTCAGCTCGCGAACATTTCCCGGAAAATCGTAATCTTCAAGGGCAGCGAAAGCTTCACTGGACAGCCGCTTCGAAGGGGCTTTCGTTTTCCTGATGAAGTGCTCAATCAGTGCTGGCAGGTCTCCCTTTCGTTCACGCAGCGGCGGAATCGTCAGCTTAACGACATTCAACCGGTAATACAAGTCTTCACGGAACCGACCTTCGGCAACTTCCTTTTCCATATCCCGATTCGTGGCGGCAACGACGCGGACGCTAACATGCCGTTCCCGGACATCACCGACCCGGCGGAATTCTCCAGTTTCAAGGAAGCGCAGCAATTTCACCTGCAGCGCTAATGGCATCTCGCCCAACTCATCCAAAAATAGTGTTCCGGCTTTCGCTGCCTCGACAAGGCCTTTCTTATCCTGGCTCGCTCCGGTAAATGCACCGCGGGCATGGCCGAATAGCTCGCTTTCCAGCAGATGTTCAGGGAGTGCACCCGAGTTCACCGGCACGAATGGTTCATCTGCACGGCAGCTCCAATAATGGAGTGCTTTCGCAATCAGCTCCTTGCCGGTGCCGCTTTCGCCCTCAATCAGGACCGGCACCTCGCTGTCAGCAATCCTTCTTGTCATCTCAAGCACTTCTTTAAAATTGGCACTGTCACCAATGATATTGAATCCATTATGCTGGGCGATGATTTTTTTCATAGAGTCATTCTTTTCTTTCAGCGCTTTATTTTCCGCAGCCTTTCCAATCGTCAGTTCCAATTCTGATAGATTATAAGGCTTTGTTATATAATCGAAAGCGCCCACCTTCATCGCTTCAATCGCGGTATCAATCGTCCCGTGCCCGGTCAAAATCAGCACCTCGATATCTGGCTGGACTTTCTTGGTTTCTTTTAAAAGCTCGATGCCATCCATACCTGGAAGGCGGATGTCATAAACTCCAATGTCGTATTCATTCTTTTTCACGAGTTCGAGGGCATCCTCGGCTGTGCCAGCGCTGTCCACGTCAAATCCCTTACGCTTCAGCCTTCTCACCAAAAGCTCAAGCAAATCCTGTTCATCGTCAACGACTAACAATCTTGTTGCTGACATCATAGCCCACCTCCATTGATTCTAGTGCTGAGTTTCCGTAGCCATCTGGAACTTCAGATTTCCCTGCCTGATTTTCCACGCCATGCCCTGCCTTCAGCGAACGCTCTGCCAGCAGCTGGATTTCCACCGTCGTTCCTTCAGATGGTTTGCTGTCAATCGTGATATTTCCGCCGAACTGCTGGATGATCCCGTAACACACTGACAAGCCAAGGCCGGTTCCTTTTCCAATTGGCTTTGTCGTGAAGAATGGATCGAACAGTTTATCCATCGCTTCAGCGGGAATTCCGTGGCCGCTGTCTTTTACTTTTATCGAAACCGCTTCTCCATTGGTTTCTGAAGCAGAAACAACTAACCTTCCTTCTGTTTCCATCGCATCGACTGCATTATTGATCAGGTTGACGATGACCTGCATCAGCTTGAGTCCATCCCCATTCACAGCCGGCAGCGCTTCATCCACATGAAGTTCAAGCTGGATTCGCTGCTTTTTCAGCTGATGCTCGACAAGACTGACGCTATTTTCGATGATTTCCTTCACCCGGATCTGGTCCTCTGTCCAATCATTCTTCCGGGAAAAATTAAGCAGGTTTCCGGTAATCCGTTTGCATCGCTCGGTATTTTCCTTAATTTTGCGGAGATAATGCTCCATTTCATCTTCATCCAGGTCTTCGTCGCCTGCCTGGATTCTGTCGATCAAATCCTCTGCGTATACATTGATCGTCGCCAGCGGATTATTGACTTCGTGTGCGAAGCTCGACGCCATGATGCCAAGCGCGCTCAGTTTATCTGTCTGAATCATCGTTTCTTCCATTTGTTTTTGCTCGGTGATATCCTCGAGCACGACGAGGAATTCGCCTTCTTCCTCGATGGCATGGTTGAGCGGAAACACTCTGTGCCTGAAGATTCGCTCGCCATTCGCACCGTCTTTGAACTTCATGACTTCGTCGGCAATTTTATCAAGATCCGGACAGGTAATCGGACAATCCAGGCAAGGGGCATTTTCCCCGCCAATCACTGCGTAACATGGCAGCGTCAACCGGTCCTCCCTCAGCCACCCTTTTAAAATCGGATTCATCCAGGTAATCCGGTACTCTTTTGTCACGAGCGCCAGCCCGGCACCAATTCCGTTTACTACAACATCCAGCCTTTCCTTCTCTTGCTCGAGAAGTCTTGATTTTTCAAGCAGTTCCTTACTCATGTCATTGAACGAATCAGCCAATTTGCCAAGCTCATCGGCCCTTTTCATTTTTACAGGTTGATTTTCCTGCCTTGCTTCAAATTGTTCATTTCCCTGTCGATGGAAACAATGGGCCTTGTAAAATAAAGCCCTGCCCATACGCTGATCAAGCTGACTGTTAAAATCAGCAACGCGACTGCGGCTATGCCGCTTTGCAGCATCTTGTTGATTGGGGCAAAAGCCGTTGTTTTGGGCTGCTCCATCACAAGCACCCAGTTTAAGTCTTCAATCTCAGCAGTTACACCAATCTCATCCTGGCTGCCAGACGTCTGTTTTTGCCAGAGCTTGCTGTAATCCTGATGGGCGATGACCCGGTCTTTATCATCGATTAAATAAATATATGAGGAGTGATCCTGGCGCATTGACGAGATTTTCCCGATGATTTTCTGAAGCTGGACAACCACTCCGATTGCTTTTTTCGATTCATCTTCGTAAAAAGGGATCGCCAACTTCATTACAGGCTGGCCATACTGATTGAACTCCACCTGGCCGTATACCCTGTCAAGCGTCTGGAGCTGGAACCACATTTCATCCGTGAACCACCGCTCGTTATCCCCGGCAATGTTGAGTTCGTATCGCGACACTCTTTTTTCCACAAAGCCTTTATCATCGGCAATTATGACCTCCTCGACTGATTCGCTTTGCTGCAGGAGCTCATATAATGCACTTTGTTTTTCATTCAATAGATTAAGAGATGCGAGGACCTGGATTCGCTGGAATGTCTGGCTGAATTCATACTGAATTTCACGTGATAAATTCTCGAGCACCAGATGCTGTTTTTCCAAAATCCTCGTTTCCAGATCCGATTTTACAAAAGAGTAGTAGAATAAGCTGATCAGCAGCAATGGGATCGTCGACATTACTACACCGAATACCAAGACCTTATTGCGGATTGTCTGTGAGTGCAAGAAATCAATCAGAATTCTCATCGCTTCCTGCCTCCTTGCACTTCAGGGTGTATCAGCTCGGCGATATGCAGCAAATCCTGATTTATGGCGACTCCAAGCGCATCCTTCGTTTGCTGGTTGACGACAAAACGAATGCCATCGGGCAGTTCGACAGGCAATTCCCCTGGCTTGTTTCCCTGTAAAATCAAGCTGACAAACCTTGATGCCTGGTAGCCCTGAGAATAAAAGCTGGATCCGTAGCTTGCAAGCAACCCTTTTTCCGCTTCAAAATCATACATTCCCATAGCCGGGACTTTTTTCTCCTCTGTCAGTTTCACAATTTCATCAGTCAGAGATTCAATCCTGAAGCTAGGCAGGACGAGGATTGCCTCGCCATCACCGACAGATTTCCATAGAGTTTCCAGGCATTCCTTCGAGCTGGCATCGCATGGGGAAATTGCTACCCCCAAGTCCTTTGCTGCATCCTTTGTTTCTTCAAGGCTAAATTTGCTGACATCAATCTTGCTGTCATAAATCACATGGACCCTGTCAATAGCGGGCACGAGTGAGGTCAGCATCTCGAGGCGCTTGCCAGAAATACTGGCGTGATAGTTATTGATACCAGTAAAAAGGCCTCCAGGTGACTTGTAATCTTTTATCAATCCAAGTTCCTTTGGTGCCGCAAGACCTGCAAAAACTACAGGGATTTCAATGTTTTTCTCATCCATTTTCGCTTTCAGACGCTGGGTTTCTATCCCGCCAAGCGTAACAATTAGATTGGGTTTACCCTCTAGCAGCTGATCGATTTGTTTGTCAATCAGCACTTCATCATCATGTGCATTTTTTACCGTAAAATGGACTTCCTTAGCGCTATATCCGAGATCCTTCAATCCAGCTTCCAGTCCAGTAAACTTCTCATAGCGGTTTTCACCGATCATCAGGACGCCAATTTCTTCCGGCTCATCTCCCCTGACTCCCAGAAATGCATATATAATAGCCGATATGGCAATCGTTGTCAGAAAAAAGAAATACCACTTTGTTTTCAAAGCCTGCGCCCCCAATTCCAGTATTCACTTCCACTATAACGGAAAAAGTAACGTAGCCATCTTGCAAAAAAGGATAATTTTATGAAAGTATAAGGGTATATGTTCATTTCTGCCTAAAATAAAAAAAGTTCCCCTCATTTAGAGGAGAACCTGAATCTTAATCTTCTTTTCGCTCTACAGCGTGGCCGCCGAATTCGTTTCTTAATGCCGCAACGACTTTTCCTGTGAATGTATCGTCTTCAAGTGAACGGTAGCGCATCATCAGTGACAGCGCGATAACTGGTGCTGCTGTTTGCAGGTCCAGTGCTGTTTCAACTGTCCATTTCCCTTCTCCTGATGAATGCATGACGCCTTTGATGCTTTCAAGCTTTGGCTCTTTGGAGAACGCATTTTCCATCAATTCCATCAGCCAGCTGCGGATGACGGAGCCGTGGTTCCAAACGCGAGAAACTTCCTTGTAGTCATAATTGAACGGGCTCTTTTCGAGGATTTCAAACCCTTCGGCAATTGCCTGCATCATACCATACTCAATACCGTTATGGACCATTTTCAAGAAATGCCGCTTCCAACCTTACCTGTGTAGAGATAGCCGTTTTCAATCGAAATGTCCTTGAAGATTGGCTCAACATGTGCAAAAACTTCTGCATCGCCGCCAATCATTGTGCAGGCACCGTTACGAGCACCTTCCATGCCGCCGCTTGTTCCGACATCCATGAACTGAATGCCTGCTGCTGAAAGCTTTTCAGCACGTCTTAACGTATCCTTATAGTTTGAGTTTCCTCCATCAATAAGGATATCGCCCTCTTCTAAGTATGGCGTGAACTTTTCAATTACCTGGTCGACCAGGTCGCCAGCAGGGATCATCAGCCAAATCACACGCGGCTTTGGCAGCATGTCCACCATTGTTTTATAATCTGCAGCAATCTCAGCACCTTCTGCTTTAATTTTCTGCATAGCTTCTTCATTAATGTCATTAGCCACAGCCTCATGGCCATTTTCCATCAGATTCAATACCAAGTTATAGCCCATTTTGCCAAGGCGACCATTCCTAGTTTCACGTAGATGCACTCCTTTTTCGTTTAAAATGCTATTTCGCATTTATTGTTAGTTTTTCGAACAGTTTCTTATTTACGAAAAGAACTTTATACAAAGATAGTATCAAATATTTTTTCGTATGTATATCTAAAATAAGAAAATAATTTTCATCTTAATATCTTTTTATCGAAATGGCTTCCCTTATTTTTTGCAAGTTATCAAGAGTTTGTTCCTGCCTGCGTACTGAAACCGCTACATGAAGCACATCGATTAAACTTAATTGGACCAGCCTTGATGCTAATGCCTCTGACCGGAATAGCGTTTCGCGTGAGGTCGTGTACAAAACGTGATCCGCTTCCCTGGATAACGGAGACTTAAAGTGGCTTGTGATAGCGATTGTTGCTGCTCCATTAGCTTTTGCAATCCTCAGTGCTTCTATGACATCTTTATTGCTGCCGCTATGTGAAATTCCAACCGCTGCCTGTCCGGGACGGAGCAGCGCGGCGGAAATGATTTGCTGGTGTCCGTCACTGTGGGCATTGCAGTTGATGCCTGTCCGCAGAAACTTATGGTATGCATCGAGTGCGATTGCCGACGAACCGCCTGATCCGTAAAAATCAATCCGTGTTCCCTTTGCAAGCACATCAATAATGTTTTCAAGAACCTTTCCATCCAGAAGATTAAGCGTTTCTTGCATTGCCTCGATATGCCCGGCAAAAATCTTTTCTGCAAGAGTAATAACTTGATCCTCTTCCTTTATTTCTTCGTGGATATTCTTGATCGGTTCCACAACTTCACTCGCAAGCGCAATTTTAAAAGCTTGATAACCCCGAAATCCAAGCCTTTTGCAAAAACGGAAAATGGTTGCCTCCGCGACAGAAGCATTCTCCGAAAACTCAGTGATTGATAAATGGATGATTTCTTTCGGATTGGTCAAAATATAATCCGCTACCGCCTTCTCCTTCGAAGAAAGTGACGGGTAGATGGCTTTAATCTTAACGATGACATTTTGCCCATTCAGCTCACTTGCCATTTTATTGTCTCCTTTTATTGTTCTTTTTGACGGCGATTTCATTATTATTTGTGAAAAGTGAAAAGTTTTTTCATTCCTTTTATAAAAATAGGGATTAGCTCGTGTTCAGCCCGCTTGATTGTTATTCCTGTTTCGTTAAGATGACCGGTCCATCTTTGGTGATCGCAATGGTATGTTCATACTGCGCGGACAGCATGCCGTCCACTGTTCTTGCTGTCCAGCCGTTAGAATCCATCTTCGTTTTCCATTCACCGATATTAACCATTGGTTCGATGGTAAATACCATGCCTTCCTTCAGCCTTGGCCCCTTGCCCGGCAGACCATAATGCGGGATATCTGGCTTCTCATGAATCACCGAGCCGATGCCATGGCCGATAAATTCACGGACAACCGAAAAACCTTCTCCCTCCACATATGACTGAATCGCATGACCGATATCGCCAACCCGGTTTCCAGGTACGGAGGCAGCAATACCGCGATATAATGCCTCTTTTGTCACATCAAGCAGCTTTTGTGATTGTTCTCTCACATTCCCGACAGCGTAGCTCCAAGCTGAATCAGCCAGTGCGCCATTCAGGTTTACGACCATATCTATCGTTACAATATCGCCATCGTTCAGCGCCTCTTTTCGAGGAAAGCCGTGGCATACCTCATCATTGATACTGGCACATGTTGCATATTGATAATTACGGTAACCCTTCTGCTGAGGAGTGGCTCCATTCTTTTTTAAATAATCCTCGACAAACTGGTCAATTTCCCATGTGGTTACCCCCGGCTTGATCAGTTTGCGCAACTCTTTATGCACGGAAGCGAGCAGCTTGCCCGCTGCCTTCATATTTTCAATCTCACGTGCCGATTTTAAAACAATCATTCCGTCATCTCCCCGAATCAATTCAATTCTATATTATCTTATATGAAGATATCCGGCAAAATGAACCATTTTGCGGATAACAGAATGAAAATAGCCTTAGTTTGGCTTGATTTTGTTATATAGACTCACTTTACTCCTATGAAAAATCTCATCAATAGATTTTTATAGCGAAAAATTCATTATTATAGCGATTTTTTCGTTTTTATAGCGACTTCCCCTTTTTTATAGCGACTTTTTCGTTTTTATAGCGAAAATCTCTTTTTTATAGCGAACTGGAAATTTCACGTGTTTTTTCCATTTTTAAAAACCGCCGCGACAAACGCCCAATAAAAAACCCTTCTGCCTCAGCAAAAGGGTTCCTCACCAATTTTATTGCAACACTTTTAGTGCTTCGCGATTGAATGCCGGGATATCCTTCGGCTCCCTGCTGGTCACGAGTTGATTACAGCAAACGACGACTTCTTTGTCCATGTATTTCGCTCCGGCATATTCCATGTCGACGCGGATGGATTTATAACCGGTGGCTCCTCTGCCTTCAAGCGTTTTTGCAGTAAGCAACAGCTGCGGTCCATGGCAGATGGCGAAGACTGGTTTCTTCTCGTCCATGAATGCCTTGGCAAATTGGACGAACCGCTCGTCTTCACGCAGCTGATCCGGGGAGAAGCCGCCCGGAATGAATAATGCATCAAAATCTTCCGGCTTGACGTTATCGATGCTTTCATCAATTTTAACCTCAGCTTTTTCCTTCTTTCCGGTTACGGTTTTACCCTGCTCTTTTTCAATCGTCACCACTTCATGCCCGGCTTCACTGAAAGCACGTGAAGGCTCAAGATATTCCACATCTTCAAATAAATCGGTTATTAAACAGGCAATTTTTTTTACCCATATATTCAACATCTCCTTTTAAAAAAATCTCCACTATTAAAATTCCCTGTCTGCCGTTTGTAAAACACATTCAATATAAGTTCCATTATTTTGTATAAAAACATGTAAAAAGACCTATCTTATAGCAAATTTAAAAAAATCATTTTATATTTCTGTCATTCAACTATAATTTAATTTAGGATATCAATAGGGAGAGAAGGCACCATGAAATTTAGTTATGTCAATGTAATGGAAGAGGTCGTTTCCACTCTTGTCAATGTGTTGATGATGAGCCCTGATTACCAGACCTTCTGTAATTGCGAGAAGTGCCGGAATGATATCATTGCCATCAGCCTGAACACTCTTCCAAGTCACTACGTCACTACAGAAGATGGCCGGAAGATGGTATACGAGCAACTTAATACCCAGGAAAACAGAACCTGGATCAATAAAAGAATCATCAGTGCCATCCATCTTGTCGGCAAATACCCGAAGCATTAAATCAGAAATAAGCAATCAGCTTGTCCAAATAGTGATTCTTTATCTAAGAATAAAAGCTGCCAATTGGCAGCTTCTTTTTTCTTATAAAGACTGTTGGGTATCCATCCGTCTGGCAAAATCAACGAAACGGAACTTGTCGGGACGGTGCCTTGATTCTGTATATTGGAACAGGGTGGCATCATCAAAATAAATATAGTTTTTCACGATGACGATTGCATGGAATCCTTCCATATCAAGAAGCTTCCGGTCCTCGGCGTTCGGTTCCTCCACCGTGAATTCTTTCTTTGCAAAGCTGATTTTTTTCTCAAGCTGCCCCTCAATATACTCAAATATCGAGTTCTCGCATTTCTCGGCCGACAGTCCTGGCACATGCGTTTCGACGAGAAAATCCTTATCGAGAATAACACGCTCTTCATCAATATGGCGGACTCTTTTTATCTTCCAAACCTTTTCCTCATCTGCTACATTTAATTCCTTTGCAATTTCCCGGCCTGCGATTTCAAGAGTGAACTCTTCGACAGTCGTTTTCGCCTTTCCACCCATGTTCTCCGCAAGTTCTTTAAAACTGATCAATCCGGAGATAGGAAACTGATGTCTTTTCAAATCCAGCACAAGTGAACCCTTGCCTCGAATTTTTTGGATAAATCCATTTTGAGCAAGAAGATTCAGCGCTTTGCGGATGGTTTCCCTGGACGTTTGGTACATATCCGCAAATTCATTTTCAGATGGCAAAATCGTTTTAGGAGGATAATGCCCTTCCTGGATCTGTTTCGAAATCTCTTCGTAAATCAATAAATACTTCTTCTGCATAACATCACCCGTACCTTGTCTGATTGCTACCATTTTACCTTGTTTATGCCCTTTTGAACACAATTGACAATCATGTTTGTAATTTTCAAAGAATCTTCATAAAATAATATACAACTGTAATCACAATGACCGATATAAAAGCGATAAGTTTTTTCCCAACATGATTTTTCTTAAAAATGGCTCCAAAAAACTTCAGTGTTGGTTATAATCGTTCTATAAGTTGTTCTCAATATGGAACTATATTATCAGATTTGTTATGATATAACTATAAATTGATAAGGTGTGTGGATAACAGTGATCGGTGAACGCGTCAAGAAACTTCGACAAGAAAAAAGAATGTCCTTATCTGAACTGGCAGAGCAAGCTGGCGTAGCAAAATCATATTTGAGCTCATTGGAGCGAAACCTTCAAACAAATCCTTCAATCCAATTTTTAGAAAAGATAGCAGGAGTATTGAATGTACCAGTAGACCACCTAATCCATGAACAGCCTGACAAAGAAAACATGGATTCTGATTGGGTCAATCTTGTTAAAGAAGCAATGGATTCTGGTATCACAAAAGACCAGTTCCGCGAGTTTCTGGAATTCAATAAATGGAGACTCCACAATAAATAAATCTCAACGGACAGCCTGCGCTGTCCGTTTTTCGTTCAAAAATAAAAGCACCTCCATAAGAGCTGCTCGAACGCACATCTATTTTCTATGTATGAATCCTTTGACTACTTAGTGGTCTTAGTTAAAAACTCCCTGATTTCTTCTTTGTTAATTCCCATCTCTAATGCTTCCATTATAAGCTTCATCCATTCTGTATCCAGTTCTTCGAAAACTACCTGTTCTTTAATCAAGTTCTTCCCCCCAAAATACAGTTAGTATTCCAGGCAGTCCGGCCATCATAGTACATCGCACCTTAGATCCGTGACTTTGCGTCCTAGTTTTTCAACAAGTTTGCCTTTTTCTGTATCTTTTTACTCACTTTTTTACTCCCAATGTCATTGTACATTGTTCTATATATTTAACATGTAAATATTTGTCGGCAACAATAGAAGTGCTTTTTCTCTTTTCTTCCAAACAATTACAAAATCATGGCATGAAAGTGATATTATCTGAAGATTAAAACCATTTACTTAAAGATTTTTGTCAAATTATAGCTCTAATTGTTGAACTCTTTTTTTAAAATAACCCCCATAAACTTGAGATGATCCTATGGATGGCCAGTTTTCTTATATATTTGCCTTTTTAAGCGCGGTAAAATAGCGATTTTCTCAAGCCTGATGGCATTAAAAAACGGGTATCTCGTTAAATCATTTCCGCAAATCGGGCAGAGCCACTCTCCGACCTCACTGCTGCTAAACGAAGGACGGTTACATCGGTCACAATTTTTTCTGTACATGGCCATCCAGCCCCCTTTAAAAAGTGATTTGTTATTATATTCCATTCGAGTATAGTCCATTTGCATCCATTCTGAAAAAGTCTAAAATATCGCTAAATTTTCTTAAAAAAAGAACAAAATTTCGTTCTTTTTTAAGAATTTACTCCGTTTATCTCAGTTTCTTGTATTTTCAAAAGAACTATATTGTTCGTTATAATGAATTATTAGATGATAAAAAGGAGATTCTCTTATGACAGTTGGAGAGAAAATTAAAAGTTTAAGGCTTGAAAAAAAGTATTCCATTAGTGAACTCTCTGAAAAAGAAAATGTTTCCAAATCCTATCTCAGTTATACGAAAGAGGGATCCAGGGAAATCCATCGCTTCAAGTTTTTTCTCGTCTGGCAGACAACTTAGATACGTACTTGATGGGACAGCAAAACATGAAAGCCGCCAGGATGACTGTTGATGAAGCTATAAAAAACGGAATCAGCAAAGAAGATTTTTCTTATTATCTTGATTTCATGAAGTTTAAGAGCTGGAGAAAACAGGATTAGCAGTTAAGTATTTATATAAATTACAATGGAAACCGGCGCTTTAGAACAGGTATTTCCTATAAGAGGCTTTGTCTTGAATGTTTTGGCCCCCCAAAAAAGAACCAGCCTCATAGGCTGATTCTCTGTTTGGCCAGGCTGGCTGCAATCTTTGCCCCATCCTCGCATTATTTTTTTAAAGTGCGATATTCGCAACAAGGCTTTGCCCATCAGTTAATTCTCTCCCTAAAAGGAATTTTTCTTTACCGTTTTAATAAACGGCTTATATGCAATTCATTAAAGCTTGGATAATTGTCACAAAACCGCCACAAAAATAGTATGCTTCTCACGCTTTTTCCTTTGATTTTTCGCATTTTAATCACAACTCCCTGATAGGATTAAATTCGATTAAAGGAGGAGATTTTTATGAAGAAATTAATTGCTATCATGGCGGCATTATTTTTAATGACAATCGTTTCTGCCTGCGGAGATGAAGCGGCTGAAAATGAACAAAAAGACGGTCAGGAAACTGCGGCAACTGAAGTGAAACATGATGAAGATGACCATGCAGATGGCCCTCATGAACCAGGTGCTGACGATGTTTGTGCATTCTGCAATATGAAAGTGTACGAGGAAGCTGATCCAATGGGAGTTTTCACCGCACAGGCCAAAACCAAGGACGGAGAATATGTATTCTTTGATGACTCAGGCTGCCTATTGAATATCACTAGACGTGATGATGTTGAATTCGAGGAGAAATGGGTCCGTGATTATATCACATCAGAATGGGTCGAGGCTGATTCTGCGACTCCTGTAAAAGCAGACCTTAAAACACCTATGAAATACGGCTACGCATTCTTCAAAGACAGCGAAAGCGCCGAAAAATTCATTTCAGAAAACAGCGACAAGAATCCTGCCATGGCAACATGGGAGCAAATCGACCAAATCGCAAACGAACGCTATATGAAAAAAATGAAGATGAATAGCGACAGCATGGATAAGGATAAGGACAGCGAAATGGATGAAGAAAGCGGCCATTAATGGTGACTTTACGAAATAAAATCCCGGTGTGTAATCTAGCACCGGGATTTTTCGTCTGGTATTTAACTAATATCTAATTGAAGAAGACCTTTTCAAGTGGCGTATAGACTCCGTTATTTTGCACTAGTGATTCTACTGAATCACAATACCGAATATGCCCTCCTGCATGAACGCAGCTCTGTCAGCCAATTCCTCGACCAGGCTGAGGATATGGGTAGTAAAGAAAATCGTTCTGCCCTGGCGTTTCTCTTCCAGGATAATCTCCTTGAAGCGGTACACCCAGAGTGGATCTAGACCATTGGTTGGTTCATCGAGAATTCGCAGCGGGACATCCGGCAACAGCGCCTGCGCAAGCGAAAGCCGCTGCTGCATTCCTTTAGAATATTGTTTAATCTGCATATTCCTTACATCAAATAAGCCAACCTGGTGAAGAGCTTCAGTCACTTTTTCATCACTTATTCCTCTTAACCTCGCAAAAAAAGTCAAAACTTCCAACCCCGTCAGCTGGCGGGGAAAGAGCATTTCATCCGGCATATATGAAAATAGTTTTTTGAACCCTTTACTTTGCGGTTCAGCTTCCTTACCGTCCATATATACCATGCCCGCAGTCGGCTTCATAATCCCTGTAAGCATCTTGATCAATGTGCTCTTTCCTGCACCGTTTCCGCCGCAGAGTGCAAAGATTTCAGGTTTGTCGATTGAGAAGCTGATATCAGTAATCTTCTTTGTCGGACTATAATGTTTTGCCAATCCTTCTATCTTGATCCATTCCTTGCTATTCATCCTCAACCCCCCGTTTAGTCCTGTACACAGAGTATAGGACAGGCAGTACCGTCCAAAGCAAAACAGCAAGAATGAATAGCGTTTTGCCTATCAATCCATCTGCCAGATGGTTAAATCATATAATCGTGGCCCGAATACCGATGCTCCATCAAGCGACAGGATCGACTGAACGCGAATCAACTCTACTGGATTGAGAAATATGGACACAGTCAGCATTGGCAGCAGCCATTGCTTCATCATGAACATGCTCAACCCCATAATGATAAATTCATAGAAAAGCACAAGGAATGCCCAGACAATCAAGCTTATCCCCAGCGCCTGGAACCGCGTTTTGGCCATTATGCCAATCATCATCGCCAGCGACAGGAAAATAGCCGCCAGCAGGATCGAATACACATAAAACAATATCAGCAAGGAAACAGAGACTCCTCCGCCAACGAAGAAGATGACGAGCAATGCTGTACCATATCCAAAAGTCAATACAGACCAGACTGCAGCAAACAAACCGGCATACTTCCCAAATATAACTGCCCATGGTGAAATTGGATATGTCAGCAGCAGCGTTAGCCCGCGGTCTTCCTTTTCACCTGACAAAAACAAGCTGCCGATCAGCAAAGACAGCAAAGGAATCAGCAGTAAGTTGATATTCAGCAAGCTGGCCGTCATCCTGTTAAACCCGTCAAACCCTGTTCCTCCTGTGTTGCCCAGAAAAGCGACCATCACGGCAAGAGATGAGAACAATATGCCAAAGCCGGCAAGCCAATGGCTTCTCATCATCAAGGTCAACTGCTGCCCCGCGATGTGCCTCATTGCTCCCAGCTCCACTCATGTTTCATTAATGACTCATAATCCAGCACTTCGCCCATTCCCTGTTCCTTAACATAATTTTCAGCGCTCTCCCTGTCCTTGAAACTGACTACACCATTTGCCATCGGTGTCCAGAAATCCGGATGGTATGCGTGATAGGCTTTGTCCAGTTCAATCCATTCTCCCGTATCCACGTCTCTTACATATTTTTTCGCTGCACTTTCTTCCTTTAGAGCTGTCTCCATTTCCAGGAATTCATCCATACAGCCAATATCATCAAATTTATATATTTCGCCATCGGCAGTGACAACCTCTGTAGCATAATGCTCGTGGGCAAGGCCCATATTGCAAACCTCGCACACATCAATTTCCGGGTTGATTTCCTCCGGTTCCATCGCACTGTTGCTGCAGCCTGATACTGCCACAACAGACATCATCAAAAGTATCCCAAGCTTTTTGATCATCGCAGTTTCCTTCCTTTCACAATGACGAATATCGAGAACAAAATAAACAGTATGCCTATTACTCCTGGCATCATTCTGTCCTTGCTCCGCTGTTCTGCTTCCTGAAGCATGGTTACTGGCTCTATCAGCGGGCGGCATCATAAACATCTGCTGCCCCAAAAGAAGGAAATAAAGCCTCCGCTTTGGTCCACAGCTTGATCGAAGGACTTTCAAAAAAGAATTGCCAGTACGGCTGTTTCCTCAATAAGCGATCATACAGTGAACCAGCTTTGTGTGCTTCTTCTCCCACTCCATCACCTGAAAGGTCAAAACTGCTGTAATCATCCCAATAGTTTCCCTTCACACCATCATCCAGCCTCATATCCTCCCCGGAAATCTTCGACTGAACGACATTCCCGATGAAGTTGTTTTCGGAAAACGTGTTATTTTCATTCTTTCCCATGAATTCAAGACCTACCTGATTAGCGGCAATCTGATTCCTGTTTATCAAAGTATCTACCCCATATTCAAGGGAAAGTCCTGTGCTGTTCCGGAGTATATCATTGCCCTCAACCAGTACATTCTTCGTTTCATAAATCAAAATTCCGTAGCCGCGGAAATGAAAGTGGTTCGTTACCTTGTTTTCTATGAAGTCAATATGATTTGAATCCATCACCATGAATCCGGTCACATTTTTTTCAACATGATTTCTCTCAGCTAGAATTCCTTCACTGAACATAAAATGCATTCCGTAGCGTGATTCACTTACATGATTCTCCGACACCTGAATATCTTCAGTAAAATCAAAGTAAACCCCATCCTGTACATTGGCGATCACGTTTCCTTTCAGCAAATGACCGCCTCCCTTGAACATATGAATGCCGTTCCCACGCTTAGAGAAATGCGCTTTGTTGCTTGTAATGCTATTTTCAAGCAGCTGGTTTTCATGGCTGTCTGCTATATATATTCCGTACTGAACATTTTTCAAAGTATTGTTTTGGATGACATTTCTGTCAGCTTTTTTAATGTAAATTCCGCTGTCCTCCTGTCCAGACCCGCTGTTCTGGATTGTAAGTCCATCAATTACCACATTCGAAGCTGTGACCGTGATGACATTTCCTTTTCCACCGCCATCAATAATTGCTCCATCTTCTCCTTTTATAGACACTTCCTTATTGATCACGACACTTTCTTTGTGGACTCCTGGGGAGATAAGGATGGTGTCCCCATTGCTGGCACGGTCAACAGCTCTCTGGATTGATTGGCCGTCCTCCACTTTAAATTCATTGGCATAGGAATGAATGGGGATGAGCATTAGAAGCAAAAAGAAATTAAATGCAAGCGGCCTTTTCAGCCTCCACATACAGCTGCCTCCTCCCTGTATTATTCTCTTTTTAAAACTAGCAAAAAAATGTGATAAAACCTTGAAATATTTGTTGGGAATCGTTGAAGTTAATGAAGAGATTCATAGTGAAAATAGGGGTAAACTCATTAAATCTGTAAAGTTTTCAGAATAATCAAAAGTGAATGTGTCTATTTTGTGACAAATACAATATAATGTAAATAATATGTAAACCTGATTAAGGGTTAAGGGAGGACCTGGACATGACAATTGTTCATATTTTAAACTTCTCCATTCCGATTGCAATGATGCTTGTAATTGGCTTTGCTGTCGATAAAATGTGTCAGCCAGATACGCCAAAGCAGGAAGCCGAGTAATATTTCTGGTTTCCTTTTTGTTTTTAATGTTTCATTTCGTAAGGTTTTTCGATATTTAAAGCATCCTCTCTCATAAGAATAGCGCAAGCGCCTTGTTCAGCCCCGACAAGCGTTGGAGGGCCGACCGGTGAAGTCG
>NZ_BAUW01000004.1 GCF_000517385.1 Mesobacillus boroniphilus JCM 21738 | reverse complement strand
TTTATAAGAAAGCATAAAACTTTTTACTTAGATTAGTGTCTAGCTCCAGCGGCTAGCCCCTCGAGTCGCCTGTCTAGTTGCGGCTCCTAACTCCTCGAGACGCTTTGGACTTGGACAGTCGCCTTCGCATTTCGATTTCGGTCTGCCCAATGAAGTCAAAGAACGGCTTCACCGGTCGTCCCTCCAGCGCTTGTCGGGGCTGATCAAGGCGCTTGCGCTTTTCTTAATTGCTTATTATTGTATTTTATTTGACCAAAAATCTTCTCAAAGGCGGTCTAAAAAATCCAAAGGCTCGTATACATGTTAGTACAAACTGTCTTTGGAGGGATTTATATGTCAAAAAATAAAAAGGCTGTGGTCGTTACAGCTGCTACATTGGCAACTACGGTATTCCTATCAGGCTGCGGGCTGTTCGGGGGCGAGGAAAAGAAGAAGATCGATCCTCCCCAGGATGTCACTTCCATGGAAGATGGGGAGACGCTTGATGAAAATGTTTCTACAGAAACAAATGAGGATGGAAAAGAAGCAGTTGAGACGTCCATTCAGACAGAACTTTATTTGATTGATAAAAATGGTTATGTCGTCTCACGGACGATGAGTCTACCGAAAAAAGAGGGTGTAGCCCAGCAGGCGCTGGAATACCTTGTTGCAAATGGGCCTGTTGAGCAAATGCTTCCAAATGGTTTCAGGGCCGTCCTTCCAGCTGACACACAAATGACAGTGAACATTAAGGACGGAACAGCAACAATAGACTTTTCAAAAGAATTTGCAACCTATAAAAAAGAGGATGAGAAAAAAAATTCTTCAGGCTGTGACATGGACGCTTACACAATTTGATACAGTTGATGATGTGAAGCTTCAGATGAATGGCACTCCACTTGAGGCAATGCCTGTAGGCGGTACTCCTATTGGGGGAGAGTTAAGCCGTGCAGACGGCATCAACATCGACAATTCCGATGTCGTTGATATCACAAATACCAAAGCAGTAACTGTTTATTATATTGGCGGTGAGGAAGGCGCATATTATTATGTTCCTGTAACAAAACGCGTCAGCAATGATGTGAAGGATAACATTACCGCAATTGTGAACGAGCTAGTGGAAGGGCCAGCATATGCATCCAACCTTCTGTCAGATTTCCAATCGGATGTGAAGCTGCTGGACGAACCTAAGTTTGAGGATGGAAAGGTAACATTGAACTTCAATGAATCTATTTACGGCAGCTTTGAAGAAAAAATGGTATCTGAACACTTGCTGAATTCACTTGTACTGTCACTAACAGAACAGAATGGCGTTGAGAGTGTGGCCCTTACGGTGAATGGAAAGGCGGATGTGCTGACAGAAACGGGAGAAAAATTGGCTGAGCCGGTTACAAGGCCTGAAAAAGTAAACATAGGTAGTTTTTAATAGCCAGATTTTGATATACTAAATAAAGACATTCAAAGAGGCAGGCGTATATCCTGCCTTTTACTTATTTATTTATTGTGTTTTCCAGGCAGGCTGTCTGCCTTTTATCATGCTAAGGAGGGCTTTAAAATGAGATTTGATGGACGTGAAACCTTGCAATTAAGACCAATACATATTGAAACTGATTACTTGAAACATCCGGAAGGCTCTGTGCTGATCTCTGTTGGAGATACGAAGGTGATATGTACTGCCAGTATCGAGGACCGTGTTCCTCCATTTATGAGGGGCGCAGGAAAAGGATGGATTACGGCAGAATACTCTATGCTGCCACGCGCTACCGAACAGAGGAATATTCGTGAAGCGGCCAAAGGAAAGATCAGCGGAAGGACGATGGAAATCCAGCGTTTGATCGGCAGAGCGCTGCGCGCAGTTGTGAATCTTGAGGCTATAGGGGAGCGTACTGTTTGGGTCGATTGTGATGTCATACAAGCAGATGGCGGCACGCGTACTGCTTCAATCACCGGAGCTTTTGTTGCGATGACTATGGCCCTTGAGAAGCTGAGCAAGCAAAAGAAGCTGTCTGCTTTTCCTGTGATGAACTTTCTTGCTGCGACTAGTGTTGGTATCTTGAAGAATGGCGAGGCTGTTGTTGATTTGAATTATGTCGAGGATTCTGCTGCCAATGTCGACATGAATGTTGTCATGACAGGCAATGGAGAATTCGTTGAACTGCAGGGTACTGGAGAAGAAGCTACTTTTTCATACAGCCAGCTGCAGGAGCTTTTAAAGGCAGCACAAGATGGAATAACGGAACTCTTCGAAAAACAGAAGGAAGCTCTAGGAGAAGAATTGACTGCCAAGATTCAGGGAGCAAAACAGAGATAGGAGAGATCTCAAAGATGGAATCAGTGATAATCGCGACAAAAAACATAGGAAAAGCAAAGGAATTCGAGAAGCTTTTTTTGCCAAAAGGGTTAGCGGTAAAAACATTGCTGGATTACCCAGATATTGAGGATGTAGAAGAAACAGGGACAACTTTTGAGGAGAACGCCATCTTAAAAGCTGAGACAATCGCTAGTAATCTTGGAGTCAGAGTGATTGCGGATGATTCTGGACTCGAAATTGATGCACTGGAAGGCCGACCAGGTGTCTATTCGGCACGATACGCAGGTCCTGAAAAAAATGATGAAAACAACATCGACAAAGTTCTTGAGGAACTTCAGGATGTGCCAGAAAAGGAGCGTACCGCAAGATTTTGCTGTGCGCTCGCAATGGCAGAGCCAGGCAAGGAGACATTGACTGTATTCGGGACATGTGAAGGAAGAATCCTGAATGAAAGACGCGGTACCAATGGGTTTGGCTATGATCCAATTTTTTCGTGGAAAAAGAGGGTAAAGCAATGGCAGAATTGGCCTCAGACGAAAAAACAAAATCAGCCATCGGGCCAATGCGATCAGAAAACTGGATGACCTTCTGAAAAAGGGTGAGGACAGCATGAGTAAGGTGCTGATTGTCAGTGACAGCCATGGGTCAACAGAGGTACTTGAGGTAATTGAGAAGCTGCATGGAAATGATGTCGACCTAATGATCCACTGCGGTGACTCAGAGCTTTCTGAAAGCGATGCTGCTATTGTGAATTTCAGTTCGGTCAAAGGGAATTGCGACTTTTATGGCAACTTTCCTGAAGATGATACCCATGTCGTGAGTGGTGTGAAAATATTTGTGACGCATGGGCATCTCTACTCAGTAAAGTCTACTCTCGTAAATTTATACTATAAGGCAAAAGAACTGCAGGCTGATATCGTATGCTTTGGGCATTCACATTTGCTAGGAGCAGAAATGGTCGATGATGTGCTGTTTATCAATCCCGGAAGCATCAGACTTCCACGGAGCAGGACTGAAAAGAGCTATGCCATCCTCGAACTGGAGAACGAAAAAGCTATATTGCGGATCTATGACTATGGCAATGGTGAGTTGACTGAGTTAAGGCAGGAGTTTTCACTTCACAAAACGAATTGAAACTAATATAATTATTTTCTGAGGGAAGTCAGCAGGTTTCCCTCAGAAAAAGTTGTAATTTTTTATTGACATTTAGTTGTTTGGCTAATATAATAAATCTTGTCTTTAAAAAACAACCAAGTCCCAGTAGCTCAGTTGGATAGAGCATACGCCTTCTAAGCGTACGGTCGGGAGTTCGAATCTCTCCTGGGACGCCACTTAAACTACATACTTTAACTCACCTTTTTGAAAGGTGAGTTTTTTATGTCCTCTCGTTCCTACCCACTATGAAACTGAAGTCCAATAAAAAAATTTTATTTTTTGCAAATATGAATATATCAACAATGTAAGCGTATACAAATTAACTAACTAATCTAAATTATCAAATAATTTAGAAAAAGGGTGTTGACGAGGGTGAAAATTGGGCGTAAGATAATCCTCAAATAAAAAAACAAGTTGAAAGCCTCTAAATTGAACCAGGGTTTTATATTAATTTTTTGATAATGTAAAACTGTATTTTTTCAACTTGATAATTTAATAATTTAAAGCGTCTATTTGTTAAAGGAGTGTTTATTGTGCCCGATCAGTGGATTTACTTAAACGGTGAATTTGTCACCAAGGAAAATGCTAAGGTTTCGGTATATGATCATGGATTTCTATACGGAGACGGTGTTTTTGAAGGGATACGGGTATACAGCGGCAATATTTTCAGGATGGAAGAACATATGGACCGGCTTTACCGGTCAGCTAAGTCCATCATGCTGAACATGCCACACTCTAAGGAGGAGTTCACCGGACTGGTTGTTGAAACGGTGGAACGGAATCAACTAAGAGATGCTTATATCCGGATTGTCGTTTCCAGGGGTGTCGGAGATCTTGGGCTGGATCCTTACAAATGCCCGAATGTCAATGTCGTCATCATTGTTGAGCCTCTGTCTATTTTTCCAAAGGAATTGTATGAACGCGGACTGGAGATTGTAACTGTCGCGACAAGGAGAAATCGGCCGGATGTGTTGAGTCCAAAAGTGAAATCACTGAATTATTTAAATAATGTACTTGTAAAAATCGAAGCGCATCTGGCAAATGTAAGTGAGGCGCTCATGCTGAATGACCAGGCTATGTTGCCGAAGGATCAGCGGATAATATTTTTATCGTCAGGGGAAATGAATTCATCACACCGCCAGGTTATGTTGGAGCACTTGAAGGAATCACTAGGAATGCGGTAATTGAAATCGCCAAAAATCTTGGGTATGAGGTCAAGGAGGAACCATTTACCCGCCATGATGTATACACAGCCGATGAAGTATTCCTTACCGGGACAGCAGCAGAAGTGATCGCAGTTGTTAGAGTAGATGGAAGAGTCATCGGTGATGGAGTACCAGGACAGCATACACAAAATATCCTGCGCGAATTCAGGGCAAAGGTCGTTGCAGATGGAATCCAGGTCTATCAGGAAAAAGCCCATCAAGTAAGTTAATTTTCTTTTGGTAAACTTTCAATATCTAATTGAATAAGGATAAAGCGAGGACAGGGACAAGTAATTAAATGCGATCAGCATGCACAGAGAGCCGGGGTTGCTGGAAACCGGTGATGCCGCACTAAATGAACTCACCCTGGAGCGCCAGTTTGAAAGGACACCTAGTAAAACTGGTCGAGTGCATGGCACTTGTTATAAAAACCGGCAGCTGAGCTGTCACGAGTGCACGCATCATGCGTGAATAAGGGTGGTACCGTGGAAAAGGAGATAAAGCCTATTCCATCCCTTTGCCTGGGCATACCTTAGGCATATGGAGATGGATGGGCTTTTTTATTTTGAAAAAAACAGTGAGTTCACAATGGGAGGTTCGATAAATGGAAGCTGCCTTGAAGGAAACAAAGGCTAAAACGAATGAAGTAACCGGTGCGGATTTACTACTTAGGGCGCTGGAAAAGGAAAATGTCGAAGTCATTTTTGGCTACCCGGGAGGAGCTGTCCTTCCGATTTACGACAAACTCTATGATTCTAAAATTCTTCATGTGCTGCCAAGGCATGAACAGGGAGGAATCCATGCAGCGGAAGGATATGCACGGGTCAGCGGGAAACCGGGCGTGGTAATTGCTACATCTGGACCGGGAGCGACCAATATCATCACCGGCATTGCGGATGCAATGATGGACTCTTTGCCGCTGGTCGTATTCACAGGCCAGGTCGCGACAGGGGTGATCGGCACAGATGCCTTCCAGGAAGCCGACATTCTTGGCATCACCACTCCTATCACGAAGTACAACTATCAGATTAGGGAAATAAAAGACATCCCGCGAATTATCAAGGAAGCATTTTATATTGCGACAAGCGGAAGGCCTGGCCCAGTCGTCATCGATTTCCCAAAGGACCTGGCAGCGGGTGTATCGGCAGAACCAGCTGAGGAGGAAATTCATCTTCCTGGTTACCAGCCGACTACGGAGCCGAATTTCCTTCAGGTAAGAAAACTGTCCGAAGCAGTAAGCAGGGCCAAAAGGCCGGTGATTCTCGCAGGGGCAGGTGTCCTCCACGCGAAGGCGTCGAGCCTGTTAAAAGAATACGCAGAACAGCAAAGCTACATGTTGTCCACACATTATTGGGGTTGGGAGGCTTTCCGGCCAACCATGAATTGTTCCTTGGAATGGCTGGGATGCATGGCTGCTATGCATCGAACATGGCGCTTTATAATTGTGACCTGCTGATCAATATCGGAGCACGATTTGATGACCGGCTGACCGGTAACTTGAAGCATTTCGCTCCAAAGGCAACGGTTGCCATATAGATATCGACCCGGCTGAAATCGGCAAAAATGTGCCAACAAAAATTCCGGTCGTCGGTGATGCAGGAGAGGCGCTAAGACAGTTGCTGAAGCTGGCAGGCAGTCCACCTGAACAGGAAGAATGGGCGGAAACGCTCGCTGCCTGGAAGGAGGATCATCCTTATCATTACGAAAACAGCGAGGTGCTAAAACCACAAAAGGTGATGGAGCTCCTATATGAAAAAACCGCGGGTGAAGCAATTGTCGTTACCGATGTCGGCCAGCATCAAATGTGGGCGGCACAATATTATCAACTCCAGCATGCTGATCGATGGGTGACCTCAGGAGGACTCGGAACAATGGGATTTGGGCTTCCAGCAAGTATTGGAGCACAGCTGGCAGATCCGACTGCATGCGTTGTGGCCGTTCTCGGAGATGGAGGCTTCCAGATGTCAACGCAGGAGCTGGCGGTCATCGCTGAATTTAAGCTGCCGATCAAGATAGCGATATTCAATAACCAAGCGCTTGGGATGGTCAGACAATGGCAGGAGATTTTTTACAAAGAAAGATATTCCCACAGTAAAAATCCGGTCCAGCCATCTTTTGTAAAACTTGCCGAGGCCTATGGTATCAAAGGGTTTGAAATCAACTCTGAAGCAGAAGCACATTTGGTCCTGAATGAGGTCCTGCATGACAAGGAGCCGGTGCTGCTCGATTTCAGGGTCGATGGTGCAGAAAATGTCTACCCGATGATCGCGCCTGGAAAAGGAATCCACGAAATGGTGGGAGTGAAGAAATGAAAAGAATCATAACGATGACGGTCTTGAACCGGCCGGGAGTACTGAACAGGATCACGAATCTATTTTCAAAGAGGAACTACAATATTGAAAGCATTTCGGTAGGCCTGACCGAGCAAGAGGGAGTTTCGCGGATTACATGCGTTGTCCATGTGGAGAATGACGGGATGGTCGAGCAAATCACGAAACAGCTTAATAAACAGATTGATGTCCTTAAGGTGGCTGATATCAGTGACCAGGCGATTGTCGCCCGAGAGCTTGTTCTCATGAAGGTGCCTGTCCTTCCACACAACAGGGCAGAGATTTATTCGATCATTGAGCCATTCCGGGCATCGGTAATTGACGTCAGCAAGGATAGCATCATCATCCAATTGACAGGCGAAACGGAAAAGATTGAAGCGTTTATCGATTTGATTAAACCATATGGAATCAGAGAATTGGCTCGTACCGGAACGACCGCATTCCCAAGGGGAAACCAGCGCACCGGCCAGCAAAAATCGTTTTCATTTATGTGAAAAAACTAAATTTTAATTCGAAAGGGAGAGGTAATATGGCGAAGATGTACTATAACGGAGATGCGAATGAGGCTTATTTTAACGGAAAGAGAGTGGCAGTTGTGGGGTACGGCTCACAGGGCCATGCACATGCGCAGAATCTCCGGGACAGCGGGGTTGAGGTTGTCGTTGGCTTAAGGCAAGGGAAGTCATGGGAGAAAGCGGAGCAGGATGGCTTTGAGGTTAAAACAGTTGCGGAAGCTGTGGCGTCATCACATGTAGTCATGATTCTTTTGCCGGATGAGAGACAGACCGCTGTCTACAAAAATGAGATTGAACCACAGCTGACAGGCCAGGCGCTTATGTTCGCCCACGGATTTAACGTTCATTTTAATCAGATTGTCCCGCCGGAAAGCTGCGATGTCTTGCTTGTCGCACCAAAGGGGCCGGGCCATTTGGTCAGAAGGACTTATCAAGAAGGAGCAGGAGTGCCAGCACTGTTCGCCATTCATCAGGATGTTTCGGGGACGGCGAGGGAACTTGCGCTGGCATATGCGAAAGCAATCGGTGCTTTGAGAGCGGGAGCACTTGAAACAACCTTTAAAGAAGAAACTGAAACGGATCTATTCGGGGAACAGGCAGTGTTATGCGGCGGGCTGACCTCGCTCGTGAAAGCAGGCTTTGAAACCCTTGTTGAGGCAGGCTACCAGCCAGAACTGGCTTATTTTGAAACGATGCATGAGCTCAAGCTCATTGTAGACCTGATGTATGAAGGCGGACTCGAAGGTATGCGCTATTCGATTTCTGACACTGCTCAATGGGGTGATTTTGTCAGTGGTCCGAGAGTGGTAAATGACCAGGTTAAAGAGGAAATGAAAAGAGTTTTGACCGACATCCAGGAAGGTTCTTTCGCGAAAGGCTGGATTGCGGAAAATGAAAACAACAGACCGGTCTTCAATAGCATCAATGAAAAAGAAAACACCCACCAGATTGAAGAGGTGGGGAGAGAACTGAGAAAGATGATGCCGTTTGTCAATAAACAAAAGCAGAGAGAAGTGGTTGCCAGTGCGAAGAATTAACATTTTTGATACGACTTTGAGGGATGGAGAGCAGTCAGCCGGGGTCAATCTTAATTTTTCCGAAAAGCTTGAGATTGCGAGGCAATTAGAGAGGCTGAATGTTGACATAATTGAAGCTGGGTTCCCAGCCGCATCTAAAGGAGACTTTGCTTCAGTAGCCGAAATTGCACGACAGATCAAAGGGTGTTCGGTTACAGGGCTGGCGAGATCGGTTTTAACAGATATCGACGCAGCATGGGAGGCATTGAGACAAGGCGCAGAGCCGAGGCTTCACCTGTTCATCGCCACCTCGCCAATCCACAGGATCCACAAGCTGAAGCAGACAAAAGCTGAGGTCGTCGAAACGGCGGTCAGAACCGTGAAGTATGCGGCAGCCAAGTTTCCTGTCATTCAATGGTCTGCGGAGGATGCTTGCCGGACCGAGCTTGATTTCCTTGCTGAAATCGTTGAAGAGGTTATTAAAGCCGGTGCAAAGGTCATCAATATTCCTGATACTGTCGGTTATATTTCGCCGCAGGAATATGGCCAAATATTCACTTACTTGCGAGAGAATGTTCCTTCTATTAGTAAGGTCGAACTTTCAGCACATTGTCATGATGACCTTGGAATGTCCATCGCAAATTCACTTGCAGCTGTATCGGCAGGAGCCACACAGGTTGAAGGAACGATCAATGGGATAGGTGAGAGGGCAGGAAACGCTGCGCTTGAGGAATTTGCTGTTGCGCTTCATATCCGCAAAGATTTTTACCAGGCGGAAACAAGATTGAACCTTAAGGAGATTAGCAGAACGAGCAGCCTTGTCAGCAAGCTGACTGGTATGGCGGTGCCGGCCAATAAAGCAGTGGTCGGAAGGAATGCTTTTGCCCATGAATCGGGAATCCACCAAGATGGGGTTTTGAAAGAGAAAACTACCTATGAAATCATTTCACCGGAACTTGTTGGACTGCAGAATAACTCGATGGTTCTCGGAAAGCACTCCGGCCGACACGCATTCCGCAACAGGCTGAGTGAAATCGGACTGACCGTTCCTGATCAGGATATCAATAAGTTATTCTCTGTTTTCAAGGAACTTGCAGACAGGAAAAAGGAAATGACGGATGATGACCTTGTGGCGATCATCTTGAAGAGAAGCTGTCAAAAGAACAGCAATATTATCGTCTCGATTCCATTCAGGTTCAATATGGGACCAACCAGGTTCCTACCGCGACAGTCACCCTGTATGGCTGCCAAAATGAAAAGATTCAGGAAGCTTCCACCGGTTCTGGCAGTATTGAAGCTTTATATAATACGCTTGAAAATTGCATGAAAGAAAAAGCTAGCTTGCTGGATTACAGGATTCAATCTGTTGGAGCTGGCAGGGATGCCCTGGCCCAGGTATATGTAAAGCTGAATTTTGGCGGCGTCGAGACGAGTGGAAGAGGCCTTGCACAGGATGTTCTTGAGGCTTCGGCAAAAGCCTACCTTAATGCAGTCAATAGAGTTCTTTATATGGAAGAAACGAAGAAGGTAGCAGTTAACGGTTAAAAAATATCATCAAGAAATCGGAGGCGAATGTAATGGAAAAAAGAATCGCAATCCTGCCAGGAGATGGCGTAGGCAAAGAAGTAAGCAGGGGGGCGGTTACAATCCTCCAGGCAGTAGCTGAGCTTTTTAATCATAAGTTCCATTTTACTTATGGAGAAATCGGCGGAGCAGCCATCGATGAGTTTGGAACCCCGCTCCCCGAGCGCACATTAGATCTCTGTAAAGCTAGTGATGCTGTCCTGTTAGGCGCTGTGGGCGGTCCTAAGTGGGATAAGTTGCCTGGACATATTCGCCCCGAAAAAGGCTTGTTGAAAATCCGCAAAGAGCTCGGGTTATATGCGAATGTCCGGCCGGTTCAATACTATTCCAGTATTTCAGGGATTTCACCGCTTCGCAAGGAAGTCGTTGAAGGAGTCGACATGGTAATGGTCAGGGAATTGACCGGCGGACTCTACTTTGGAAAACCGAGTGAAAGAAGTGTCCAGAAAGGCGAAGCTTCTGTAGTGGATACATTGTTTTACCAGAAAAACGAGATTGAGAGAGTCATCCGATATGCATTTGAGTTGGCTGCCATTAGAAAAGGCAAGGTCACTTCTGTGGATAAAGCAAATGTTCTGGAATCGAGCCGAATGTGGCGCGAAACAGCAGAAGAGGTGGCGAAAGACTATCCTGATGTTCAACTCGACCACATGCTGGTCGATAATGCGGCGATGCAGCTAATCAAGAATCCGCGCCAGTTCGATGTGCTCGTCACAGAGAATATGTTTGGTGATATTTTAAGCGATGAAGCATCCGTGCTGACCGGCTCGCTTGGCATGCTGCCGTCAGCCAGTGTATCGGCTGCGGGGCCATATCTGTATGAGCCAATCCATGGTTCTGCGCCAGATATTGCTGGTATGAACGCGGCTAATCCAATTGCGATGATACTGTCAGCTGCGATGATGCTGCGACTATCCTTTGACCTTGATGACGAAGCTGAGGCAATCGAGAATGCGGTAGAGCAGGTGCTGGACGCGGGCAGCAGAACACGCGACATTGCCTTATTTGGCACTCCGTTCTTAACAACTGAGGGAATGGTTGAGGAAATTAAAGCGGCTCTATTGGACAATGAAGCGATCCTGAATATCATGAGTGCTTACACATAAGGCCGGAACTATCGGCCAGTTTGAAAATCTGTGAAAACAAACACTAAGCCAGGCAGGCGAAAAAGAAGTGTTTTTAAAAAAGGGGAGGGTATCATTGGGGAAAACGATCATCGAAAAAATTTGGGAGAAGCATATAGTACATCAGGAAGAAGGCAAACCAGACCTGGTGTATATCGACCTTCATCTTGTCCATGAGGTAACCTCGCCGCAGGCTTTTTCGGGACTTAGGATGAAAAATAGGTCTGTACGGAGACCGGATTTGACATTTGCGACGATGGACCACAATGTACCTACGATCAGCCGGAGTGAAATTAATGATCCTGTTGCGAAAAACCAGATGGATACTTTAAGGGATAATTGCCTTGAATTCGGCATTCCTTTGGCTGATCTCGACAGTCCTGAACAGGGCATTGTCCATGTCATCGGACCTGAGCTGGGCTTGACACAGCCAGGAATGACGATTGTTTGCGGGGACAGTCACACTTCGACGCACGGTGCATTCGGAGCACTGGCATTCGGAATTGGTACGAGTGAGGTTGAGCATGTCCTTGCGACTCAAACACTCTGGCAGACAAAACCAAAAACCCTGAAAGTTGAAGTGTCTGGCTCTCTGGCACCAGGCGTGAGCGCAAAGGATTTCATCCTATTCATTATCAGTAAATACGGAGTAAACTTCGGTACTGGTTACGTAATCGAATTTAGCGGCGAAGCCATCAGGAAGATGTCGATGGAGGAAAGGATGACAATTTGCAATATGTCAATTGAAGGAGGAGCTAAAGCTTCTCTTGTCGCCCCTGACGAAAAAACCTTTGCTTATCTTAATGGAAGGAAATATGTTGCGCAAGGAGATGCCTTCCTCGATAAAATATTGGAATGGCAGCAGCTCTCTTCAGATGAAGATGCAGTGTATGACCACGTAATTAAAGTAGATGGCAATGGTATAGCGCCTATGGTCAGCTGGGGCACGAACCCATCGATGACTTCACCGGTCACGAACAGAGTGCCTTACCTAAATGATTGTGATACTGATACTGAAAGGAAGTCACTAGAAAGGGCATTATCATATATGGGGCTGGATGAAGGCCAGCCAATTACAGATATTAATGTAACCAAGGTCTTCATTGGCTCCTGCACGAATTCAAGAATAGAGGATCTCAGGGCAGCCTCCGAGATTATCAAAGGAAAAAAAAGTCGCTCCTGGAGTCGAAGCAATTATCGTGCCTGGTTCCCAGCAGGTCAAGAAGGCGGCTGAAGCAGAAGGCATTGCCCAGGTATTTATAGAAGCAGGATTTGAATGGAGAGAATCCGGCTGCAGCATGTGCCTGAGTATGAATGCAGACATCGTGCGGCCGGGGAACATTGTGCTTCCACTTCAAACCGCAACTTTGAAGGCAGACAGGGCGCGGGGGCACGAACCCATCTAGTCAGCCCGGCTATGGCAGCGGCTGCCGCACTTCACGGGCGTTTTGTCGATGTCAGGTCGATGGCCAGGATTACTGTTTAGTTTCTTTTTTACCAAATAAAGGACGAAAGCGCAATTAATCGTTTTGATGGTGCAATTAATGTGATTTTTGGTTCAATTAATGGCTTAAATGTTGTAATTATCGAAGTTTTTCGTGCAATTATCTTCGCTTAGTAAGAGAATAATTTTTTCTAGCAAGAATTGAGCCAAAAACCCGAAACCAGTAAATTTCATCTTAGTTCACTATCAATATGGTATTTACAATACAATACTTTTCTATGAAAGGAGCCTGCAATGTCCAGTTTTACAGAAATGAAGGGAAAAGTCGCTGCGATGGACCGGACAAATGTTGACACAGATCAGATCATTCCAAAGCAATTTCTGAAAAGAATCGAAAAAACAGGTTTTGGGCAGTACTTGTTTTACGACTGGCGCTATAAACCAAACGGAGAGCTGAATGGCGACTTTGAGCTCAACCACCCGGATAACGAGGGGGCAAGTATTTTAATAGCGAATGAAAATTTCGGCTGCGGTTCATCCAGGGAGCACGCACCATGGGCCTTGCTTGATTACGGATTCAAGGTTATAATCGCCCCTTCTTTTGCTGATATTTTTAAACAGAATTGCCTGAAGAACGGAATCCTTCCGGTTGTACTGCCAGAAAAAGACGTTTTCTATTTACTTAAGAAGGCGAGCGGGCAGGCGTATGAACTGACCGTTTCACTAGAACAGAAGAGAGTTTATGATAACCAGGGATTCGAAGCCGAATTTGATATCACTCCATATTGGTATAATATGCTCCTTAATGGCTGGGATGAGATCGAACTAACGCTACAGCTCGAAGGAAGTATCAAAGTATATGAAGAAAAGCTTATCGAAAAAGTAATCTGATATGAAAAAATTACGAAGATTCACAGGCCCTGCTTGTGAATCTTTTTGATTTTTCAAGGATTCGTGCTAAACTTTCTAAAAAAGCTGAACTCATGAAGTGTAAATCACGGAAATCAATAGAGTGCAACTATTAATAGTAAGGCGGTATGTTTATGAATAAGCGGGAATCAAAAAAGGACAAAGTGATCCTGTTTCCCGGTCTAGAAAAGCGTCTGTTGGAAAAGGGCCTGGATTATTTGAAACAGAAAAAGTACAGGGATGCGATTCAATTTCTCGAGCAGGCATTGGAGCATGACCCTGAGAATGGTGATGTATTCGTTGGCCTTGTTCTTGCTAATTATGAAGCAGGCAATACCCATCAGGCGAAGGAACTCGTGGCAGAGATGCTGCGGAGCGGGCTGGGTGATTACATCCAAGCAATTGACATGTATTTAATGATCCTTGTCCAGTTGAATGAATACAGTGAAGTCGTCACGACTATCGAAGCTCTATTGGAAGAGCGGGAAATTCCGGCAGACAAGCATGAGCATTTCATCACCATGCTCGAATTCGGCAGGCGGATGCTTAATGGCGAAACAGAAATGGAGCCACGGAGAGTTTTGAAGAGGAACCTGAAGAGGATGAGCTTAATCTTTTTGACTATAAGAGCTCCAATGACCAGGTAATGATTGCTGCAGGCCTCGCTAAGGTAAACATAAGACCCTATTTAATAAAAATAAGGGAGTATGTCGCATCAGAAGATGGCCACCCTTTCTTAAAAACAATGCTGCTTAATATTTTAAAAGAACAAGAGTATGATGAAGAATTACATGTATACAAATTCGGCTGGACAGAAGACTTCAATCCAGTAAATTTACCGGAACTGAAGGATTATGTTGAGAACAGTGGTGTGATCCAGCTATTAAGCCATGAAATTGAAAATGATGATCCTGTTTTATTTGAAAATGTCCAAAGATTGGTCGAGCGGTATTACTTTTTGGTTTATCCATTCAAACTGTCAGTCGGGCAAGCTGAGGCATGGGCTGCTGCCTGCCATTTCGTTGCAAATGAGTATTATGGATTTGAAGATCCACTAGAGTCATTTGCTGAAATATACAACAGCCAGATTGAGGAGACACAACAGGTTCTGGATTTTATCCGGAGGCTAGAAGAAATTTCTTACCCGATAATATAGTCCAAGCTGTTGAAACGAAATAAACCTGTGTTATAATGTAGTGGTTGTATTATGTAAAAATCATTCTATTTTACATTTAATCTGGAATATTGCTTGGTAAACAAGGGTATTCATCGTCGAATGAAAATGACAATAGATTATTGTTGGAGGGAACTGTATGTCTGCAAAGGTAGAAAAAAGAGAAGGGAACCAAACGGTTCTAACAATTGAAGTAGAGGCAGAAAAGGTCAACCAAGGTCTTGACGCTGCATTCAAGAAAGTTGTTAAGCAAATTAACGTACCAGGATTCCGTAAAGGGAAAATGCCTCGCCAAATGTTCGAAAAGCGTTTCGGCGTAGAGTCTTTATACCAGGATGCAATTGATATTCTTCTTCCAGAAGCATATGCAAATGCAATCGATGAAACTGGAATCGAGCCAGTTGACCGCCCGGAAATCGATATAGAACAAATCGAAAAGGGCAAGAGCTTAATCATCAAGGCAACCGTAACAGTTAAGCCTGAAGTGAAACTTGGCGAGTATAAAGGACTTGAAGTAGAAGCATTCGACACAAACGTAACAGATGAAGAAGTAGAAAACGAATTGAAAGCAATGCAGGAAAAGCAGGCTGAGCTTGTTGTTAAAGAAGAAGGCACTGCTGAAAATGGCGACAGTGTTGTCATTGATTTCGAAGGATTCGTTGATGGCGAGGCTTTCGAAGGCGGCAAAGCTGAAAACTATGCACTTGAACTTGGTTCAGGTTCATTCATTCCTGGATTCGAAGAACAGCTAGTTGGAACAGCTACTGGCGAAGAAAAAGATGTAGAGGTTACTTTCCCTGAAGAGTACCATGCAGCTGAACTTGCTGGTAAGCCTGCAACTTTCAAAGTGAAAGTTCACGAAATCAAAGGAAAAGAACTTCCGGCTTTAGATGATGAATTCGCTAAAGATGCTGATGAAGAAGTTGAAACTTTAGAAGAGCTTAAGACAAAGATCACAGATCGTCTTGCACATGACAAAGCACATCAAAAAGAACACTTCGAACGTGACACTGTTGTAGAAAAAGCAGCAGCTAACGCTGAAATCGAAGTTCCTGAATCGATGATCAACACTGAAATCGACCGCATGGTAAGTGAGTTTGAACAACGCTTGCAAATGCAAGGCATGAACCTTGACCTGTACTACCAGTTTTCAGGTCAGGATGAAGCTGCCCTTCGCGAACAAATGAAAGAAGAAGCTGCTACACGCGTACGTGTGAACCTGACTCTTGAAGCAATCGCAAAAGCTGAAAACATCGAAGTAACTGATGAAGAAGTAAATGCAGAGCTTCAAAAGATGTCTGAAATGTACAATATGTCTGCTGACCAAATCCGGGCAGTACTAGGCGGAAGCTTGACGGAATCAAAGGCGATCTTCAACTTAAAAAAGCAGTAGATTTCCTTGTAGAAAACAGCAAGACTGTTGCCTAATAAGAGAAAAGCGGAGGCAAAACTAGACAAGCGTCTCGAGGAGTTAGGAGCCGCAGCTAGACATTTCTCGAAGTGAATTTTATACTTAGATTTATAATATAGAAACAAGGCGCGAGTAAATCGTGCCTTGTTTTCTACAATTAACACCAATATACATACATAATTTTTTAGCAATTTCATATAAGTCGATTTAACGGCTTGATTTATGGAAAAGATGAATTAGTACATATTTTTTTCGATTCATAAGCTCGAACTGAATTGGCTAAGGGTTATTATTTCCTGTCCCCTGGCAAAATGTGATACAATGCAATACATACCTGCTCGAAAGCAGCAGAAAAAACTGTTACTTAACTTATCGTTTGCTTATGAATCGCAGCTTTATATATGTTTAGAAGTTCTCAAGGGGTGAAGGCATTGTTCAAATTTAATGATGAAAAAGGGCAACTTAAATGTTCCTTCTGCGGCAAGACGCAGGATCAAGTCCGCAAATTGGTAGCAGGGCCAGGCGTCTATATCTGTGACGAGTGTATTGAATTATGCACAGAAATCGTTGAAGAAGAACTTGGCACTGAAGAAGAAGTTGAGTTTAAGGATGTTCCAAAACCACTGGAAATCCGCGATATTCTTAATGAGTATGTAATTGGTCAGGACCAGGCTAAGAAGAACTTATCTGTAGCCGTTTACAATCACTATAAGCGTATCAACTCAAACAGCAAGATTGACGATGTTGAACTATCAAAAAGTAATATTGCGATGATCGGGCCAACAGGAAGCGGTAAAACTTTGCTTGCTCAAACATTAGCCCGTATTCTCAATGTTCCATTCGCAATCGCGGATGCAACATCACTGACAGAAGCAGGTTATGTTGGTGAAGATGTTGAAAACATCCTTTTGAAATTGATCCAATCAGCTGACTACGATGTAGAAAAGGCTGAAAAAGGAATCATTTATATCGATGAAATCGATAAAATCGCTAGAAAATCCGAAAACCCTTCTATAACTAGAGATGTTTCCGGGGAAGGTGTGCAGCAGGCGCTCCTGAAAATTCTTGAAGGAACAGTTGCAAGTGTACCGCCACAAGGTGGACGAAAGCATCCACACCAAGAATTCATCCAGATCGATACGACGAATATCCTGTTCATTTGCGGCGGAGCATTCGACGGTATCGAGCAAATCATTAAGCGTCGCCTCGGCCAGAAAGTAATCGGCTTTGGCTCTGATAAGAAAGAGGAAGACTTGGACAAGAAGGAATTGTTGTCAAAAGTCCTTCCTGAAGATTTACTTAAATTCGGGTTAATCCCGGAATTCATCGGCCGTCTACCGGTAATTGCCAGCCTGACTCCGCTTGATGAAGAAGCGCTAGTCGAAATCCTGACAAAACCGAGGAACGCTCTTGTAAAACAGTATCAAAAAATGCTAAACCTAGATGATGTCGAGCTTGAATTTGAAGACGATGCACTCATTGAAATTGCCAAAAAGGCAATTGAACGCAAGACAGGTGCCCGCGGACTTCGTTCAATCATCGAAGGCATCATGCTGGACGTCATGTTCGACCTTCCATCCCGTGAAGATATCGTGAAATGTATCATCACTAAGGATACAGTCGAAAACAACATGCCTCCAAAGTTAGTGCTAGAGGACGGAACAGTCATTAAAGACGAAAGAAATTCAGCATAATACACTGAATCCCGGTGAACATCACCGGGATTTTTTCGTTTATAAGACCTCTCTCTGAAATACAGAATTCTCGGACTGATTAACGTGAAAAAACGAAAAGCTGTCAAAACAAGGTCGTGTCAGAACCTGTAATCCTATGGTAATATTGGAAGAAAACCGGTAATTCAGCATCAGACTATGGTCACTAATGATGGGAAAATTCACTTGAAAATATTGTTTATTCCAACACTCTCAGGGGGATACTAGGTTAAAGCCAATAGTATCAACCTACGGGAGGGAATGTAAATTGAGTTGGACCGGAATCGCCTTGTTTATACAGCTGTTTTTCGGAATCATCATCGGGCTGTATTTCTGGAATTTACTCAGGAATCAGCGGACGCAAAAAGTATCAATTGATCGGGAATCCCGAAAAGAAATGGAACAGTTAAGGAAGATGAGATCGGTCTCCCTGAGTGAACCGCTTGCCGAAAAAGTCAGGCCATCCAGCTTCAAGGATATTGTCGGACAGGAAGATGGAATCAAGGCACTTAAAGCAGCGTTGTGTGGGCCCAATCCGCAGCATGTCATCATTTATGGGCCGCCGGGAGTAGGAAAAACGGCTGCGGCAAGGCTTGTATTAGAAGAAGCAAAGCAAAACCAAAAATCCCCCTTCAAAAAATCTTCAGTATTTGTTGAGCTGGATGCTACAACAGCCAGGTTTGATGAGAGAGGAATCGCTGACCCATTGATTGGTTCTGTTCATGACCCGATTTATCAAGGGGCTGGTGCGATGGGCCAGGCTGGCATTCCTCAGCCGAAACAGGGTGCTGTGACCAATGCCCACGGAGGAGTTTTATTCATCGATGAAATTGGTGAGCTGCATCCAATCCAGATGAACAAGCTTTTAAAAGTACTGGAAGACAGGAAAGTATTTTTAGAGAGTGCGTATTATAATGAGGAAAACACGCAAATACCAAGCCATATCCACGACATCTTCAAAAATGGGCTCCCGGCAGACTTCCGCCTTGTAGGCGCGACGACGAGAACTCCAAGCGAAATCCCTCCGGCAATCAGGTCAAGATGCATGGAAGTATTTTTCCGCGAGTTATCCCAGGAGGAAATTTCAGAAGTAGCAAGGAATGCTGCTGAAAAAGTAGAACTGACTATGAGTGAAAAAGCGATTGAGATCCTTTCAAATTATGCACGAAATGGCCGCGAAGCCGTTAATATGGTCCAGATTGCCGCTGGACTGGCCATTACCGACGAACGAACCTACATTAAAGAAGAGGAAATTGAATGGGTCGTACATTCGAGCCAGCTGACACCAAGGATGGAAAGAAAAATCAATGAAAAGTCAGCGGTCGGCCTTGTCAATGGGTTGGCTGTGTATGGACCAAATACTGGTGCGCTTCTTGAAATTGAAGTAACTGTAATTAAAGCGAAAGATAAGGGCTCAATCAATATCACTGGTATAGTTGATGAAGAGAGCATCGGCGGACAGGGAAAATCTATACGAAGAAAGAGCATGGCACGAGGTTCGATAGAAAATGTCATCACTGTTCTGCGATCAATGGGTGTTCCAGCTGATGAATTCGACATCCATGTCAATTTCCCAGGCGGCACACCAATAGATGGCCCATCTGCCGGGATCGCCATGGCGACGGGGATTTATTCAGCAATCTATAAAATCCCGATGGACCATACAGTTGCCATGACCGGAGAAATCAGCATCCATGGGAATGTCAAGCCGATTGGCGGTGTCTATCCAAAAGTGAAGGCAGCGAAAAAAGCAGGTGCCAAGAAGGTAATCATTCCGCAGCAAAATGTGCAGACCATCCTTAATGAAATCAAAGATATAGAAATCATTCCAGTCACCCACTTGAATGAAGTGTTTGAAATTGCTCTTGAAAAAGACCTTCCGAGGGAGCAAATCATCAAGGCTGCCAGTGACTTAACGGCAAAAGAGACGAGCTAGAATGAAAAAAAGAACGCTTGCCGGCGTTCTTTTTTACGCTATTTTATTGAATATTCACCTAAAGTTAACCAAGAAGAAAATACGGGTTTATTTTTCCCTGAAAAAGGAAAGAGGGTGTAGTGGGAGTTCCAATGGCTGGAATTGCTATTTTTTAAAAAAAAGGATAAACCCGCTCTTAAAAGTAACTTCAGATGTGGACATATTTTCACCTGAATATCATGATACTAATCAATGAGGCAAATCGGTGCTAACTGCTCTTGTTATTAGACACTTGAAAATAAATACGATAGAATTGAACAACAAAGTATATTATACTTATGGTTTGATACAATGCATGTTGGAGGTGCAATGTCATGGCGAATAAGAATGAGCACACTGTCCCACTTCTGCCGCTGCGCGGTTTGCTTGTGTACCCGACGATGGTTCTGCATTTGGATGTAGGACGGGAAAAATCGGTACAAGCATTGGAGAAGGCAATGGTGGATGACCATTTAATCTATCTTACAACCCAAAAAGATATATCCATAGATGAACCAGGCGAGGAGGATTTGTACCAGATGGGTACATTGACTCGCGTCAAACAAATGCTGAAGCTCCCGAACGGAACGATCCGCGTGTTGGTTGAAGGATTGTCCAGAGCTGAAATCATTGAAATTTTTGATGAGAATGACCATTATTCCTGTAAAGTGAGAACCTTTGAGGATGATGAATCAAAGGATGTCGAAGATGAAGCATTAATGAGGACAATGCTTGAGTATTTCGAACAATACATAAAAATGTCCAAGAAAATCTCTGCGGAAATGTATGCATCTGTTTCTGATATTGAAGAGCCTGGCAGGATGGCTGATATCATCGCTTCCCATCTTCCGCTAAAGCTTAAAGAGAAGCAGGAAATTCTCGAGACGATTGACATCAAGGACCGGATGAATCGTGTCATCGAAATCATCCATAATGAAAAAGAAGTGCTGGGTCTCGAGAAGAAGATCGGACAGCGTGTAAAACGTTCAATGGAACGTACGCAAAAGGAATATTATCTGCGTGAACAGATGAAGGCCATCCAGAAGGAGCTTGGTGAAAAAGAAGGAAAGACAGGAGAAATTGCTGAGCTTACCGAAAAAGTTGAGCTTGCCGGAATGCCTGAAAGTGTGAAGGAAACTGCTTCGAAGGAACTTGACCGTTACGAGAAGGTTCCCGCTACTTCTGCAGAAAGCGCCGTGATCCGAAATTATATCGAATGGCTTGTAGCGTTGCCATGGTCAAAGTCGACAGAGGATGACCTTGATATCAGCAAAGCTGAAAAGATCCTTGATAAAGACCATTACGGACTGGAAAAAGTAAAGGAGAGGGTTCTTGAGTATCTTGCTGTCCAGAAGCTGACAAACTCATTAAAAGGACCAATTCTGTGTCTGGCTGGACCTCCGGGAGTCGGTAAAACGAGCTTGGCCAGGTCGATCGCTAAATCTTTGAACCGCAATTTTGTCAGAGTATCTTTAGGCGGTGTTCGTGATGAGTCAGAAATTCGCGGCCACAGAAGGACTTATGTCGGCGCTATGCCGGGCAGGGTCATCCAGGGGATGAAAAAGGCAGGAACGATTAATCCTGTTTTTCTTCTTGATGAAATCGATAAAATGTCCAATGATTTCCGCGGCGATCCTTCTTCTGCGATGCTGGAGGTGCTCGATCCCGAACAGAACCATAATTTCAGCGATCATTACATTGAAGAGCCATATGACCTTTCAAAAGTAATGTTCATCGCAACAGCCAATAATCTTTCAACTGTACCTGGCCCGTTGCTCGACAGAATGGAGATCATCAATATTGCAGGCTATACAGAGCAGGAAAAACTGCACATTGCCAAGGACCATCTCCTTCCTAGACAAATCAAGGATCATGGTCTATCGAAGTCACAGCTTCAGATGAAGGATGAAGCGATTACGAAGGTAATTCGTTATTATACACGGGAATCTGGGGTGCGCTCCCTTGAAAGGCAGCTCGCATCCATCTGCAGGAAAACAGCGAAAATCGTTGTTTCTGGAGAGAAAAAACGTGTGATCGTTAGCGAGAAGAACGTCGAGGACTTCCTCGGAAAGACTAAGTTCAGGTATGGGCAGGCTGAGTTGGACGACCAGATAGGCGTTGCCACTGGTCTCGCCTATACAACAGTCGGCGGTGATACCCTCCAGATTGAAGTTTCCCTGTCGCCAGGAAAAGGCAAGTTAGTCCTTACTGGCAAGCTTGGGGATGTCATGAAGGAATCTGCCCAGGCTGCTTTCAGTTATGTGCGTTCAAAGGCGAAGGATCTGGACATTGATCCGGACTTCCATGAAAAGAACGATATTCATATCCATGTTCCTGAGGGTGCTGTTCCGAAAGATGGTCCTTCAGCGGGTATTACGATTGCTACTGCGCTTGTATCTGCTTTGTCAGGAAAGCCGATCCGAAGGGAAGTAGGAATGACCGGGGAAATAACGCTTAGAGGACGCGTATTGCCAATTGGCGGTCTCAAGGAAAAATCTTTGAGTGCCCACAGAGCAGGCCTAACAAAGGTTATTTGTCCAAAAGATAATGAAAAAGATATTGATGATATTCCAGAAAGTGTACGTAAGGAGCTTGAATTTGTGTTAGTTTCTCATTTAGATGAAGTATTGAAGCACGCTCTCGCCAGCGGTGATTCTCAATGAAAGTAAATAGTGCTGAAATCGTGATCAGTGCCGTAAGGCCGAATCAATATCCGGAAAGTAATCTTCCGGAATTCGCCCTTGCAGGCCGTTCAAATGTTGGTAAATCTTCGTTTATCAATAAAATGCTGAACCGGAAAAGCCTTGCCAGAACGTCTTCCAAGCCTGGCAAGACACAAACACTGAATTTTTACTTAATCAATGAAATGCTACATTTTGTAGATGTTCCGGGTTATGGTTACGCTAAAGTATCAAAATCCGAGCGTGAAGCCTGGGGCAAGATGATTGAAACCTATATTACCTCACGCGAACAATTAAAAGCGATGCTGTTGATTGTTGACCTTAGGCATCCGCCATCAAAGGATGACGTAATGATGTATGATTTCCTCAAGCATTACGGAATTCCGGTTATCATTATCGCGACTAAAGCGGATAAAATTCCAAAGTCAAAAGTGGCAAAAGCATTTGAAGATTACAAAAGAAACCCTTGATTTAGATCCGGACGACACGATCATTCTTTTCTCATCAGAAACAGGAGAAGGAAAAGACAAAGCCTGGTCAGTTTTAGGAAGTTTCATGAAATAATCGTTTGGAATTAGAAACCCGCACCGTAGATGAATACGGTGCGGGTTTCCTTTTATAAAGTATTTACTTATTATACTAAGATTAGTGTCTAGCTTCTAAACCTGGTCAGTTTTCTTATTTCTTTTTAATAAACAACAGGTAAACACCAATTAGTATCAATGCTGCCGGCCAAAATCTCCATGCTGTCGAAACTCCATTTTCCAATAAACCAAGCCATCCGGTGATTCTGTCATAAAAAAGCAACAGTCCTGCTAAAATGAGAAAGAGGACTCCATGAAACAAGCCATTTCCTGTTTTCTGATAGCGGAGCAAAAAACCGAGGGCAATGATTAGAATAAAAGCGCCAAGGTGATCTGGCCAGAGGTCGAATTTATTGACCACATGAAAGTGGATTCCGAAGCCGACGAGGATCACGCCTGGGAAGAGGGCTTCATAATCTCTGCCCCAGTACCCTTGAACTAAAAAGGCAGCTCCGATAATGATCAAGAGTGTCGGCCACGTATAAAATTCATTGAACAACGAAACATTTTCCTGCTGTAGATAAAAATAGATTCCAAATCCGATTAATATCATTCCTGGTATAATTCTCTGATTTTTCATTACTTCACCACTTCCAGAAAGGCTCACTTGAATTAAGGGACAAACTTTGATAAGGTACATTAGGGAGTATGTTTATTTGCTTTTAATATAGTATAAAAGTATAACAAACACACAGACGAAATAGTTCAATTTAATCAATGCTATTATATATATTTTTTCAAGAGTTGTTCACATTTACAACGTTAAAACGGAAAAAACGTCATGTATAATTGCCTTAGCCAATTATGCAATTTCTATGTGGGGGTGTCAATTAATAATGCATATTATCGTTGTCGGTCTAAACTATAAAACTGCCCCTGTCGAAATCCGCGAAAGATTGACATTCAACGAGGGTAACCTTGGTGAAGCGATGAGTGCACTTCAGGAAAAGAAGAGCATCCTTGAGAATGTCATCGTATCAACTTGCAACCGTACAGAAATATACGCTGTCGTGGACCAGCTCCATACAGGCAGATACTATATTAAAGAATTCTTATCTGAATGGTTCGGAATCCCTCAGGCAGAATTTACGCCGTTCCTGTTCATCTATGAACAAGATGGGGCAATTGAACATTTATTCAAGGTTTCCTGCGGCTTGAACTCAATGGTGCTGGGTGAAACTCAAATCCTTGGGCAAGTGCGTTCAAGCTTCATGCTCGGCCTTGAAAAGAACACTACTGGAACGGTCTTCAACCAGTTATTCAAACAGGCAGTCACTATTGCCAAGCGTGGCCATTCTGAAACAGATATCGGCGCGAACGCAGTTTCTGTCAGCTACGCAGCTGTTGAACTTGCCAAGAAGATTTTCGGCTCTCTTGATCAAAAGCATGTCCTGATTCTTGGTGCAGGCAAGATGGGTGAGCTGGCTATCCAGAACCTTCATGCAAATGGAGCGAAGAAGGTAACTGTCATCAATCGTACTTACCAGAAAGCCGAGGATTTAGCTAATCGTTTTTCCGGCATGGCTAAAACACTGGATGAGCTCCAGACTGCGCTGGTTGATGCAGATATTCTCATCAGTTCTACAGGCGCGAAGGAGTTTGTTGTTACAAAGGATATGATGGCAAAGGTCGAGCAAAAGCGAAAAGGAAAGCCATTATTCATGGTGGATATCGCTGTTCCCCGTGATCTGGACCCTGAGATTGCGACTTTGGAAAATGTATTCCTTTATGATATCGATGATCTAGAGGGAATTGTTGAAGCAAATCTGCAGGAACGCCAAAAGGCAGCAGAGAAGATTCTTATCATGATTGAAAGTGAGATTGTCCAATTCAAACAGTGCTGAATACCCTTGGTGTTGTTCCGGTCATCTCTGCTTTGAGGGTCAAAGCCCTATCAATCCAGCAAGAAACAATGAACAGTATTGAACGGAAATTGCCACATCTATCCGATCGGGATATTAAAGTTCTTAACAAGCATACAAAGAGCATCATCAACCAGCTTCTTAAAGATCCAATTTTGCAGGCGAAAGAGCTTGCGGCTGGTCCAGATGCTGAGGAAGCACTCGATCTATTCGTGAAGATTTTCAATATTGAACAGCTCGTCGCTGAACAAGAAGGAATGAAAACGGCTGAAACCAAGCAGGTAAAAGTTCCTTCGCCTCAGGCTTCTTTTCAGCCGTAAGAGAGGTAGTGCCCATGGGTGATCTTTATATTACGCGTCTCCATGAAATAACCATTATGATTTATGCGGCTAGCGTGCTCTTATACTTTATCGATTTCCTTAACAGTAACCGGAGGGCAAACAAAGTTGCTTTCTGGTTACTTGCATTTGTTTGGGGATTCCAGACGATTTTTCTGATATATTACATGGTTGATCAAGGCCGGTTCCCAGTCCTGACCCTCTTTGAAGGGCTTTACTTTTATGCGTGGGTGCTGGTGACGCTGTCGCTGGCTATCAACAAACTATTAAAAGTAGATTTTATTGTCTTTTTTACAAATATCCTTGGATTCATCATCATGGCGATCCATACATTTGCACCTGTGCAATATGACTCCAATGTCATGTCCGAGCAGCTGATATCAGAGCTTTTGCTCATCCATATCACCATGGCGATCCTTTCATATGGGGCATTCTCGATTTCAGTGGTCTTTTCGCTGCTATATCTCATTCAATACGACCTTTTAAAGCGGAAAAAGTGGGGTAAGCTGTTATGGAGGATCACCGATTTAACGAAACTTGATTATTGGTCATACATATTGAATGTCATCGGAGTGCCGATGCTGATTCTGAGCTTGATCCTTGGGCTTCAGTGGGCGTGGATCAAAGTTCCTGACCTTACATGGTATGATGCCAAGCTGATCGGTTCATTCATTGTTCTAGCTGTTTATAGCATTTATCTTTATCTAAGGGTCGGCAAAGAAATGTATGGAAAATCGCTCGCCCTATGGAATGTTGCATCGTTCCTGATTGTCTTAATTAACTTTTTCCTTTTCGGAAAATTATCATCTTTCCATTTTTGGTACCAATAAAAGGAGGCTGTCATGAGAAAAATTATCGTTGGCTCCAGACGGAGTAAGCTAGCATTGACACAAACAAACTGGGTAATTGAGCAGCTGAAGAAATTAGGTGCTCCTTTTGAGTTTGAAGTGAAGGAAATCGTCACAAAAGGAGACAAGATTCTTGATGTGACTTTATCAAAGGTCGGAGGAAAAGGCCTTTTCGTAAAAGAAATCGAACAGGCTATGCTCGACAAAGAAATTGATATGGCTGTCCATAGCATGAAGGATATGCCTGCAGTTCTTCCAGAGGGGCTCGTCATCGGGGCTATCCCGGAGAGGGAAGATCAACGTGATGTGCTTATTTCCAACGATCATGTACCTTTTAAAGAATTAAGACCGGGTTCAGTAATTGGAACAAGCAGCCTTCGCAGGAGCGCCCAGCTATTGGCTCAGCGTCCTGATCTTGAAATGAAGTGGATTCGCGGAAACATTGATACGAGGATCGCTAAGCTTGAAACTGAAGACTATGATGGCATTATCCTTGCTGCTGCCGGTTTGAAGCGCATGGGATGGGCCAGTGATACAGTAACCGAGTTCATCGATGAGGATATTTGTGTACCAGCAGTCGGCCAGGGTGCACTTTCGATTGAGTGCCGCGGCGATGACGAAGAGCTTCTTCAGCTGCTTGAAAAATTCACATGCGCTGAAACAAGTGTGACAGTAAAAGCCGAAAGAGCTTTCCTGCACAAGATGGAAGGCGGCTGCCAGGTGCCGATTGCCGGATATGCCTATCTTAATGACAAGGAAGAAATCGTGCTCACAGCGCTAGTCGGCTCGCCGGATGGAAAGACAATCTTCAAGGAACAGGTTGCGGGAACAAATCCCGAGGAGCTGGGAAAGCTTGCTGCTGACAAGTTGATCAGCCAGGGAGCTAAAGACTTGATCGACAAGGTGAAACAGGAGATTGATAGTGAATGATTCCAGCGCAATCGCTGCAAAATAAAACGGTCATGATTCCAAGGGGAAAGGCTCACGCCAAGCCTTTCTCCGAATTGGTTAAAAGAAATGGAGGGATTCCAGTGGAAATCCCTCTTATTGCCTTTCAGCCGGTTACAGCCTCTAGAAAACTACACACTACACTTGCGGACTTACATAACTACGATTGGATCATTTTTACGAGCAATGTGACGGTGGAAACATTCTATTCTTTTATCAAAAAGAGTCGGACTCTTCTGCCTAAAATAGCCGTGATTGGCGAGAAAACGAAAGAAATCCTTGAAGACATGGGAGAAAAGGTAGACTTTGTTCCAGCAGAATATGTTGCCGAAGGATTCATCGATGAGTTCTTGCCTCATGTTAATCAGGGGGAAAGAATCCTGATTCCAAAAGGGAACCTGGCCAGGGATTATATTTCTAATGCACTGAAGGAAAAGGGCGCCATCGTTGATGAAATCATTATCTATGAGACATTCCTGCCTGAAGAAAGCAGAAGCAAGCTCGTTAAGATGCTAACTGAAGAAAGTCTTGATATACTAACATTTACAAGCCCATCTACGATTGATCATTTCATGAAAATCGTCGAGGAATATCATTTAAGGGACAAGCTGGAACATTGCATTGTTTCCTGCATCGGTCCTGTGTCAAAAAGGAAGGCTGAGCAGTGGGGCTTGAATGTCCATGCCATGCCGGAAAAATACACCGTCGAAGAGATGCTGAATAGCGTTGCCAATTATATAAATATTGGAGGGTAATCCATGAAACACCTTGAATTCAGCCGCCACCGCCGTCTTCGCCAGACAGCGAATATGCGCGCGCTTATACGTGAAAACTATCTTCGCCCTGAAGACTTGATCTACCCGCTTTTTGTCGTTGAAGGAGAAAATGTGAAAAACGAAGTTTCTTCAATGCCGGGAGTCTATCAATTATCCCTTGATAACCTAAAAGAAGAAATCACTGAAGTGGAATCGCTGGGCATTAAATCTGTGCTGCTATTCGGCGTTCCGAACGAAAAAGATGAAGTAGGCTGTCAGGCTTATCATGACCACGGAATTTTGCAGGAAGCGATTCGAGTCATCAAAAGGGATTTTCCTGATATGGTTGTCATTGCCGATACTTGCCTTTGTGAATACACAAGCCATGGCCACTGCGGCGTAATTGAGGATGGCAAGGTTCTTAATGACCCTTCTCTTGAGCTGTTAGGAAAGACGGCCGTGAGCCAGGCACAAGCCGGCGCTGATATCATTGCTCCATCAAACATGATGGACGGTTTTGTTACAGCGATCCGTTTTGCTCTGGATGAAGCAGGATTCGATGATGTTCCAATCATGTCCTATGCGGTAAAATATTCTTCTGCGTTTTACGGTCCTTTCCGCGAAGCAGCAGAAAGCACGCCGAAGTTTGGCGATCGCAAATCCTACCAGATGGATCCTGCAAATCGCATCGAAGCTATGCGCGAAGCAGAGTCTGATGTCATGGAAGGCGCTGACTTCCTGATTGTCAAACCGGGCATGCCATATCTGGACATCGTCCGTGATGTGAAAAACAACTTCAACTTGCCAGTTGTCATCTATAATGTCAGCGGTGAGTATTCAATGGTCAAAGCAGCAGCCCAAAACGGCTGGGTTGACGAGAAGAGCATCGTCATGGAAATGCTGACAGGCATGAAGCGCGCCGGATCAGATCTGATCATCACCTACCATGCGAAGGATGCAGCACGCTGGCTGAAGGAACAATAATCCACGGGTTTGAAAAAGAGTAGCCATTCAATAGAAATGAGGGATAGTATGCGCTCATATGATAAATCGATTGAAGCTTTTAAAGAAGCGAAAGAACTATTGCCTGGAGGAGTAAACAGCCCCGTCCGCGCATTCAAATCTGTCAATATGGATCCTATCTTCATGGAAAAAGGGAAGGGTTCAAAAATCTATGATATCGACGGCAATGAATATATAGATTATGTATTATCTTGGGGGCCGCTGATCCTTGGCCACACGAATGACAAGGTTGTTGAGGGGATCAAGAAAGTAGCTGAGCTTGGTACAAGCTTCGGAGCACCGACAGTTGTCGAAAACGAGCTTGCACAATTAGTCATTGACCGCGTGCCGTCGATTGAGATGGTAAGAATGGTATCTTCCGGAACTGAGGCGACGATGAGTGCATTGCGCCTTGCTCGTGGATATACAGGCCGGAATATGATTCTGAAATTCGAAGGCTGCTACCATGGACATGGTGACTCATTGCTTATAAAAGCTGGCTCAGGCGTCGCCACGCTTGGTTTGCCTGACAGCCCTGGTGTTCCTGAGGGAGTTGCCAAGAACACGATTACAGTACCTTACAACGATCTTAAGAGTGTCCGTTACGCATTCGAGCAATATGGTGATGATATCGCAGGTGTGATCGTTGAACCAGTAGCCGGGAATATGGGTGTCGTACCACCTGTTGAAGGATTCCTGGAGGGACTTCGTGAAATCACTAGCCAGTATGGCACCGTCTTGATTTTTGATGAGGTCATGACAGGTTTCCGCGTAGACTATAACTGTGCTCAGGGATATTACAATGTAACTCCTGACCTTACTTGCCTTGGCAAGGTAATAGGCGGAGGACTTCCAGTAGGAGCTTACGGCGGTCAAAGAGAGATCATGGAGCAAATCGCTCCAAGCGGTCCGATTTACCAGGCTGGAACGCTATCCGGAAACCCGCTTGCGATGACAGCCGGCCTGGAAACATTGAAGCAGTTAACACCAGAATCATACAAAGAGTTTGAGCGCAAAGCTGTTATCCTTGAAAAAGGACTGAGAGCAGCGGCTGAGAAATATGGGATACCGCACACAATCAACCGCGCAGGCTCAATGATCGGCATCTTCTTCACAAATGAAAATGTTATCAACTATGAAGTAGCCAAACAATCAAACCTTGAATTCTTTGCAGCATACTACCGTGAAATGGCGAACGAAGGAGTATTCCTGCCTCCATCACAGTTCGAAGGATTATTCCTATCAACAGCACACACAGACGAAGACCTGCAAAAAACAATTGAAGCAGCTGAGAAGGCATTTGCGAAGCTTGCGGAATAATAATGATAAGACACTCTCCTATTGGGGAGTGTCTTTTGTTTTGTGAAGGTATAAGGGGGCGGAGGCGGATAGAATGAGCAGTCGAATTTCTTAACTTTGTTCTAAGTAGTCCCGTGTTCGGACAAAAGGCGGTCGAAATCTCTGAACTTTGTCCGAACTAGCCTCAGGTTCGGACAAAAGGCAGACGTAGCCCTTTAACTTTGTCCGATCTAGACCTATGCTCAGACAGATTCACTTCGAACAAGAATTACCAACTTCCTTTTTATGTTCTAAATTAACATAAAAGTAAATATAGACTCATAAAGTGTTAATGACATAGTGATTTTACGTTTAAGGAATGAAAGGAGGAGTCGCTTTGTCTCAGGGGAATCAATCGTGCCTGCGATTTTCACTAGAAGAATCAGTGTGGTTTCAAAGAGGACAGGAAGTCGCTGAGCTTGTCTCGATTTCACTCGATCCGAACATAACCATCCAGGAAAATGAACAATACGTATCCATTCGCGGATCGCTGGAGTTGACTGGGGAATATACATGTCATGAACAGCAGCAAGAGAATGATGAACAGCTCTCTGCTCTTAAGTATGTCCATTCTGTCATGGAGAGGGAAGAAGGTGTCTATGAATTCCTACACCGTTTCCCGGTGGATATCACAATTCCAAAAAATCGGATTGAAAGTATTTATGACATTGATATTCAAGTGGAAGGATTTGATTATGTTTTCCGGAAGACCGTCTGAAGCTGAATGCTAATCTTGCCATCACTGGATTATACGGCGAACAGCAGCATGAAGCCGATCAGGAGGTTGACAGTGAGGGAGCGGAGGAACTGGAGGTCAGCTACCGTGAGGAGGCTAATGCAGAAGTAGATGTAAAGGTTGAAATAGAATACGTTGCAGATGCAGTTAGCCATAGAACAGAAGATGATGCTGAACCAGACTTCCCGGAAGCTCCGGCCTATTCATTTGTTCAGCAAAATGAAGCATTAAATCAAGAGGAAGATCAAGATTCCTATGAGGAAGAATTGTATGCTCCATTCAGGGCAGAAGCGAAGAAAGAGGCAAATACCGAAGAATTATCCCAACCAGAACTGCAGGAGCAAAGAGAACACCAACCAGTTCCGGAATATGCTTTAAGTGACTTCAGAGGCGAGCCGGAGCCTGTTGAAGAGGCCGAAGTTGAGCAGGAAGAAGAAGTTGAACTGGAGATGGAAGACCAGCCAGAGGCAGAAAATATGCCTGCTGAAATGGAGGAATCTACGGAAAGCTCATCTTCTCCATTATTGAAAAAGAAAAAGCCGAACATGAAGCAAGGTATTTCAATCGCCGAATTTTTGGCGAGGAAGGAAGAAGAAACAGAGGTTGCCAAAATTAGAGTTTGCATTGTCCAGCAAGGCGACTCTCTACAATCAATCTCTGAACGCTATGATGTGCCAGTGCAGCAGCTTCTGCGGGTGAATCATCTGAGCATCGACCATGAGGTCCATGAAGGCCAGGTGCTATATGTTCCTGGAGTAGCAATTCACAATTCTTAAAGTTTTACAAATAGTACCTTGTCCAAACTAGGCTGGTTGTCAGGGCTGGCTTGGCTGCTGGCTGGGATTGCTATAGCTTTTAGTATGGGCAGGTGTCTGACACCTGCCCTGCTCTATTATCGATATAAAGTCGAGAAAGCAGGCGAGATTCCATGGATGATCGCAATTTTTTAAAAGAAGAATCCGCAGTGTTAAAGCAATACCCTATCGATCCGTATTTTGCAGAGGATTTTGGCAAAGTGAAAAAGGTCTATACAAAGTCAGGGACATTCGCTCTGAAAAAAATCCACTTATAAGGGGACGGATTTTATCAAGCATATCCAGCACCTTTATCAAAAAGGCTATAACAGGATTGTTCCAGTCTATCCGGCAAACGACGGACGATATGCAGTATTGCATAATAAGTCGCTGTATTATTTAATGCCGTGGATGCCGAATGAGACAAGGGAGGACCAATCACAAAGGCACCAACAGTTCTTCAGGGAACTGGCGAGGATGCATACCTTGTCAGTAAAGGAAATGGAAATCAGCACGGAAGTTAAGCAAGAGCATTACGAAAAGACGGTAAAAGAATGGGAAAAGGAAGAAGAATTCATTAATGGATTCCTTGAAAGCTGTGAGAACAGAGTATATATGTCACCGTTTGAACTGACATTCTGCCTGTATTATATACAAATTAGCCAGGCAATCCAGTTCGCCAAGCAGAAACTTGAGACTTGGAATGAAAAAACGAAGGAGCAAAAGAAAACGAGGACCGTAACGCTTCACGGAAAAGTCTCTCCAGAACACTTCCTGTTCGATGAAAGAGGATACGGATATTTCATCAATTTCGAGAAGGCGCGGCAGGGTTCGCCAATCCAGGATTTGCTGCCGTTTTTAGCAAGGTCGCTGAAGACACAGCCAAAATATGGAGATGAAATCATCGACTGGATTTATGTCTATCTGAAGTACTTTCCATTCCGTGAGGATGAAATGCAGTTATTCATGAGTTATCTGGCTTTTCCATCGGGGATTATCCGTGTCGCGGAAACGTACCATCAGCGCAAAGCCGAAGTGGATGAGAGGAAGTTTGTCCAAAAGCTGCAGCGTCAGTACTGGCTCTTGAGCAATACGGGTTATGTAGTGACTAAAATAGACGAACTGGAAAAGCAAAAAGAACAGGCAAAACAAGAAGGAGCCCAGAGCTGAATAATGCTCTTTGGCTCCTTAAATAATTTCGAATTTGATCGCCAGTGCAATCAAGATAAATATCGATAACAGAAAGACATCAAATGTTGTCGGAAAGAAAAGTGTGCGGATCCCCTGGAACACGCAAAAAGGAATAATGAGCTGAGCACACACTGCACGCGCTGTCCTCGCCCACCTCGGGAGTGTATAAGGATTATACCTTCGTCTCTTCATCGCCATCCCTCCAAACAATCAGGTATCCCTTCTTTCATCCTATGTATGATTGGCCTAAAATGTGCTAATTGTTCGCACATGAAGGCGGAAAAAGTATAAAATAATAAAAAACAGGAAATGATGATTGACGTCAATCCACTTTTTTGGGTAGTATATCTAATATACAAAACACTAAATAAAGCAAAGCTTTGACAGGGAAGAGTACATGAGAAGCCAGCTTGAAGAGAGGAAGTCCATTAGCTGAGAGGACTTCTAAGCCGGAACCATGGAATGTCGCCCTTGAGCATCGCCTGGGAACGGAAATACTCCCAGTAACAGGCGACGGTGAAGAGCCGTTATCCAGATTTGAGCCAGCAACTGAGGTGTTTTTACCGTTGCTGGGAAAAAAGGTGGTACCGCGAACAAACTCCATTCGTCCTTTTAAGGCGAATGGAGTTTTTTATTTTAAGGTAAGAAAGTACAATTTTCACTTCGAGAATTGTCTAGCTTCAGCGCCTAGCCCCTCGAGTCGCTTCGGTCCGCCAAATGAAGTCAAAGAACGACTTCACTGGTCGGCCCTCCAGCGCTTGTCGGGGCTGAACAAGGCGCTTACGCTTTTCTGACAAGGAAATGCATTTGAATGGAGGAAAACTGATGGAAGAGAATTTGTCTATGCCGACTAAATACGATCCGTCTTCGATTGAGCAGGGACGCTATGAATGGTGGATCAAAGGGAAGTTTTTCGAAGCGAAGGATGATGAAACGAAAGAGCCATATACAATCGTCATTCCGCCGCCAAACGTAACGGGAAAGCTGCACCTGGGCCATGCGTGGGACACAGCGCTTCAGGACATCCTGACACGAATGAAGCGTATGCAGGGTTACGATGTTCTATGGCTTCCGGGAATGGACCATGCGGGAATCGCGACACAGGCGAAGGTTGACGAAAAACTTCGCAGCCAGGGCATCAACCGCTATGAACTTGGCCGTGAAAAGTTCCTAGAGGAATCATGGAAATGGAAAGAGGAATACGCACAGCATATCCGCACTCAATGGTCAAAGCTAGGACTGGGACTTGACTATAGCCGCGAGCGCTTCACATTGGATGAAGGCTTATCCAAGGCAGTAAAAGAAGTTTTTGTTTCTCTTTACCGTAAAGGATTGATTTACCGCGGCGAATACATCATCAACTGGGACCCTGCAGCAAAAACGGCCCTATCTGATATTGAGGTTATCCATAAAGATGTCCAGGGTGCTTTCTACCATATGAGATATCCTCTGGCAGACGGCAGCGGTCACATCGAAGTCGCAACAACAAGACCGGAAACGATGCTCGGTGATACTGCGGTTGCTGTTCATCCAGAAGATGACCGCTACAAGCATATGATTGGCAAGACCGTAACCCTGCCAATCGTCGGCCGTGAGATTCCAATTGTCGGTGACGATTATGTCGATATGGAATTCGGTTCTGGTGCCGTAAAAATCACTCCTGCACATGACCCTAACGACTTTGAAATCGGTAACCGCCATAATCTTGAAAGAGTCCTAGTCATGAACGAAGATGGTTCAATGAATGCCAAAGCAGGCAAGTACCAGGGTATGGACCGTTTCGAGTGCCGCAAGCAAATCGTCAAGGACCTTCAGGATGAAGGCGTACTGTTTAAAATTGAAGAGCATATGCATTCAGTTGGACACTCTGAGCGAAGCGGAGCAGTAGTCGAGCCATATCTATCGACTCAATGGTTCGTTAAAATGCAGCCGCTTGCTGATGAAGCAATCGCCCTTCAGAGCAAAGAAGAGAAAGTTAACTTCGTACCTGAGCGCTTTGAAAACACCTATATGCGCTGGATGGAAAACATCCGTGACTGGTGTATTTCCCGTCAATTATGGTGGGGCCACCGAATTCCTGCCTGGTACCATAAAGAAACAGGCGAGGTATACGTTGACCACGAGCCACCTGCAGACGCTGAAAATTGGGAACAGGACAATGACGTTCTTGACACGTGGTTTAGTTCAGCACTATGGCCTTTCTCAACAATGGGCTGGCCGAATGAAGAAGCTGCAGATTTTAAGCGTTACTATCCAACCGATGCCCTTGTAACTGGTTATGATATCATCGCTTTCTGGGTATCAAGGATGATCTTCCAGGGCCTAGAGTTCACTGGCCAGCGACCATTCAAGGATGTACTGATCCACGGGCTCGTTCGTGCAGAAGATGGCCGCAAGATGAGTAAGTCACTAGGTAATGGTGTTGATCCGATGGATGTCATCGGCCAATACGGTGCCGACTCACTCCGCTACTTCCTTACAACAGGAAGCTCACCGGGGCAGGACCTTCGCTACAGCACGGAGAAGGTAGAAGCGACATGGAACTTCGCCAATAAAATCTGGAACGCATCCCGTTTTGCTTTAATGAACATGAACGGCATGAAGTACGAAGAAATCGATTTAAGCGGTGAAAAATCTGTAGCCGATAAGTGGATTTTAACAAGGCTGAATGAAACGATTGAAACAGTGACAAGGCTGTCAGACCGCTATGAGTTCGGTGAAGTCGGCAGGGCTCTTTACAACTTCATCTGGGATGATTTCTGTGACTGGTATATTGAAATGGCGAAGCTTCCACTATACGGTGAAGATGAGGCTGCCAAGAAGACGACGAGATCGATTCTTGCATACGTTCTTGATAACACAATGCGCCTGCTTCACCCATTCATGCCATTCATCACGGAAGAAATCTGGCAGAACCTTCCTCATGAAGGTGAGTCCATTACGATCGCAAGCTGGCCGCAGGTTGACACTAAACTTACTGATAAAGAGGCAGCAGACGATATGAAGCTTCTTGTTGAAGTCATCCGTTCTGTACGAAACATACGCTCTGAAGTGAACACACCACTTAGCAAGAAGGTTGATATGTTCCTGAAGGTGAAGGATGAAAAGACATTAAGCATGCTTGAAAATAACCGTGGCTATATCGTTCGATTCTGTAATCCAGAGAACCTTGAAGTCGGACTTGAAGTCAACGCTCCTGAAAAAGCAATGACAGCAGTCGCTACAGGACTTGAAATCATCATGCCACTTGAAGGGCTGATCAATATCGATGAAGAAATCGCCCGCCTTCAAAAGGAAAAAGAGAAGCTTGATAAAGAGGTAGAACGCGTCCAGAAGAAGCTGGCAAACGAAGGTTTTGTCAAAAAAGCTCCTGAAAAGGTCATTGACGAAGAGCGCGCGAAGGAAAAAGACTATCTGGAAAAACGTGCAGCAGTCGAAGCACGCATCAATGAATTGAGAAACTAGTTAAAGATCAAAAATTTGAAGGCGAACCAATATTGGTTCGTCTTCATCTTGAATTGAGGTGTGTTACATGTTTAATACATATGAACAGGCAATTGATTGGATCCATGCAAGACTGAGACTTGGAATCAAACCGGGACTTTCAAGGATGGAATGGATGCTTGAAAGGCTGGACCATCCTGAAAGAAGGATTAAAACTATCCACATTGGCGGTACGAATGGAAAAGGCTCCACCGTCACCTTCCTTCGTTATATCCTGCAAGCGGCAGGATATAGAGTTGGAACTTTTACTTCACCATACTTTGAGCAATTCAATGAAAGAATCAGCATCAATGGCAAGCCAATCCATGATCAGGAACTGATTGAGCTGACAAATGTGGTCAAGCCGCTGGCAGATGAATTGGATCAGACTGAACTCGGCGGACCGACCGAATTCGAAGTCATCACGGCGATGTCTTTATACTACTTTGCAAAAATGTCTCCTGTGGATGTTGTCATTTACGAGGTAGGTCTTGGCGGCCGCTTCGATTCGACGAATGTCATCCATCCGCTAGTTTCAATCATCACCAGTATTGGTCTGGATCACACGGCGATCCTTGGTGATACATATGAAGAAATTGCTTTTGAAAAAGCAGGTATCATCAAGAACGGGGTAAGTGTGATTACGGGAGTAAAGCAGCCAGGAGCATTGGATGTAATTAGAAGTAAAGCACTTGAAAGCAACTCTCCGCTGTATCATCTGGGCGATGAATTTTCAACAAGTTCAAGAGAGTCTTTAAATCGGGGAGAAAAATTTTCTTTTTCCAGCATGTTCGTAGGGTTTGATAACCTGGAAACCTCGATGATCGGTTCCCATCAGGTAGACAATGCTGCCTGTGCTGTAATGGCAAGCCAGATCCTTGCAAACTACTATTCGTTTATGATTGAGGAAGAGCATATCAGGGATGGACTGACTCAAGCATACTGGCCCGGCCGGCTTGAAATCTTAAATGAAAATCCTTTAGTCCTGATCGATGGCGCGCATAATGAAGAAGGAATAATTGCGCTGGCACGTGAAATAAATTCCCGATATGCCGATAAAAAGATTAGCATCCTTTTTGCTGCTCTAAAAGACAAGAAATTGGACAAGATGATCGGGACTCTTGAAGGCGCTGCTGATCAACTGACTTTCACAACATTCGACTTTCCGCGGGCAGCTTCTGCGGAAGAACTAATGGAAGCAGGAAGCAACAGCGGGAATAAAAACATCGCAGTTAATTATAAGGACTATCTCGATAAGAAAATAAATGAATTGAACAAAGATGAAATTTTAATTGTAACGGGCTCTCTTTATTTTTTATCAGAAGCAAAGCCTTATATCGTGAATGTGTTGGAAAATAAATAAGAAAATTATGACATTGTATAGAAAGTTTGCTAAACTATTAGAAAAAGTGTGACTTTTTACCTAAAAAGGAGGCGGGTAGATAAAGATGACTTCAATCGTAAAAAAATCAATTTGGTTCAGTTGGTTACTGATCGTCCCGGTTGGTCTCTGGCTGACCTATCAAGTCTTTCCGCCTCCTGGTGATTTATCATTGTGGGAAGTATTTACCTTCCTCTTATTGATGTCCGTGGTGGCTGCTATGCCAATGGTCGTCAACAATACGCCAATTTTTCTTATACAGTGGGTATCGCTCGCAGTATTCCTGACTTACGGTATTTTTGTTGAAATGGTCTTGATGCAAATTTCCGTACTAATTCTTTTAATGAGGCTTCGTGTACAAAAGTCCGATTTACACAGATTCCCCCTGAACTCATTGATGTTCTTCATCGTATCATTAGTGAGTGGGCTAGTATTTTATGCTCTCGGAGGAACCCACGGTGCTCATTTGGCCGACGATCAATATACTTATATTTTAGGAACGGTCTACGGCATTAGCAATTATGGAGTGAATACTTTATTCCTGGTATTGCTGCAAGCAGTCGTACTAAAACTTAAGGGGCCTTATTTCGGAAAAGACTTCATCTGGGAAACAGTTACGACCTTGATTACATTCCCTGTAGGCTTCATACTTTATGAACTATACCAGAGTGAGATGGGGATCTACTCATTACTGTTTGTTGGGATTCCTTTCGCGAGTCTATCTATCATTCTCAGTCTCTATTATTCAAGCGGAAAGGTAAACCAATATTTACAAAGTGCCGCTGAGATTGGGCACCAGTTGGCTGAAAGGCTAAGGTCTGATGATGTACTTGACCTTTTTGTGCAAAAACTGATTGAGATGCTGCCGGTTGACTATGCTTACATTTTGGATGTAGAAGAAGAAAGAGAATTAAAACTCATCCATAAGGTGGAGTTTGGGGAAGTCCTTGAGCCGGTTGCCGAGCCTCTTGAAAGAGGGCAAGGAATTAGCGGGCTTGTATGGGCAGAGAAAAAGCCTGTTCTTTTCCATTCGAAAAAACAATGGAAGCATATTAATTCAGGCTATATTCCGACAGTTGCAGAAAGTATCCTCAGTGTACCGATCGTCAGGAATAACCAGGTTATCGGTGTCCTCGTCCTGGCAGCAAACAAAAAAAGGGCATTTGAAAAATCACAGCTGATGATTGTCGACATCCTTTGTTCGCACTTTGCGGTCGCGGTTGAAAACGCAAGGCACCACGAAAAAGCAAAGAAGAACAGCGAGCATTGCGCACTGACCGGCTTGTACAATTATCGCTACTTTGAAAACATGCTATCCTCAGAATTTGGAAAATTACAAAAAGGCAAAAGGGGTCTTCTTTCCCTGATACTGCTCGATATCGACCACTTCAAATCCGTCAATGATACATATGGACACCAAAGCGGAAATGAGATTTTAATCGAACTTGCTGAACGGCTTAGGAATAGAATCGGAGATATTGGCACTGTTGCCCGCTATGGGGGGGAAGAGTTTGTGCTCCTTCTGCCTGACATGATGAAAGGCGATGCCCTGAAACTGGCAGAACAAATCCGGCTGCTGATTGCCAACGAGCCTTTCACTCTCTTGCAATCTATGGATGAAGAAGGAAAGCAGATCCTGATCGATATCACCGCGTCAATCGGTGTGGCCACCGCCCCGCAGGATGCCGAAGATTCACTCGCATTGATCAGACATGCTGATAGGGCATTATATGTTGGTGCGAAGCGATCGGGACGGAATCGGGTTGCGGAGTATGTGAAATGAAAAAGGCTAACCAAGGTTAGCCTTTAGTATTTGACTGTGATACCTTTGTCTGGATCGATTGCCCATTTATTATTTTTAGAAGGTGGGCATGCTTCAGTTCTTCCTGCAGGGAAGTTTTCATAGACCTCAAGTTTGCCTTCCTGATTAACCAGGTAAGGTGTGCCTGTAATGCAAAAGGAATATGGTTTTTCTTTCTCCGATAATTCCACTTTAAAAATCGCATCCCCACGGATCTCAATCCGCGCACTGCCGTGAAGTGTCAGTTTGTCATTGAAAAATGCACTTCCGTAAACAATAAATGGTTTATTGTTCCCGCCGTTCCATGTGATTTCCTCTGTAAAATAAGTGGATGTACCGTATGTCCGAGCTTTATTCAATGTCAAGGGAGTAGAGATGATTTTACCAAATTCTTCTGGCAGCGGCGCTTTACCACCTGCGAGAATTGACTTTGGTGCTGTTTCTGAATTGCAATACTGCCTGTAAGGGTTTTCGGTTCGTTTTCAGTAATTCCAGTGCTTGTGAAGGAGACGTTCAGACCTTCTGACTCAGTTTTTATTGAAATTAAATCGATTTGGTAAGTGTTGCTTTCTTTTACGTTTTCAGAAATTTTATTAACGCTGTACACCTTTGAAACTATGGTGGATTTTAATAACTGGTCGAAATCAGGGATTGGAGGTGCATGGTTTTTATTCTTGGCTTCTTCTTCGGCCTTTTGGATGGCATCTTTAGTTTCTGAAAGGGCATCTTTGACGAAGTTATTCAAGAGCGCCTCATAATGAGCGACTCCCATCTCAGCAAGATCGGTGGCTCGGTTGATCTCGTCTGTCTTGTTGAACTGCTTCCTGGCAGAAAGGGCCATTCCGCTTAATGATATGGCGAAGGTGAAGGTGATTGTGATAATCAGCAAAACCAGGACAAGTGCATAGCCTTTTTCATTTTTCATCACGATCCCCTCCTAATATCTTTTGATCATTGTTTCGATTTCATAGGTTTGCCCGGTATTATCCCTGAGTATGAGTTGAATCGATAAAGGACTATTCGAATAGATTACTTTTTTTCCAGTGAAAGGTTCTGGTTCGGGTGAACCTGCTATGATTTGTAGTGTATATCTGCTATCACCGAGGATTTGTTCGCTCGTATTTACCCCGATTTGAGCAGATTGCTCCGCCGTATTGTAGTCGATGATATACTCATCGTATTTTAAATGATACTGCTTGATAGTTGCGATGATCAGGTTCGCTGTCTGATCCATATTATTTTTAGCCGAGATTTGATTATAGTTTTTATTGAAGCCAAAGAATACTCCATATATGAGAGCAGAAGCGATCATTAGAATCGAAAGTGCAGCAAGCAGTTCATATAATGTAAACCCACGTTGGTCTTTCAAGATATCACCTTCTTATGTATGTAAAAGTCCTTGAACTACTATCTGGGTTGCTTCGGTCTTCCACAGACACTTCCACGCGAATTAATCCTACTTCCCCATTATTGAAACTAACCAAAATCTTCTGTGTGTTATCAAATGAACGGTCTAACAGTCCAGCCAATTTATCCTCATTTAGGGTGCATGGTAAACTTGGACATTCAGTGCTGGTGCTCAGTATATCCCTTGTAAGCTCCAATTCTATTATATTGACAATTTGCTGTGCTGTCTGGGTTGTACTGATTTTGTCTTCATTTTTTTCACAAACATTGCTGATTGTGTAAAAACCGGCAAAGGAAGTAAGAACTATTACAAGCAGTACAATTGACAGCAAGACTTCCAGCAAAGTGATTCCTTTTTGGTCATCCAACTTTTTGCCCAAGTCATTGCTCCCCTGTCTATTAAATCTATTAATTTTATTATACAATAGAAGAGAGTGAAATTTGTCGTATTAACGGATAATAGTTTGATATATTGCTGATTTATGTATAAAAAAGTTACCAATACAACGAAGCATGGAGTGAGACAATGATAAGCCTTTTACTTCTATTTCTATCGACAGTTTTAAGCGCTTCACTCATTTTTGCCATTCCATTTGGCCTGGAAAAAAGGCAGAAAAAGTTAATTGCTGTCACCGCTCCTGCAGTTGGTTCTTTGGGATTGGCTTTTAGTTTGATTGTCCCTCACTGGCAGTCACTACTGGTTATGGTATTGATGGCTGTTTTGGCAGGATGCGTAATAATCAGCAGGACAACAGCAACTCTTGAATCTGATGGGGCAATATCAAGAGTGATGGATACAGGGGATTTATCGGAATTTGACATTTATCATGATCTTCCAAAATCGATTGATGAACATGAAAACATTGATTCTGCTTTGAAAGAGATATCTTTATCAAATGCTGTTTCCTCAAAGGAGGAAGACATACGAATTGCAGAGGATATCTCATTTTTAGAACCAAGAAACAATCAAGAATTCGAATTGAGTGAATTAGAGATAATCCCTGTGCTGAACCTTGAAGCTTTAAAAGAAGAAGTTGACGATGCAGCCTACGAAACCTAGCCTTCTTAGTACAAGACAAACTTTTTTTCAGAGGGGAATATATGTGAAGAAACGCCAAATATTAAAAATCTTGATGATTGTCATTGTTTTTTCATTTTTTACATACAGTTTCACTTATTTTGGCGCTACAGCCTTGAGTACCCAAAAAGATGTGGAACCTATATTTTCTGATCATACTTTCATCGGGACGATTGATGTATCAAACAAAACAAAAGAAGAAGCGGAAGCTTTGTTGGAAGCACGTTGGAACGAATGGTCTTCCAATGCTGCAGTGGCATTGATACATAAAGAGCAGGCTTACTCGGTTAGCCCGGAAAGTTTGACTTTATTAACAGACAAGACAGTTAGCTCTGCAAGTGACGGACAGCAGAATGAACTATCTGTTGAAATGAAATCATTGACTGGGATTTTGCCTGACACAATCAGTAACCGTTTGAACGTGGAAGGGCTGGAAAACGGTCTAACTGAAGCTATTCAAGGTTTCAATGAGAATATTGTCATCGAGTTGGGCAGGTATCTTCCTCAAGAAGAACCAATCGAAGTTTCATCTGTATCTATAAAATTAAGTGAAAATAATGAAGAGTTTTTGAGTTTTATAAAATCCTTCCCGACTATCGATCTTGAAGCTGAATCACAGTTTTCGCTGGAATCCTTCGTAAAGGAAAATGAATTACCCGAGCTATCGGACCATACTTACAGCCAAATAGCAACTGCAATCTATCAAGCCATCCTGCCCACGAACTTTCTTATATCGGAAAGGCATATAAGCAGGGAGCTTTCAGAGAATATTGAACCGGGTTCAGAAGCAAAGGTTCAATTTAATAAGAGAATGGATTTTAGAGTTTATAACCCTAATGCTTCGACATATACAATTGACTTCAACTGGAATAGCCCATACCTGGAAGTTACGGTTAAAGGAGAGCCCTTCTTATATAAATACAGTATTCATACTTTGGACAAGCAGGAATTCAAACCGAGGACGATTAAGCAATTCTCTCCACTATTAAAGGCTGGACAAAAGTCTGTAATAGTGGAAGGAAGTCCTGGTGTGATAGTGAAGGTCGTTCGTGAAACTCATACTGAAGAGGGAGAATTAGTGAAAACAGAGGTATTGTCAGAAGATTTTTATCCTCCCGTTCATCGTATAGAAGTCCACCCATTAGAAGCAGCTCCCACTGTACCTGAATCAGGCACTGCTGCCGGGGAGGATACTGCAGTATTACCAGGAGCTGGAGATTTGAACGCACAGCCAGACCAGTCCACAGGAGAAACTTCACCTGGACAAGATGAAGGCGAAGATGCAACTGATAAAGAAGCTGACATGGAAGAGGACGGTCTATTTGGCAAACCGAATGAAGAACCAAAGTAAGCCAATTCAGGAGTGAGGAATATGAAACAAATGAGAAGACGGCTTGGCGACCTGTTAGTCGAAACAGGTCTGCTATCAGAAGATCAACTGCAAGCCACATTAGCTGAGAAAGCTGCCGGCCAAAAGCTTGGAGATGCACTCCTGCAAAGAGGGCTTATAACAGAGCAGCAGCTGATTGAAGTTCTCGAGTTCCAGCTGGGAATCCCGCATATCAGTTTGTATCGCTATCCATTTGATACGAAGCTTTTTACACTTATCCCAAAAGAAACGGCTAAACGTAATTTAGTTATTCCGCTGAAAAAAGAAGGAGAAAAGCTATTTGTTGCAATGGCGGATCCGATGGATTTTTTCACGGTGGATGATCTCAGGTTGTCGACAGGCTTTCATATTGAAACTGCGATAGCGACCAAGGACGATATCATTCGAGCGATTAATAAATACTACGATAATAATGATGGACTTGATGATTTAATTGGCATCAGCACCCCAGTAATGGAAACTGTGCAGGAAGAGAGTTTGAAAGAGGCGGATTCTCCGGTCATCAGACTGGTCAATCAATTGCTATCCAATGCTTCTGCCAACAAGGCGAGTGATATTCATATCGACCCACAGGAAACGAAGGTAGTTATCCGCTACCGTATTGACGGAATCTTAAGAGTGGAACGGGTTCTGCCGAAGCACATGCAAAATGTGCTGACCGCCCGGATCAAGATTATGGCGAATCTTGATATTACGGAGAACAGAACTCCTCAGGATGGAAGAATCAAGCCAATCTTGATTTTCATCCTATTGACCTTCGTGTTTCTACTCTGCCAACCGTTTTTGGCGAGAAGGTCGTCATGCGTATACTTGATATGGGCAGCACATTGAATGACATCGAAAAGCTAGGCTTCAATCAGCACAATTTCACACGATTTACGAACATGATTTCAAAACCTAATGGGATTGTTTTAATTACTGGTCCTACCGGTTCCGGGAAATCTTCTACCCTTTATGCCGCGTTGAACAAGCTGAATAGTGAAGAGGTTAACATCATTACGATTGAGGATCCGGTAGAATACCAGATTGAGGGGATTAATCAAATCCAGGTGAATCCGAATGTTGGCATGACATTCGCGGCAGGATTGAGATCAATCCTCCGACAGGATCCGAACATCATAATGGTTGGGGAAATAAGGGATAAAGAGACAGTGGAAGTGGCAGTGAGAGCTTCTTTGACCGGACACCTGGTACTCAGCACGATGCACACAAATGACGCACTGAGCTCTGTAACAAGAATGCTTGACATGGGTGTTGAACCTTTCCTTGTCGCATCTTCGTTAAGCGGAGTTGTCGCCCAAAGGCTCGTCAGAAGGGTATGCAGGGACTGCGCAGAGGCTCATGAGCCTACAAAACGCGAAATGGGTATTTTTTTAAAAAGAGGAATTTCGATTGAGACTGTATGGAAGGGAAGAGGCTGTTCTTCGTGCAATATGACAGGATATCGCGGCCGGCTGGCCATCCATGAGGTGCTTGCGGTGGACAATGAACTTCGCAGAGCGATTATGAATGAAGAGCCTGTTATGGTATTAAGGGAAATTGCTGTCAGAAATAAGACGATTTTCCTGATTGACGACGGACTGCTGAAGATTAAACAGGGACTCACCACTACTGAGGAAGTTTTAAGGGTAGCCATAACAGAATAAGCGGGGAGTTAGCATGAAAGAAAAAATAGAACTTTTGCTGAGGTCAGGCTTTGAACTTAAGGCTTCAGATATTCACGTAACTGTTGGTATTCCCCCAGTAATGAGAATCAATGGGGACTTAAGAAGATTTGGGACAGATACGATTACACCGGATGAAATAGAAGAAATGGCAAAAGCCATCGTGCCCGAAAATTCATGGGGTCTGTTCAAGTCGAAAGGTGAGTTGGATTTTTCATATGGAATTGCAGGTATCTCCAGGTTCAGGGTGAACGCCTACCATCAAAGGGGCTGCGTTTCCCTTGCAGTCAGGATCGTTCCTACACGAATCCCGACATTAGAGGAGCTTGAGCTTCCTGAAATCCTTAAAAGAATTGCCGAGAAACCACAGGGACTGGTGCTCGTGACAGGACCGACAGGAAGCGGGAAGTCTACGACGCTGGCGTCATTGATCCAGTATATGAACACGACAATGCGGAAGCATATTGTCACCTTAGAGGACCCGATTGAATATTTGCATAAGCATGGAAACAGCATTATTGACCAGCGTGAAATTGGTCTCGACACGAATAATTTCTCTAATGGATTACGAGCGGCCCTTCGACAGGATCCCGATGTCATCCTGGTCGGGGAAATGCGTGACTTGATACGATACAGACAGCGATTACTGCTGCTGAAACAGGGCATCTGGTACTGGGTACACTCCATACATCAAGCGCCCCGCTACAATCAATAGAATAATAGATGTGTTTCCGCCGGGGCAGCAGGCACAGATTCGAATTCAGCTTGCATCTGTCCTTGTTTCAGTCATTTCCCAGAGGTTGTTTCCTACTGTCGATAAAAAAGGGCGCAGAAGCGCAACGGAGATTTTGATTAATAATGCAGCCGTGGCGAATTTAATCAGGAATGAAAAAATCCATCAAATTATCAGTATCATGCAGACTTCAAGAATTCATGGCATGCATACACTCGAGATGGACATCAAGGAGCTTGTCCAGAGAGGAATCATCTCCAAGGAAACCGCTGAACCATACTTGTCGGAGAAGATGATTTGATATGGCACGATTTAAATATTCCGGACGCGACCGGACAAAAAAACGCTCAGGCACGATCACGGCCGGTTCCAAACGTGAAGCACTTGAAAAGCTTCGTGAGGAAGGAATCAGGACAACGGAGATCATCGAAGTGCCTGAAACTTGGCTTACAAAAGATATTACCATCGGAAATCCTGTTAAGCTGCAGCATTTAGTCATCTATCTTCGCCAGTTTGCTACTTTGTTAAAAGCGGGAGTTTCGGTGGTGGAATCCAAAAAAATTTTAGCGAAGCAAACGGATAGTAAATCATTGAAGAAGGCACTAATGGACATTGAAGCAGACTTGCGAGAAGGGGTCCAGCTGTCAGAAGCAACAGCCAAGCACAGTAAGATCTTTTCATCCATGTATATTAATATGGTGAAGGCAGGAGAAGCAGGCGGAAATATGGATGAGACGCTGGAGCGCCTCGCTGACCATTATGAAAAGCAGCATAATACCCGGCAGAAGGTCATCGCCGCAGTCAGTTATCCAGCCGTCATCGCAGTACTTGCAATATTCGTTGTCATCTTTTTATTAGTTTTGATTGTACCTACATTTGTCGTCATGTTCGAGGATTTTGGCGGTGAACTGCCGGCCATCACCAAATTTGTTCTTGGAGCGAGTCAGTTCATGCAATCTTTTTGGTGGCTGATTCTACTTTTACTGCTGGGGGTTGTTGCAGGTCTATCGGCAATGAAGAAAAATAAACAGACAAAATATTATCTGGATTTCGCTATTCTTCGAATGCCGATTTTCGGAAAAATGATGCAAAAAGCAGTCCTTGCCCGAATGACAAGAACGCTAAGCTCACTCTTTTCCAGTTCTGTCCCAATCTTACAGGCGTTGTCGATTGTTGAAAATGTTGTAGAAAATGAAGTGGTCGGTAGAGTCGTCAGGGAATCTCGTGATGCTCTCGAGATTGGACAATCAATGACAGGACCAATGAAGAAACACTGGGCTTTCCCTCCGCTAGTCACACAGATGATTGCAATCGGTGAAGAAACAGGGTCATTGGACGCAATGCTTGGAAAAGTAGCCGACTTCTACGAAAAAGAAGTTGAGACCAGTACAGACCAACTAAAATCATTGATTGAACCAATCATGATCGTCATACTCGCCGGACTTGTCGGAACCATCGTTACCTCCATCATGATTCCAATGTTCGACATATTCAATCACGTAAATTGATTTTGACCAAAAAGAGACAATTCTCTACACATTCTTTATATGAAATTTATAACCTATCATTTATAATATGACTAGATATATATTCCAATAGTCATAGGTGAATTTAACTAAAAGGAGAAGATTATTATGTTGAAAGCAATCAAGAAAAAAATGAAAGATCAAAGAGGTTTGACGCTAGTTGAACTTTTGGCTGTAGTTGTTATTTTGGGGATTATTAGTGCGATTGCTGTGCCGAGTATTGGTGGATTAATTGATAACTCAAAGAAAGATGCACATGTTGCTAATGCCCAACAGATGGTGAATGCTGCGAAATTGGCTGTTACAGCTGATCAAAGTTTACTAGAAGAAGGCGATAAATACTTAACGCTTAATTACCTTATAACTGAGAGATATTTAGATGAGATTAAAAATCCAGACAAAGGTGACTATAAAAAAGGAAATGCGAAGGATATATTGAAAAACCAGCCAGCAGATGTCTCTTATGTAATTGTAAATAAAGGAAAAGTTACATCAGTAAAACTGATTAACTCTAAAAGAGGTGTACACAATTCTAGTAATCCAGTAGCTATTTCAGATCTTAACAGAAGCTCTGTTAATGACATTGCAGCTGAAACTGAATATTAATAAAGTTATATCATGGTTAATGAAATGTTATTTAGTGCTATTCTCTTTATCTACGGCCTCACCCTAGGCTCCTTCTACAACGTAGTAGGCCTGCGTGTCCCAGAAGGCAAATCAATCATCGCACCGCGGTCTTCATGCCCGAAGTGTGGGCACCAGCTGCAGGCAATTGAACTGATTCCGGTAATCTCATATTTAATTCAAAGGGGGAAGTGCCGCCAGTGCAAGGTCGGCATTTCGCCCGTTTATCCTTTTTTTGAGCTATTGACAGGTCTGCTGTTTGGTGCTGCCTATCTTTTGCTTGGATGGAGCGGTGAATTGGTCATCGCCCTGACTTTGATTTCATTGTTCATCATCATTACGGTTTCCGACCTTGCTTACATGATTATTCCCGATAAGGTGCTTCTTGTTTTTGCGGGTGTTTTTATTGTTGAGCGTATATTTCTTCCTCTCTCTCCCTGGTGGGACTCAGTCGCTGGAGCAGTTGCAGGATTCATGATTCTCTTATTTATTGCCCTCATCAGCAAGGGGGGGATGGGCGGCGGCGATATCAAGCTTTTTGCGTTGATTGGCTTCGCAGTTGGCTTTAAGACTATGCTTCTATCCTTCTTTTTTGCTACCTTTTATGGCGCTTTTTTCGGCATTGCTGCCATGCTGTTCGGATTTGTGAAAAGAAAGCAAGCCATTCCGTTTGGTCCGTTCATTGCCATTGGTACCCTAACAGCCTATTTCTTCGGTGAAGAAATTTTAGGATGGTATCTTCAATTTTTCATGCTTGGATTCTGACTTATATAGACAGCAAATTAAAATACAAGAATTAACATCAGTTTAAGTACAGTCATACATTAAGGAGTTTCAATTATGGCATTTTCCTTATTTTCCAGCAGTAACAAAATCGCCAATATCGTGCTCAATGACCATTCAATTCGTTTTGTGGAGTTAAAGCAGAAGAATCCAATTATAGTGAATCATTATGGAGAGAGATATTTACCGCCAGGAATCATATCAGATGGTAAAATCCTTGATTATGCCACTTTATCTAATATACTGGATGAGTGCACTGCTGAGTGGAAAATCGCCAAAAGGGAAATCCGCTTCATCGTACCAGATTCCCTTGTCATTATCAGGAAGGTAACAATTCCTGCTGATATCAACGAAGATGAAATCGAGGGATATTTATATTTGGAGCTGGGTTCAACCATCCATTTGCCTTTTGAAGACCCGGTATTCGACACAATCACGGTGGGAACTGAGAATAACAAGAAAGAGATTCTCTTATTTGCAGCACCGGAAAAATACATACTTGAGTATGAAGACTTATTTAAAAGTGTCCGGCTTAAGCCGGTTGCCGCTGATATTTCACCACTAGCAATCTATCGACTCTATCACCATTATGACATGGCTGTGAAAAACGAAGTATTGCTGACTGTCCAATTTGACCTTGATGTTGTCAGTTTGTGTATTTTTGAAGAGCAAATCCCTGTTTTTATGCGCCATATCCCTGGTGACCTTAAGGATAACTGGAAGCTAACCCGACACCGAGAGGATCATTCAAGTCCGGAACTCGTTTATGATGGTGAAGTTTCAGATATAATATTCCAGCTTGAGGAAATTTATCGGGATATAGCGAAACTGATGGATTTTTATCGATTTTCTCTGACACAGGGAGAAAAAGAGGTAACGCGAATCTTAGTAAATGGTGATCATCCGATGCAGGACCGCGCTATTGCTGATATGAAAGATCGGTTCGGTATGACTGTATCGACTATTAATATGAACGCAATGGGCTCCAACTCGGATGGATTTACAGCTGCGTTTAACCTTGCTCTCGGGCTTGGCTTGAAAGAGGTGTAATAATGCTGGTTGAAATTAATCTTTTACCAAAAAAGAACATAGAAAGTCATCACAGCTTATTATCGCCGCTATAGTCTTCCTTTTAATTGCGATAACTATTTCCGTTATATATTTTCATGGCAGAAGCTATGAAAATAAGATGGAGCTTGTCGATAAAAAAATCACGACTCTGCAAAATTTGAATAATGCCCAGCAGGAAAAACTCGCTGAAGAAAACGCTGGAAATTCAGTGATCAAACTGCAGGAAGCTGTTGAATGGATAGAGCGATACCCTGTGCAAACAGTGCCAATAATGCAGAACATCATTTCCTTGCTGCCCGAGCGCGGATTCATACAAAGCTTTGAATACAGCAACATGGATTCTATCCTTGTCACGATTCAATATGATGCTGCAAGAGACGCTGCCTTTTACTTAGGCTCCCTTAAACAATCGGAATGGGTCAGAGAAGCTGAATTGTTGAATGTTGTAGCCGCTGAGATTGAAGATGAGCCTGGATCAAGCAATGATTCTGAAGGAAAAACACTGCCGCGATATAGTGCAGCCTATAAGATTGTATTCCATCCTGATTTGTTTAAACCGGCAGCTGTTAAAGGAGGAGATGGATCATGAACCTCCGATTAGAAAAGAAACATTACTTAATCCTTCTGGCTGCAGCAATCGTGACTGCATTAATTTATATAGCTGCATTCTATCTTTATTTAGCTCCAATGAATAATAGTTTGTCGTTAAAGGAAAGCCAATTAAAAATGGAGCAGCAGCTTAATTCCACATTGGAAGAAAGGCTTGCTTCAGTCAATGAAACAGATTTCAGCAGCACAGCTGAGTTGCAAAAAAGGCTTCCTGTTGACCCGATGGTTGAGCAGATGGTCCTTGACATTGAAAAAGCAGAGGTCATTTCAAACAGCTTCGTAACGTCGATTGAATTCAATGTTAGCCAGCAGGCTGCTACTACAATACCACCGGAAACATCATCATCAGAACAGTTAGATCAAATAACCGATGAGGCTGAGAATCAGGATAATCCTTCAGATTCTGAGGCGGAAGTAATGAATTCACAATCAGAGATGCCGGACGGACTGGTGAAAACAACAGCACAAATCAAAGTTAAAGCGGATAATTACTTTAGCCTCGAGAAATTCATTTCAGCACTAGAATCTCTTAGGCGAATAGTTGTAGTAGAATCTATCTCTTTTAGCGGACCGCCAGAAATCTTCACTCTATCAGATGAAGAATTGCCGATAGAAATGGCGCTAACAATCAATGCCTTCTATTTTCCGGAGCTAGGGGAATTAAAGGAATATAATCCTAAAATCCAAACCCCTGCCCCTGCCAACAAACGCAACCCATTCCCAACGTTCGCCGATTATTCAGAGGAAAATCTTATCGAACAAAAGCAGTCAGAAGCTGATGAAACCGAGGAAGCAGCCGAAAATTAATCTAGTAAAAAAATTGACGAAAGCATTCTATAACAAGACGACAAAAGTCTTGTTATTTTTTTGCCACTATGATAGGATGGAGCAAAATAGGAACGGGCAGGGGGAGGTACAAGCATTGGACAAGCATGGAAAGACGATCACTATCAAGATTAATGGCAAGGACCGTCCGGTTCAGGCAGACAAAAAAATTAAGGGTAATGGAACCATACAGAAACCTAACCAAGAAGAAAAACCTAAATATGATAAAGAAAAAAGCAGCAGTTACCAGATCAACGAGATCCGTGGAGACCGAAGCAAGGAGTATCCGCTGGACAATGATGCAGCGTTGAAGGAGACAGCGGCCGCCCAGGAAAAAGCCGAGGAGAGCTTTGACTGGATCTTGCCTGATCCTGTCGAAGAGGAAATCATCAAAGAATACAAAATAGCTCCGAAGCAGGAAAAAAAACAGAAAAAGAAAAGCTTAGGCATTTCGGTTTGGAATACTAAGTCTAAAAAGAACAATCGTCTTTATACGACTATTATTATGAATGTCCTTTTTGCCGTTTTGCTCGGGACTGCATTTGGCGTGACATTCCTTAAATTCTTGCCATCAGAACCAGATACGGCTGCGCCAGCCATCACCACGCCAAAAGCCTGGCAGGCAGAAGAAAGTCCTGCAGGCGGAAAGGAGTCGCTTGAATTAAAATCAATTCCTGTCTTCATTATCCAGAACGGTATTTTCACAACAGAGGCTGCTGCCAAGGAAAGGGTGAACCTCCTTGCTGGCCAGGGAGTCACAGCTGAGTTATTTCCTGTAAATGGCCAGTTCGCCGTCTATTTAGGAACTGCTGGAAGCATTGAGTCTGCCAAACAACAGGCAGAAGCATTCAAGGCAAAAGGGGTGGAGGAGGTATACGCAAAATCATTCGAAATTCCAGGTGGAACGGCAGCTGGCTTAACAGCAGCTGAATCGGAATTCCTCCAGCAGACACCAGAAATCTATCCAATCCTGATGAGCGGAACAGCAGCTGCACCAGATGAAGTGAAGAAAGCAGAGGACTTCCAGTCAATGATAAGCAAGATTGAAGACAAGAGTATAAAGAATCCAACTGTCCTGAAGGCTAAGGCGAGCATGGAAAGGGCGGGTGCTGCTTTTATAAGTTACCAAAAAGGTAAGGATGCCAACCAGCTGGCTGAAATGGAGAAAAGCCTCCTGGCATTCCTGTCAGCCTATCAATCCATTGGCAAATAATCTCTGCCTCAATCATTAATTGGCAGAAGGGAGAAAGAATATTTTCCGGGAAATTGTACAAATTAACAGAGCCTTCGGCAAAATGCGCCAGGCTCTGATTTTTTTGCCAGAATAAGGACTTTGGATTGTTTGAAATGGTGAACTTTGATAGTATTAGCTTGTATCTCCCTTTGATGCAAATAGAAAAGAAAGGTGATTTTATGCAACGCCTCATTTTAGCCTCTTCTTCTCCACGGCGAAAAGAACTTCTTGAAAGCCTCCGCTTGAAATTTGAAATCTCGAGCAGTGATGCAGACGAAAGTTTCAGTGAAACCCTCAGTCCTGCTGAAGTGGTAATGGAGCTTGCTTCCAGAAAGTCGGAAACTGTGGCTCATGATTATCCAGATTGTTTCCTGATTGGATCGGATACTGTCGTGGTTCACGATGGAACAATCCTTGGGAAGCCTGAAAGCGGACAAGAAGCCTTACAGATGCTCAAAAAGCTGTCTGGGAACACCCATTCAGTCTACACAGGAGTATCGATCATCTCCCCTGAGAAGGAAACGCGTTTCTATGAAAAAACAGATGTGACGTTCTGGGATTTGTCAGATGAAGAAATCGACACCTATATAAAGAGCGGTGAACCATTCGATAAGGCAGGCGGTTACGGAATCCAGGGATTCGGCAGCATGCTTGTCAAAGAAATCAGTGGGGATTATTACACAGTTGTTGGACTGCCTGTATCCAGGTTGATCAGGGAGTTAAGAAAAATCGGTTACAACCTTCCTTATTAAAAGAAATCCACAGAAACTTCTTCTACACTTCCCTCGTCATAATCAATGACCGGGAGGAAAATCGATTGTCTACAAATTCATTAATGATCAGAGATTATCCGCAAAATGAGCGGCCGCGGGAGCGATTTGTCCAGAATGGCCCCCAAAGCCTTTCCAATCACGAATTGCTTGCCCTGTTGTTAGGTACGGGATCTAGGGAGGAATCAGTCCTCCAGCTTGCAAACCGAATGCTTGCCCAGTTTGAGGGCCTCCGCCTTCTAAAAGATGCTACACTGGAAGAGTTAACCCAAATAAAAGGAATCGGAAAAGCAAAAGCGATCCATGTCCTCGCAGCAGTTGAAATCGGCAGGCGCATCGCCAACCATACCCTAGATGAACGCTATGTAATACGCTCACCGGAAGACGGTGCGAAATATTTAATGAATGATATGCGCTTCCTGACACAGGAGCATTTTGTCTGCCTGTACCTGAATACGAAAAACCAGGTGATCCACAGACAGACGATATTTATCGGCAGTCTTAACGCTTCAATTGTCCACCCAAGAGAGGTGTACAAAGAAGCCGTGCGCCGGTCTGCAGCGTCTGTCATTTGCGTCCACAATCATCCATCAGGAGATCCTACCCCAAGCAGAGAAGATATAGAAGTGACGAAAAGACTTGCTGAGTCTGGGAAAATTGTCGGAATTGAATTGTTAGATCATTTGATCATTGGGGAAAATAAATATGTTAGTTTGAAGGAAAAAGGGTATGTATGATACTAGGATTTTGATTGATGTTGAGATATAATATAATTTATGATTTTTGCGGATAAAGTTAAAATTTTGTCAGGAAATCCGCCTATGAACATTCAACTAATTTTGTTATAGATTGCCTGTTCTTTTATTGCATTTTTTGTTAAGAAAGGGAGATACAAATATGTTTGGGATTGGAACAAGAGACCTAGGAATTGACCTTGGTACTGCTAATACACTTGTTTATGTTAAAGGAAAAGGAATTGTTTTAAGAGAGCCGTCCGTTGTGGCAATTCAGACAGATACAAAAAATATCGTTGCTGTCGGTAATGATGCGAAAAATATGATCGGCCGTACACCAGGCAATGTCGTTGCATTAAGGCCGATGAAGGATGGCGTCATTGCTGATTACGAGACAACCGCTTCAATGATGAAATACTATATTAAACAGGCAACGAAGAATAAAGGCTGGTTTACCGGCAAGCCGTATGTAATGGTATGTGTTCCCTCTGGGATAACAGGTGTTGAGGAGCGTGCGGTTATTGACGCAACCCGCCAGGCAGGCGCAAGAGATGCCTTTACGATTGAGGAACCGTTTGCAGCAGCGATTGGGGCAAACCTTCCTGTATGGGAGCCAACTGGCAGCATGGTTGTTGACATTGGCGGGGGTACGACTGAAGTCGCGATCATTTCTCTTGGCGGAATCGTTACATCTCAATCTGTCCGTATTGCTGGTGATGAGATGGATGGCGCAATCATTAATTATATTCGTAAAACTTACAATCTGATGATCGGTGAGAGAACAGCAGAAGCGATTAAAATGGAAGTTGGTTCAGCAGGTGACGCCGAGGGAATAGAAAATATGGAAATCCGCGGCCGCGACTTGCTGACAGGATTGCCTAAGACAATTGAAATCACTGCTGAAGAAATTGCCAAAGCACTGCGTGACACAGTATACGCCATTGTTGATGCTGTTAAGCTGACGCTTGAAAAAAACGCCGCCAGAACTTGCTTCTGATATCATGGACCGAGGAATTGTCCTTACAGGCGGAGGCGCATTGCTGCGTAATTTGGACAAGGTTATCAGTGAAGAAACAAAGATGCCGGTCTTGATTGCTGAAGACCCGCTTGACTGTGTTGCAATTGGTACAGGCAAGGCATTGGATCATATAGATTTATTCAAGACCAAGGCAAAAGAATCCAGGTAATAGGAAGAAGGGAAGCGGGGAAATCCACTTCCCTCCTCTTCTGTAATCCATTTTTTTAGATTAGAGGTGTAAATCATGCCACAGTTCTTCTTTAATAAACGCCTGATAATGCTGCTTGTTAGCATTATAGTCCTCGTGGCATTGATTGGATTTTCTTTAAGGGAAAGAGAAGAATTGACATGGCCAGAGCAGTTTGTCAAAGACTCTACAAGCTGGGTGCAGTCCGTTGTCTCAAGGCCTGCCAATTATATTGCCGGTTTAATCGAAAACCTTCAAGACTTGCAAAATACATATCAGGAAAACAAAGAGTTGAAGAAACGAGTTGATGATATGGCCCGCCTTGAAGCGAAAGTATACTCCCTTGAAAAAGAAAACGAGGAACTTCAGGAAATTTTAGATAAGAAAGAATCACTAGCAGACTATGAACCAATCCAGGCAGTCAGGATTGCCAGAAGTCCTGAACGCTGGAATGAACTGATAATCATTAATAAAGGTGCTTCTAATGGCGTGGAAAAAAACATGGCCGTTATCACTGCAAAAGGGTTAATCGGCAAGGTTAAGAGCACGACACCATTTTCGGCAACCGTGCAGCTGATCAGCTCTATTGACCCAACCAACAGAATTTCTGCGATTCTCCAGGCAGAAAAACCGCTTTACGGCACAATCGAAGGGTATGACAAGAAGAAAGAGCTTTTATTGTTAAAAGGGCTGCCGTATGATGCGGAAATTGAAAAAGGGCAGAATGTCGTCACGACTGGTATGGGTGGAATCTTCCCTAAAGACCTTCCAATCGGCAAAGTTGTCACAGTTGTCCCGGACCAATTTGGCCTGAATCAAACGGCATATATTAAGCCGGAAGCAAATCTATATGATTTGGAACATGTCATGGTTGTCAAGAAATCAATGGTCTCAGTAGACCTTGAAGAAAGCTTGGAAGGTAGTGAAGGAGAGGAGGAAGGCAATTGATCCGTTTCCTGCTCCCGGCACTTTTTGCTTTGTTATTCATCCTGGAAAGTTTGTTTGTCGAACTTCTGCCTGCGGAATTATTCAACAGTGACCGGATTCTTGTTCCTCATTTCCTCATGGCAGGAATTTTATTTTTGACGGCTTACCTGAGTCCAAAACATGGAATTCTTTATGGCATTATCTTTGGACTGCTTTTTGATGTCATCTACACTGAAATTATCGGGATTTATCTATTTTTGTTTCCGTTCATCGCCTATTTGACCGCAAATATGATGAGAATCCTGCAGACCAATATTTTGATCGTTTCAATCCTTTCACTTCTTGGCATTGCGCTTTTGGAAGCAGGAGTATACGAGTTGATGCTGCTGATAAAAATTACTGACCTGGACTTTTCCACCTATGTTAAAATAAGACTAGTCCCGACTTTGATCTTAAATCTTGCTTTTATCATCTTGCTGCTATCCATTAAAAAAACAGTTCGAAAATGCTGCAGACAGACTTAATGACTGATTATCTGGTTGTATTTTGGAAGGCACCCCGAAAAATCGATGAAAGCAGCGGTGAAGAGAAAATATTGATGTAGGCTATTCAAATAAAGGAATTCAGCGGACACTTGTCGAATTTCTTTCAGGTGATATAAGAAATTACTTTATAACAGACAATTGTCTTGCGCTTTTTTATGAAATAAGACTTTTACACTTAGATTAGTGTCTAGCTCCAGCGCCTAGCCCCTCGAGACGTTTCGTTCCTGTCAATGAAGTCAAAGAACGACTTAACTGTCAGGCACTCTGAAGCACAGGACGTGCCAGACCCGCCAGCCACACGATGTGGCGTTATAGGCGGGTAACGCTTGTCGGGTCTGACCAAGGCGCTTGCGCTTTTCGTATGAGGTGAACATCCAGTATGAAGAAAACACAAAATGTGACAATAAAAGGAACAAAAGATGGACTTACGCTCCATTTGGACGATACTTGTTCCTACGATGAATTAAAGAAGGAACTCGATCGAAAGCTTTCGAATTCAACTCGTGTCCTGGAGGAGCAACAGCTGCTTTCGGTAAAGGTGAAGGTAGGAAATAGGTACCTTACGAAGCTCAGGAGGAAGAGCTGAAAGACCTGATCCGCCAGAAGAGGAACTTAATCGTTGAGGGCCTTGAGACGAATGTGATCACGAGGGAGGAAGCTGAAAGGCTTCGTCAGGAAACAGAAATCGTTCCTGTTGCCAAAGTGATTCGTTCAGGCCAGGTTCTTGAGATAACAGGGGACTTGCTGCTCATTGGAGATGTCAATCCAGGAGGAACAGTCAAGGCAACAGGAAATATTTTTATCATGGGTGCTTTGAAAGGGCTTGCACATGCCGGTACGGAAGGAAATATCGAAGCGGTCATTGCTGCATCTGTTATGAAGCCCTCGCAGCTCAGGATCAGCGATTGCATCAACCGGGCTCCAGACCATGTCCCTGAAGAAGAAAGCCGCGTGATGGAATGTGCTTACATATCTGACAGTCAACAGATTGTTGTTGATAGATTGCAAGTTTTAATGAAGAAAAGACCTAGTTTAACTAGATTCGAAGGAGGCCTCTAAAGTGGGAGAAGCGATAGTAGTTACATCCGGAAAAGGCGGAGTTGGCAAAACGACAACTTCTGCTAATATAGGTACAGCTTTGGCCCTTCAAGGCAAAAGAGTCTGCCTGATAGATACAGATATCGGCTTGCGTAACCTGGACGTTGTAATGGGGCTCGAAAATCGCATTATATATGATCTTGTCGATGTAATCGAAGGAAGATGCAAGATTCATCAGGCACTTGTAAAAGATAAGCGCTTCGATGACCACCTTTATTTGCTCCCAGCTGCCCAGACGAGCGATAAAACTGCCGTTCAGCCCGAACAAATGAGGAAATTGGTGAATGAGCTGAAGCAGGATTATGATTATATCATCATTGATTGCCCGGCTGGAATCGAGCAGGGTTATAAAAACGCTGTTGCCGGTGCGGACAAGGCGATTGTCGTGACAACACCAGAAGTATCCGCAGTCAGGGATGCTGACAGGATTATTGGCCTGCTCGAAAAAGAAGAAAACGTTGAATCACCAAAACTTGTCATCAACCGGATCCGCACCCATATGATGAAAAATGGCGACATGCTGGATGTGGATGAAATCACGACACATCTTTCGATCGACTTAATCGGGATTGTTGCCGATGATGATGAAGTCATCAAAGCATCAAACCATGGTGAGCCAATCGCACTGAATCCAAATAGCAAAGCATCCATTGCATACAGGAACATCGCCAGGAGGATTCTCGGCGAGTCAGTTCCATTGCAGCAATTAGACAACGATAATAAAGGCGTATTTTCAAAGATTAAGAAGTTCTTCGGAGTTCGCTGATTAAAAGGCATCTACTTCTCGTTTATACGAGGACAGATGCCTTTTCTATTTAATCCTCACTTTCAAATAAGTGAAATTGTCATACTCTTGTGGGACAGGTCATAGACTTGTACTAACTTAGAGTACAAGGGGAATGGTGGGGATTGGATGAACTCGAGAGCTGATGATATACGCAGAAGGGTGATGAAAAGGAAAAGAGAGCGGGAAAGAATGGAGAAAATGAGCCATAACCGCTTTTTCTCGACGGAGGAAGAACGGCATGGTTTTGACAGGATTTCATCTTATGACATGGGTCCAGGGGAAGGCGGACATCCTTTATTCAAAAAGGAAGTATTCCTGTTCAAGGTACTTGCTTCCGCTTGCCTTGTTTTGATCATTGCGATCATTTACCGGAGTCCCTCTGAAAAAGCAGAAACGATCCAACAATATGTGAATCAGACGATGGAGCAGGAATTTCAGTTTGCCGCCGTTTCGGACTGGTATGAAAACCAATTTGGCAAACCGCTGGCATTGCTTCCTGCCAAAAAAAGTGTTGATGAAGAAAACAAACAGGATCTGGCTCCAGACAACCAGTATGCACTCCCTGCCTCAGGAAGGATCCTTGAAGATTTTGGTGACAATGGCCAGAGAATTCAGATTGAAACCGGCAAAGGTGCCGGCGTGGAAGCCATGGATGAAGGGCTAGTGCACTTTGTCGGCATGAAAGAAGGGTTCGGTAAAACGGTCATTGTGCAGCATGCGGACAAGAGTGAAACATGGTATGGAAACCTCGATGAAATCGAAGTGAGCCTCTATGAGTATATTTCTAAAGGAGCGAAGGTGGGTACGGCAATGGATAGTACGGATGGAATAAAAGGTTCATTTTATTTCGCCATTAAAAAAGGGGATGACTTCGTAGATCCCGTCCAGGTGATCAAGTTTGAATAAAGCCATTGCGTTATTGCGAAAAATACACATCCATCCTTTGTTGTGGGTGATCATCGCCCTTGCTGTTGCGACCGCGCATTTTATAGAGCTGATGATGGTGCTGCTGATTATTTTTGTTCATGAAATGGGACATGGTGCTGCAGCTTCTTTTTTTTCGTGGAGAATCAAGAAAATCGCCCTGCTTCCCTTCGGCGGAGTCGCTGAAATGGATGAGCACGGGAACAGGCCGTTAAAAGAAGAGCTGATTGTTGTTCTGTCTGGGCCCCTTCAGCATGTTTGGATGATAACACTATCCTATATCCTGTTTATCGCAGGGGTCCTTCCGGAAAAATGGCATATGCTGTTCATTCAATATAATATGATGATCCTCCTGTTCAATCTTATCCCGATCTGGCCATTGGATGGAGGCAAGCTGGTGTTCATTTTGTTATCAATGAAAAAATCCTTTCAGGAAGCCCACTTGCGGACGATATATGTTTCAGCCGGAACATTGATTATCTTTTCGGCGGTCCTTATCATCATCGCCCCGTCGACCTTGAATGTCTGGGTCATCATCGGCTTCCTGGCGTTTTCGCTTTACTATGAATGGAAGCAGCGGCGGTTTATCTTCATGCGTTTTTTGATGGAAAGGCATTATGGAAAACAGGTAGATTTGCGAGAGCTCAAGCCGATCAATGCGACCGAGAATGAAATGGTCGGCCAGGTCCTTGAAAAGTTCCAGCGTGGCTGCAAGCATCCAATCATCGTCAAGCAGCAGAACGGCAAGGAAATGGTCATGGACGAGAATGAATTGCTACATGCATTTTTCAGTGAGAAGTTATTATCGGCGAAAATAGGAGATTTGCTTTACACCTTCTAAAATAGGATAATGAATGCAGCGCAGAAACCATTGCGCTGCATTTTTTATTACTTTATAAGTATTAATCTTTTGCACTAAGATTAGTGTCTAGCTCCAGCGCCTAGCCCCTCGAGGTCGCTTCGGTCCGCCCAATGAAGTCAAAGAGCGACTTCACTGGTCGGCCCTCCAGCGCTTGGCGGGGCTGATCAAGCGCTTGCGCATTTCTAGTGGTTAAGGAGAAACAATGAACCAGTTAATTATCAACGCAAATTCGAGAGAGAAGCGCTTCGCTTTGCTCAAAAATGGCGAAGTCGAAAAAATATATATTGAACAGCCAGGCCAGCAATCACTGGTCGGGAATATTTATCTTGGGATCGTTGAAAAAGTGATACCAGGGATGAATGCAGCATTCATCAATTTCGGCGAAGAATTAAGCGGCTTTCTTCAAAAAGATAAGCTGGCATCCTATGTCAAATCTGACGACGAAGATAAAGCAAATCGCTCGATCTCTTCGTATGTCCATCAAGGTGAAAAGCTGCTAGTCCAGGTTGAAAAAGATGCAGCCGTGACAAAAGGGGCGAGGCTGACGGGAGTCATTGAATTGCAGGGTGAGAATCTTGTCTATATGCCGCAGGGAAAATACATAGCTGTTACTAAAAAGGCTGAATCACCAGAGATCAGGAATAAATGGAGAGAATTCGCCAGCCAGGTCAAAACGCCCGAGGAAGGTCTCATTTTCAGGACCGAAAGCCTGAACCAGACCGAGGAAGCAATCATGCGTGAGCTTGAGCACCAGCGCGTTCAATACGCTCAATTAAAAAAGACCATGTCGGGAATGAAGAAGCCCGGAATCGTTCACAGACGTGATTATTTTTTTGAGCAGGCTGTGGCAGTGCTTCTTTCTTTTACAAATGGAGAAGTGATTACGGATTGCCTCGATTTTAAGAAAAGAATGGAGCACTATATCAAAGAAGGTATAGAGATAGAGTTTTATAATGGGAAAGATGATATTTTTTCATTTTATAAAATCGAACAGGAAATCGAGCGGCTGCTTAAAAGGGTCGTTTGGCTGGAAAAAGGAGCCTATATGGTCATTGACCAGGGAGAGCACTTACGATGATCGATGTGAATACAGGCAAGTTTTCCGGCAAAACCGATTTGCGTGACACTGTCATGAAGACCAACATGAATGCGGCAGTAGAAGCTGCCAGGCAAATCAGGCTCAGGGATCTTGCAGGCATCATTCTGATCGATTTTATTGATATGAAGACTGATAGTGAACGGAACAAGGTGCTGAAACTCATTCAAAAAGAGCTGCACTTGGATGAGCGCACGACACGGATCATCGGCTTTACCGAGCTTGGCATCCTCCAGCTGACAAGAAAGAAGACGAAGCAGTCGCTGACCGAGACTTTGACTGAAAAATGCTGGACATGCGGAGGTACAGGACAGGTACTGAGCACGGAATCCGTCGCATACAGACTAGAGCGCGCGCTTTGGGAGTTCAAAAACTCCGATTACGAAGAAATTCATATAGCCGCGACGAATGAGGTCATCCGCCATTTTTCCGGTGAAGCTGATATCCATAAATTGAGGCTTGAAAAAGCATTAGGATTTAAGATAAAATTCTCGGTGTTAGACGCGGCGAAACCTTTCTATGAAATCCTTAAGGTTGGTGCTTCGACAGAACTCGGTTGAACCAAAGCTGGCCATTAAAAGAACATTGATTAATATGTTGACACTTTTGCTCGGCATATGATAGTATTTTAATGTTATTGTTTGTAGCACCCGTGCTACAACCGCACGCATCAGGTATTTAAGATTTGCTTTTTTTGCAACGCCTGCTGATGGCGAGTCTGAGTCTAATGAGGAGGTGCAATGGAATGTACGCAATTATCGAAACTGGCGGCAAGCAAGTAAAGGTAGAAGAAGGACAAGCAATCTACATTGAAAAGCTAAACGCAGCTGAAGGCGAAACTGTAACTTTTGACAAGGTTCTTTTTGTAGGTGGCGATAACGTTAAAGTTGGTAGCCCAGTAGTTGAAGGCGCAACTGTTACAGCTAAAGTTGAAAAGAATGGCCGTCAAAAGAAAATCATCGTTTTCAAATACAAAGCGAAAAAGAACAATCGTAAGAAGCAAGGTCATCGTCAGCCTTACACTAAAGTTGTTATCGAAAAGATTAACGCTTAATTAAGGCGGATTACCATGATTCGTGCAACGATTAATCGTACAAAATCCGGAAGCATCCGATCGTTTACAATTAGCGGCCACGCTGGATTCGCTGCCCATGGCAGTGACATTGTCTGTGCAGGTGTTTCCGCCATTACAATTGGGACAGTCAATTCCATCATTGGATTGACAGGGGTCACCCCGGACATTGAACAAGGCGCTGATGGTTTTCTCCGCTGTGAAATTCCGGACAATTTGCCTGAGGATACACAGGAGAAAATCCAATTACTCCTTGAAAGCATGGTCATTACATTGCAATCGATGGAAAAAGAGTACGGAAAGCACATAAAATTAACCTTCAAAAAGTAGGAGGTGGAACAAAATGTTAAGATTAGATCTTCAATTCTTCGCTTCTAAGAAGGGTGTAGGTTCTACTAAGAACGGACGTGACTCAATCTCTAAGCGTCTTGGCGCTAAGCGTGCAGACGGTCAATTCGTAACTGGTGGTTCTATCCTATATCGTCAGCGTGGAACTAAAATCTACCCAGGTGTAAACGTGGGTAAAGGTGGAGATGACACTCTATTCGCTAAGGTTGACGGCGTCGTTAAATTCGAACGTCTTGGCCGTGACCGCAAGCAAGTAAGTGTTTATCCTGCAGCTCAAGAAGCGTAAGCCAAAGAGAAACCCTAACCACTGCGGTTAGGGTTTTCTTGTATTTTATGGCCTTCTCTTGATAATTAAACTTATTTCAATACTAAACAATATACATAATTAGCTTACGCAGAATGGCTTTTTTGTTATACTTACACCAAGCAGTCTTATGAGTAGGAGTATGTGTATGAAAAAAGATTGGGATACAATCGAGGTTTTGCGCCATGCACGCCATGATTGGATGAATCAGCTTCAACTAATTAAAGGGAATATATCGCTGAATAAAGTGGACCGGGCTAAAGAGATCATTGAAGAAATTATCATGGAAGCCAGGCAGGATGCAAAGCTATCTAATTTACATCTTCCTCAGTTTGCCTCTACATTGTTAACCTGCAATTGGGAGAATCATCATTTCCAATTGGAATATGAAGTAATGGACTCCCAGAACTTCCACAGATTAGATGACCAGCTGTTGACTCGCTGGACAGAGCAGCTTTTTGATGCATTGAATTCTTCGATTGAACCATATCAGGAAAACCATCTCTCCATCACAATTGAACCGCAGGAGAAAGGAATCGGGTTCTTTTTTGATTTTAGCGGAATAATAAATGATAAAAATTGCTTGATGAGGTTCCTTGACCAGCAACACGGTTACAATATGAAAGTCATATCGGATGGCGTGGTCGACGGGGAATTGACGATAGAAGTTTTCTTGGAATCACTCTAGGGAAAAATAGAAGCGATAACAAATTTCAGACAGGTGGTAATGACATAATGTTTGTCGATCAGGTTAAGATTTATGTAAAAGGCGGGGACGGCGGCGATGGAATGGTCGCGTTCCGACGTGAAAAATATGTTCCGAAGGGCGGCCCGGCTGGCGGCGACGGCGGTAACGGTGCAAATGTAGTCTTCCAGGTGGAAGAGGGACTGCGCACGCTAATGGATTTCAGATACCAGCGCCACTTCAAGGCACCGCGCGGCGAGCACGGAATGTCTAAAAACCAGCATGGTAAAAATTCAAAGGATATGGTCGTAAAGGTTCCACCAGGGACAATTGTATCCGATGCCGAGACTGGCGCGATCATTGCTGACCTGGTAGAACATGGGCAGAAGGCTGTCATCGCAAAGGGCGGACGCGGAGGACGTGGCAACTCACGTTTCGCAACACCGGCTAACCCGGCACCAGAGCTTTCCGAAAAAGGTGAACCAGGGCAAGAAAGAGAAATCATCATGGAGTTGAAACTCCTTGCGGATGTAGGACTAGTAGGCTTCCCAAGCGTAGGGAAATCGACGTTGTTGTCTGTTGTTTCAGCAGCTAGACCGAAAATCGCGGAATACCACTTCACGACGATTGCACCGAACCTGGGGATGGTCGAAACAGAAGACGGCAGAAGCTTTGTTCTTGCGGACTTGCCAGGTCTTATCGAAGGTGCGCATTCAGGTGTCGGCCTTGGACATCAGTTCCTGCGCCATATCGAACGCACACGAGTAATCATCCATGTAATCGACATGGCTGCAACAGAAGGCCGCAATCCCTATGAGGATTATTTAACAATCAACAATGAATTGAAAGAATATAACTTGAGGCTGACTGAGAGACCACAAGTAATTGTAGCCAATAAAATGGACATGCCAGATGCGGAAGAAAATCTGCAAGTGTTCAAGGAAAAGCTGGGGGACGAACACCCTGTTTTCCCTATCTCAGCTGTTACGAGAGAAGGTCTGCGTGAATTATTGTTCGCGGTAGCTGACCTGATTGAAAAGACTCCGGAATTCCCTCTCATTGATGAAGAGGAATTAGAAAAAGATGAAAACCGCGTGATGTACAAGCATGAAAAAGCAGAACAGGAATTCCAGATTAGCCGAGAATCGGATGGAACATTTGTCATTTCGGGTGACAGTATTGAAAGGCTGTTCAAGATGACTGATTTCTCAAGGGATGAATCTGTCCAAAGGTTCGCCCGCCAGATGCGCGGCATGGGCATTGATGATGCTCTTCGTGAACGAGGCGCGAAAGATGGCGATACAGTCAAGTTGCTTGAATATGAATTTGAATTTGTGGAATAGGCTTAAATGATTTTAGAAGGTCGATTAGCCAGCATCAGGTTAATCGGCTTTCCTCTTTAAAAATGGTGTTTTCAGCAATTTTAAAAGCAAAAAAAAGCTGGCAAACTGATGGGGTGATGGAGATGAAGCAAAATCAAGATAGGAAGTTTTACCTTGTTCGTGAAGATGTCCTGCCCGAGGCAATGAAGAAAACGCTTGAGGCAAAGGAAATGATCGAACGTGGTAAAGCTGAGTCGGTCTGGGATGCTGTTCAAAGGGTCGATTTGAGCCGGAGTGCATTTTACAAATACCGTGATACGGTCTTTCCGTTCCATACAGTTGTGAAGGAACGGATCATTACGCTGTTTTTCCAGCTTGAAGATCGGTCTGGTACGCTTTCTGAACTGCTGAGTACAGTTGCTGCTACTGGCTGCAATGTTCTGACCATCCATCAGACGATTCCTCTGCAAAGCAGGGCGAATGTAACGCTAAGCTTGAATGTCACCGAAATGAGAGTCGAAATGGATGAGATGCTCGCAAGGCTGAAAAGACTGGAATTCGTAGAAAAAGTGGAAGTACTGGGATCAGGTGCTTAAAGAGAGTGATTTGTAGCAGGGGGAGATGGGCTTGAATATTGGTTACCTTGGACCGGAAGCAACATTTACGGACTATGCTGCCCGGCAATTGTTTAAAGAGGCTAAGAGGATTCCATTTGTGAGTATACCAGAATGCATGGATGCTGCTTCAGCAGGTGAAATTGATGCAGCAATCGTTCCATTGGAAAATTCCATTGAGGGTTCAGTAAATATCACGATTGATTATTTAGTCCATGAAACAGACCTTCAGATTGTTGGTGAAGCAGTGGTGTCAATCAGGCAGCATTTGCTGGTTCATCGGGACAATATCAAAAACTGGAAGGAAGCAGAATTGATTTGCAGCCATCCACACGCATTAGCACAGTGCCATAAATTTTTACATAGGAAATTCAAAGGAATTCCTCTTGAATATATGTCATCAACAGCCGCAGCGGCTAAACATGTACGAAACCATCCGGAACAGAACATCGCGGCAATCGCGAATAGCCTTGCTGCGGAGGAGTATGGATTAGTCTTTGCTGAGCAAAATGTCCATGATTACAGCTATAACCATACCGTATTTGCTGTGCTCGCGAAGGAAGGTCATGACATTTACATGGCTCCAACCGAAGAGTCCAAGATAAGTTTGATGATTACACTGCCTTCGGATCGGGCAGGAGCACTGCACCAGGTCTTATCTGCTTTCTCATGGCGGAAGCTCAATCTGTCCAAAATTGAATCACGCCCAATGAAAACTGGTTTAGGAAAATACTTTTTCATTATCGATATTAATTTGAAAATGGATGACGTATTAATTCCCGGAGCCATTGCTGAACTAGAGGCATTAGGATGCACAGTTAAACTGCTTGGAAGCTATTCAAGCCATAAGATATAAAAATCCATCAATTGATGGATTTTTTTTATATCACTATTCCAGGTCAATAAGTAACTTTTCTTTTCTTAGCGTTTCTTCTGCTTCATCCAGCGCTTTTTCACTTGGAGCGGAGATTGTGTGCAAGTGGATTCCGTCCGTTAACTCAGATAAGTAGGAAGCGTTAGTTGCCCTGATTTTTTCCATGAATTGCTTTACTTCATTTCGATTTGAGACCATGATGGAAGCTGTTAAATCCCCATACACGGGATGCTCAATTTTTACATCCTTAACAGTTACTCCGTGATCGACAAGAAGCAGAAGTTCTTCTTCTGTCCTTTCAGGGCCGTGGGAGACGGCAATGATCCTTTCCGCTGCTGAAGGACGAGATGCATGCATATATAGATATCCCTGGCTGGTGGCTATGATTGGTTCATTTTTGGCTTTAAGCAAGGTAATATCGCCAACAATGACTTGTCTGCTTACATTCGTTATCGCCGAAAGCTCGCCTCCGGTGATGGGCTCACTGCTTTCCTGCAGACTTTTCAGGATATAGGCCCGGCGTTCATCTCCGAGGATTTTCGTAGGTTCCTTCATAATCCGATCTCTCCTTCGACTTCTTCATTCGAAAATTTTACCATAAAATCAGCTTGAAGTTAAACGGCGGACACCTGTGCGGTGATTGCAGCAAGCATTTTCCCAAGATTAACTGCATCTTCCTGCTGAGTTTCCCTCCCGAAAGATATTCTGAAAAATTCCTTGGCCTGTTTTCCTTTGATCCCCATTGCGGTCATGGTTTTCGCAGGTGACAGCATGCCTGTATGGCAAGCAGTTCCGGTGGAAATCGCAAAGCCCTTACGGTTGCATTCAAGCAGTACATATTGTCCTTCCAATCCCTTTATCGCCATTCCCATGATACCTGCAAGCTGTTCATCACCCTCTGTTCCAAAAATCTCGATTGAATCCCTGACTTCTGAAAGGGAATCGATAAGAGCTTCCCTCAGTTTATTAATTCCTTTCGTTTCTGTATCCATGAGGGAATATGCTTTTTGCGCCGCTGCTGTCATTGCAGCGATTCCCGGGACATTTACCGTGCCAGGCCTGAAGCCTTTTTCATGTACAGTTCCATCAATGTAAGGCTTCCAGGCAAGTTTCGGATTGACATAGGCCACTCCAGTTCCTTTTGGCCCGTAAAACTTATGGCCTGATATCGAAAGGGCATCTACCCAGCCGGCCAGTGGGGCAACGGGAATTTTTCCGAAGGTTTGTACACAATCCGTGTGAATGAGTATTCCATTTGAACTGCAATATTCAGCTATATTGATGATCGGCTGGATTGTTCCAACTTCTGGGTTGCCATGCTGAATCGAAACGAGCACAGTTTCGGGTCGGACAGCTTCGATAAAACTCGTAAGCTCAATTCTGCCATTTGAGTTCAAAGGGAGGAATGTGATTTCCCATCCTTCTCCTTCAAGTTTTTTCATTAGATTGTAGACGGAGGAATGTTCAGCTGCTCCGGTAACAATATGATTGCCGGTTTTTCTTTTACCAGAGAGGAGCGCCATAATCCCGAGATAATTCGCTTCAGATCCTCCACCTGTAAAATAAATCCCGTTCTCCTTAACATCGAGCAAGCTCGAGAATTCCTGTCTGCAGCCTTCCAATAGATTAGCAGAAGCACTGCCTGCTTCATGGAGGCTCTGACTATTCCCAAAATACTTTGTCGATGCCTGGATAAAAATTTCTGCCGCGTCCTGGTCAAGCGGACAAGTTGCCGCGTAATCGAAATATTTCATGGGTTCACTCCTATTCAATATTCATAGCTTGCTTGTGCCCGAAAATTTGATTGTTCTTGGTTTACGGTCACATGAAGTTCCAACATGTGCCCGAAAACTGACTTCCACTCCTATTACAGTCACAATCAGAGACTCAGTGCAGTTTCTCCCTGTCAAAATAAAAGTTCTTGTCAACAGTGTAAATGTGTGTAAATATAGATGTCAAGACACCTGTTAAACCAGGAGGCTATCATTATATGAAACAATTAGATGTAATCATTGTTGGCAGCGGGATTGCCGCACTACAATTGGCCAATAAATTAGCAAAGAGTTTAAATGTGATTATTCTCACAAAGAAGGAGCTGACAGCAGGGAATTCTTATCTTGCCCAGGGTGGGGTCGCTGCAGCGGTTGCACCGGGCGACGATCCTTACCTGCATTATCTCGACACAATTGAAGCGGGGGCTCACCATAATAACTCTGAAGCTGTACTTGAAATTACCAAAAAAGCACCGGAGTTGATCAAAGGATTATGGGAATCAGGCTGCCGCTTTGATGAAGACGGAGATGGAAAATTGCTTCTGGGGATGGAAGGGGCTCATAGTGAAAAAAGGATTGTCCACAGCGGAGGCGATGCGACCGGTAAGCATATGGTCGACTTTTTGCTCTCGAACCTGGATGCCAATATCTCAATTGAACAATCCACATTTGTATATGAGCTGATTTTAGACAGTGATGCAACTCGCTGTATCGGTGTTAAATCTAAGCGCATGGATGGAACGAATGAAACTTATCTTGCTCCCCACGTTGTTCTTGCTACGGGCGGCTGCGGGCAGGTCTTTGCCTTCACCTCTAATGCCGAGACGGCAACCGGGGATGGAATGGCGCTGGCATACAGGCAGGTGCCGAGCTTGCCGACATGGAATTTGTTCAGTTCCATCCTACACTTCTTTATGTGGATGGAAAGACGAGAGGCCTCATATCTGAAGCGGTAAGAGGTGAAGGTGCCGTTCTTGTTACCGCTGAAGGAAAGCGGATCATGGAAGGAATTCATCCGTTGAAGGACCTGGCACCGCGGCATATTGTCTCGCAAACCATTTATGACTACTCGCGAAGAGGAATTCAAATCTATCTAGATATCACAACTATCCCTGATTTCAGCAGCCGCTTCCCAACGATCAGCAAGCTTTGTACGAAGCATGGGATAGCTATTGGAAAAGGCCTGATCCCTGTTGTGCCTGGGAGCCACTTTATCATGGGCGGGATAAAGAGCGATTTGCAGGGCCGAACCAGTATCCCCGGACTGTATGCGATTGGTGAAGCGGCATGTACAGGAATCCACGGAGCAAATAGACTGGCGAGCAACTCCTTGTTAGAAGGCATGTTTGTTGGCGGAAATCTTGCTGATTGGCTCAACAGCCATCAATTTGCCAAACGAGAAGAAGCAAAGATTACGGGCATCCATAAACAAAACGCCAAACGAGAAGAAGTAAGTATTATAGAAAATCAAGCTCTTATAACCGCAGACAACATGCTGGAAAGCCGTAATCAAATCGTATTCAGCGGCGTGCTCCCAGATATTTCTTCCCTAAAACAAACAATGATGGACCGGACAGGGATTGTCCGTACAAAGGAATTGCTGACCTTACAAGATGATTGGCTCGCCCAGTTCAGCCTGGACCAATGGCTAGAGGCTCGGCTGGACAGCTTGGAGCCCTCTGAACTAAACAGGCTGTTCATGTATATCACCGCATCTTTGATTACAAAGGCGGCTTTGGAAAGGACAGAAAGCAGGGGAGGGCACTATCGGAGAGATTTTCCCCATGAAGATAACGCCAATTGGATGAAGAAACAAATCATCCATCAACGAAAAAACGTAAAGGATGGTAAGCATGAATTCAATCAAACTGCGCTTGCTACTTGAACAATTTTTTATTGAAGATATTGGTGAACGCGATGTCACCAGTGAACTGATTTTCGGAAAAGAAAATATAGGCAGTCTCGTGTTAATCGCCAAGGATGAAGGGATTTTCTGTGGTGAGCAAATCATCCATACAGGCTTCAAGCTGCTTGATGAGAGCAGTCAGATTACCCTGAATGTGAAAGATGGAGAGAAAGTTGTTAAGTGGCAAGAACTTGCCTTGGTCACCGGCAGGGTTTCCGATTTGCTGAAAGCAGAAAGGGTCGTCCTAAACCTTGTACAGCGAATGAGCGGGATTGCGACGAAAACGAATGAGGCTGTCAAAGTATTGAACAGCGAAAAAACGAGAATCTGTGATACACGCAAAACTACGCCGGGTCTGAGGATGCTTGAGAAGTATGCAGTTCGGTGCGGCGGAGGCTTTAATCATCGTTACGGGTTGTATGACGCTGTGATGATCAAGGATAACCACATCTCATTCGCAGGCTCAATCAGCAATGCTGTTGAAGCAGTTAGGTCCAATCTTGGGCATATGGTGAAGGTCGAGGTTGAGATTGAAACTAAGGATCAGCTTCTTGAAGCGATTGCCTCAAAAGTTGACTGCATCATGTTCGATAACAGGCCGCCTGAACAAATCAAGGAATGGATCGGCAATGTTCCAGCAGGGATTTTAACAGAAGCATCTGGAGGCATTACGCTCGATAACCTCCATAGCTATAGAGATTGCGGTGTGGATTATATTTCTCTCGGATTCCTCACGCACTCTGTAAAATCATTGGATATTAGTGCAAAAGTGATGGCTGAAACGAAAGGGGCTGTAGCATATGAATATATTGGAGGCGCTCGAAGCGAAATCTAAGATGCTTCCTGATAAGTATAAAAATATGTCGGTACAGGAACTGGAGGACATGATCAAGGGTATTAAGGAGAAAATGGGGAAGAAACTTTTTATCCCAGGTCATCATTATCAAAAAGATGAAGTCATTCAATTCGCCGATGCGACAGGGGATTCATTGAAATTAGCCCAGCTGTCGGCAGAGAACAGGGAAGCGGAACATATTGTGTTCTGCGGCGTCCATTTCATGGCTGAGACGGCAGATATTTTAACAACCGAAAGCCAGAAGGTCTACCTTCCAGATATGAGGGCGGGCTGTTCGATGGCGGATATGCAGATATTTACCAGACAGAAAGAGCCTGGGAGTTCCTGCAGGTGCTGTTTGGGGACACGATTTTGCCGTTGACGTATGTGAACTCCACAGCAGCAATCAAATCATTTGTCGGAGCGAATGGCGGGGCAACTGTGACCTCCTCCAACGCTGAGAAGATGGTCCGCTGGGCTTTTTCAAAAAAGGAACGCTTGCTCTTCCTTCCAGATCAGCATTTAGGAAGGAATACGGCTTTTAATATCGGGATTGGGCTTGATGAAATGGCTATTTACAATCCGAATGAAAATATTCTTGAGTATGACGGCCCGCTTGAAAAAGTGAAGGTGATACTCTGGAAAGGGCATTGCTCTGTTCATGAGAATTTTACAGTGCAAAATATCGCTCATGTCCGTGAAGCTTACCCGGACATGAAGATCATTGTCCACCCTGAATGCACTCGTGAGGTTGTTGCTCTATCTGATATGGCAGGCTCAACTAATTATATTATTGAAGAGATCGAAGCTTCTCCTGCCGGCTCATCCTGGGCGGTCGGGACAGAAATGAATCTGGTTAACCGCCTGATTTCACAACACCCGGATAAGCAGATTATTTCTTTGAACCCACATATGTGCCCATGCTTGACAATGAATAGAATCGACCTGCAGCATCTTGCCTGGAGCCTTGATTCAGTTGTCCAGGGGCAGGAAACTAATCTTATAAAAGTGGATGAAAAAACAGCATTTAATGCGAAGCTTGCCCTAAACCGCATGCTTGAGCAATCTTAAATTGGAATCCTTCCCAGGCCGGGGAGGATTTTTTTATGGGAAAAGCTTAATCTCCTGCTGAAAAACATATTTATTTACATAGAAGCATAAGTTTTTTTGAAGATTGTTAGCAATTTGCCCACACCAACATAGAATATATGGACTTATGCCATAGGAGGGAATCAGAGTGAAAATCCATATCGTACAGAAAGGGGATACTCTTTGGAAGATCGCTAAGAAGTACGGCGTGAACTTTGAAGAGCTGAAAAAGATGAACGCGCAGCTCAGCAACCCTGATATGATTATGCCCGGTATGAAAATAAAAGTTCCAACTGCTGGAGGAACAGTAAAAAAAGAAGCTCCAATCGCAGGTGGCACGCCTCAAGCAAAAATCAATATGGGTGGCAAAAAGGAAATGCCGATTGCCAAAGAGAAACCAATGCCAGAAATGAAGAAAGAAGTTCCGAAAGAGGCTCCAGTTAAGGAACAGCCGAAAAAGGAAATGCCTAAACCGGTTAAGAAGGAAGAGCCTGTTAAACCATATAAACCTAAGATGCCAGTGCAAATTAAACCGGAGATTGATATCAACAATTACTATATGATGAATATGGCCAATATGCAGATGCCGCCGCAGCCAAAGCCACAGCCAAAACCACAACCGAAGTTACCGCCTAAGCCAGACAATATCTTCCCGGAAGTAAAACCAGAGGTAAAGCCTGAAGTCAAGGCTCCAGTCAAGCAGCAGGTCAAACCACAGGTTAAGCAAGAGGTAAAGCCTCAGCTGCCAAAAGCTGAGATGAAACCTAATGTGAAACCAGAAATTAAGCCCGAGATAAAAATTGAAAAGAATGATTTCATGGATGAATCACCATCAATGATGCCATTCGTTCAAGGAGGTTACCAGCAGCCGATGATCCCTTATCCTTATAACTGTTATCCAGGTGCGCCTTCCATGACTGGTCCCGCATATGGCTATCCAGGACAGCAAATGCCATACCCTCAGGTACAGGGAATGTCCCAGTACCCGGGAATGATGCCAAATATGGCAATGCCAGCCGAAGATATGGAATCATCATCTTTGCCCAGATGCCTTTGAGCCGGGTATGGGAGAAAATATGCCTCATCAAGCTGCACCACAAATGACAGGTCCAGTCTTCCATGGTATGCCGATTTCGCCGGTTATGCCTGGACCAGGCTACTGCCCGCCGTATGAGCAGGGATATCCGCAACAGATGCCATACATGCCTCAGGTAGCAGGTGCGATGGAGGATCAGATGCCAATGCAGCCACAAGTTGGCGGAATGATGAATAATCAGCACATGCCACAGGTGGGCGGAATGATGGATAATCAATCAATGCCACAAGTCGGTGGCATGATGGATGATGAATCATCAGAAATGCCAATGCCGCAGATGCCACAAGTCGGTGGCATGATGGGTAACCAAATGCCGCAGGTAGGCGGGATGATGCAGGGTCAGATGCCGCATCAAATGCCGCAGGTAGGCGGGATGATGCAGGGTCAGATGCCGCATCAAATGCCGCAGGTAGGCGGAATGATGCAGGGCCAGATGCCGCATCAAATGCCGCAGGTCGGTGGAATGATGGATAATCAAATGCCGATGATGCCGCAGGTAGGCGGAATGATGGATAATCAAATGCCGATGATGCCGCAGGTAGGCGGAATGATGGATAATCAAATGCCACAGGTGGGCGGAATGATGAAGCAGCCAATGATGCCTAAGCAGGCAGTGCAGGGTGCCGGCTATGATTGTGGCTGCGAAGGTCAGATGGGCAATCCTTATGGTTTGATGGGAGCGGGTATGCATCATCCACACCACCTGCATCATGGATATCCAGGTGCTCCAGGTATGCATCCACACCACATGCATCACGCTTATCAAGGGGCTCCAGGCATGCAGCTTCACCCACATCAGATGGGCATGGGCCCGCAGGGGTTCATGAATCCTTATGGAGCAGGTCCAATGGGTGGATATGGTATGCCGAGGCCGCGTTACGAAGATGAAGAGAGCAATGAATATTAACATCAAGAGAGGTGGAGACGATTATTTTCTCAATCGTCTCTTCTCTTATTTAACAAGCGAACTCGAAGTTGAAATCAAAGAGATAACTCAATTAAGAGGAAATGTCTATCTCGTTGAAACAGTGGAAAGGCATTTTATCCTAAAAGGGTATAAAGATCTGCGGAAGTTAAAGATTCAAGAAGCATTTGTTTCATCTTTACGAAAAACCGGTTTTGACCATTCTTATCGATTTTATAATCAGAATAAAGATCCTCTTCATTTCCATGGTTCATACTATGGTTGTATTGAATATATAGACCATAATGAAATGCGTTTTGATTACGGTGTCCAAGCTGACAGAGAGAAAGGCGTTGAACTTCTGAATAGGTTCCATGACCATACTTCTGTTCTTGTTCCTTCATATGCTGGGATGCTGCCGAAAACAGATTTAGCGAGAAAATGGCGACATCGAAAAACCGAATTTGCAAAAAACCTCTCAGGAGTTAATTTCTATGTAAAAAAAGCCATAATCGAAGAGGTGCTCGAATGGGCGGATTTTTCACTTGGGAATTTCGTGAGATTGAAAAGTGAGCTTGAAACAGGGCTACCAGTTATCCTCCATGGAGATGTTGCTCATCATAATTTTCTTCGATCAAAGGAAGGGAAGTTGCACTTAATTGATTTTGATTTGATCAGCTCTGGTTCAAGAGGATATGATATGCTGCAGTATGCAAACCGTATCCTGCCATATTTGGATTGGCAGTTTGAATCACTGGAAAAAATATCCTATTTGAATAAATGGTTGGATTCTGACGCCTTTTTATACGGGCTATTGTATCCTGCAGATATTTTAAGGGAATGGAACCGCTTGTTAAGGAACAGAAACCAGACACATCCTTATAGCCTGGCACCAATCGTTGAAATGACTGTCGGTCAGTTTCAGCAAAGGAAACAATTCCAGGAAGAAGTTAAATCAAGATTGAATGATTAGGTTTTTGGACGTATCTGTCAGAATGAAAACCCAGCCCCAACCACACTCTAATAATGAGCATGAAAAAAAGTGCTCATTTTAGCTAGGATGGGGGTTTTTCGATTGAACAAAAGGATGTTATTCGTACCTTTGGCTTCCTTGCTCACCTTAGGGCTGACAGCATGTAACGGAAATGATGATGCCGCTGTTCAAAGCCAAAATGCCGATGGTGCGCAGCCACTTGGCTATTACTCGAATGAAAGAGGAAATGAAATTGATGTGATGGATGATCGAGAGGGTGCGATCACGGAAATTTTTGACCATAATTTTGGGAAAGAGGGAATGGCTGCCGAAAACCGGAAGCGGAGGATGCTCCAGTCGCGTGATGAAAATGGCAACCCTCCGAATCCAACCGTCCCTCGCTCCGATCATGACCATAACTTTTTCCAAAGAGATAATAAATATAGCCGCGGTGATTTGAATTACCATGGACATCTAAGCGAGCACAGGGGAAGCGGCCAGGCAAGGATCTACAATAATACCGAACAAGATAACAAATTGGCTCGGAAAGTAGGCATTGCTGCAGAGTCCGTCGAAAATGTCGATAAAGTGAGATCTGTTTTGTTTGGCCGGAAAGTTGAAGTTGCCGTGACTTATAAAGATAAGTCATTGAAAAAACAAACAGACAAGAAAATCAGGAAGGCAGTTCTTCCATATATTGAAGGCAGAGAGCTGCGAATCATCGAGGATGAAGGAACCTTCAGCAGATCAAGGAATATTGATTATGACCGGAAGAATGGGAATCCGAGAGAAAGCATAAACTTCAACCCATAATCACAGATAGAAGCAGAGTCATATCTTGCCTTCTATTTTCATTCTTAAAAGAATTATTTAATAATTTTTTGTTGATAAATATATATGGTTTTCTTAATCCAGCTTCAGCGCCTAGCCCCTCGAGTCGCTTGTCTAGTGGCGCCTCCTAGAAACTCCGAAACTTCAACTCCGCCGGCAGAAGCAAAAAGCGCTTCTTTGTCGGAGTCTCCAGTTTCTGCGTTTCTGGACAATCGGCTACACATTTCGATTTCGATCCGCCCAATGAAGTCAAAGAACGATTTCACCGGTCGGCCCTCCAGCGCTTGTCGGGGCTGAACGAGGGGCTTGTGCTTTTTGTTATGCCCTTTTCTAGAAAGGATAAATAAGATAATTTTGGCTAAACTATTAGTGGAAAAGAAATTGAACAAATTTTAGCAAATAAGAGAGGTGGACAGCAATGGCTTCAATCAAATTATTAAAAACGTTCAGTACAGCTGTTATACTCCTAATGGGTCTATCGGGATACAGTTTGGTACTTCAGACAGAGCCGGTTTTTGCTGAGAAGCCTGAAGAAGCAGTCCATGCAATCCATGAACCTCTTAAGGTCACAATCATTTTGCAAAGGGTTTATCTTGATGGTGAAATGAGTGAGGAACGTATTGAAGAAACGTTTTGGTCAATGGAAGACTTTTGGGCCAAATATGACGAATGGCAGCTAGTAGATATGGAAGCGAATAAGGCTGTGTTCAAACAGGAATATGATGATATATCGCCGTTATTGAAAGCAAACGGATATTTCGGATTGTCAGATGAAGGGGTACTTACTATTTTTAATGGAAGGCCTGATGGTTCGAATATCATTCAATCGTTCTTTCAAATCGACCTTGGCAGACTTGAAAGCATTAAACGAGATCAATTGAAAAAAGGGATTCCAATCCGGAATAAACAATGCTATGAAGATGTATTGGAGACTTTTAAACCATATACGGTGAGGGAAAACAGTGAAGAGCCGGGCTGACTGGCTCTTATTTGTGTTTCCTTAAGGTTTCGGAGAGATTTTATTATTGTTTAAGAAAGTATAAATTTATCCACTTTGATTAGTGTCTAGCTCCAGCGCCTAGCCCCTCAAGACGTTTCGGTCCGCCAGATGAAGTCAAAAAGCGACTTCACCGGTCGGCCCTCCAACGTTTGTCGGGGCTGACCAAGGCGCTTGCCCTTTTCTTATAAAAATGATCATACGTTCGCTTTTCCGCATATTTTTATTCATACCTTTTAAAAGAGTATGTTAAAATGAGTTACAGCAAAGCAGAGGGGCGAGTGTATTGTATGAATTCATAAAAGGTACCGTCGATTTCGTCGGTCCTGAATATATAGTCATTGAAAACAACGGGATTGGGTATCAAATCATGACACCAAATCCATTTGCATTCACAAAAGAAGCAGGTAAAGAGATTTGTATTTTTACATATCATTATGTCAGAGAAGATCTGATGGCCCTCTATGGATTCAAAAATCGTGAGGAAAAAGCACTTTTCACAAGACTCTTGAATGTCTCGGGAATCGGTCCAAAAGGGGCACTGGCCATCCTTGCCTCAGGAGAACCAGGACAAGTGGTTCAGGCTATTGAAAGTGAAGATGAGTCTTTCCTGGTAAAGTTCCCTGGTGTTGGGAAGAAGACTGCAAGACAAATGATCCTCGATTTAAAGGGAAAGCTGCATGATCTTGTGCCGGATTATTTCCCTAACCTTTTCAATTCGGACGAGGTTGCTGCCACCATAAGCCAGTCGACCGAGTTTGATGAAGCTGTATTGGCACTGAAGGCACTTGGCTACTCAGAAAAAGAAATTCGCAAAATCACTCCAGAGTTGAAGAAAGAAAAGTTGACGACAGACCAATATATCAAGAAAGCATTACAGAAGCTATTAAAGTAACGCTGTGTTAAAAATGATCTGTTAACCAGCTTATTAGAAGGGTGAGAAACAGATGGAAGAACGAATCCTCTGCAGTGAAGCGGGCGACCAGGATGTTTCATTTGAGCAGAGCCTGCGACCGCAGACACTGAGGCAATATATCGGTCAGGATAAAGTCAAAGCAAATCTTGAAGTGTTTATCGAAGCGGCTAAAATGAGGCGTGAAACACTGGACCATGTGCTGCTTTATGGACCGCCTGGTTTGGGTAAGACAACGCTGGCGGCAATTATCGCCAACGAAATGGGCGTCAGCCTCAGGACCACATCCGGACCTGCGATCGAAAGGCCTGGTGACCTGGCAGCCATCCTGACGGCATTGGAACCTGGCGATGTCCTGTTCATTGATGAAATTCACAGGCTTCCTAGAACGATCGAGGAAGTACTCTATCCTGCCATGGAAGACTTTTGCCTTGATATCGTCATTGGGAAAGGGCCAAGTGCCAGATCTGTCAGGCTTGACCTTCCCCCGTTCACGCTTGTTGGTGCGACAACCCGAGCTGGTTCGCTGTCAGCTCCATTAAGAGACAGGTTTGGAGTTTTGAGCCGTTTGGAATACTATAATGAGAAACAGCTTACTGATATTGTCGTCAGGACAGCTGAGCTTCTGGAAACTGACATCGACTGGCCGGCTGCTCAGGAGCTAGCAAGGAGATCCCGAGGGACACCGAGGATCGCCAACCGCCTATTGAAGCGAGTACGCGACTTTGCGCAGGTGCGCGGCAATGGCGCCGTAGAGGAAACTCTTGCCCAGGAAGCATTGGAACTGATGCAGGTAGACCGCTTGGGGCTAGACCATATTGACCATAAATTGCTCAAAGGCATCATCGAAAAATATCGCGGCGGTCCCGTCGGGTTAGAGACTATCTCTGCAACCATTGGAGAGGAATCGCAGACGATTGAAGATGTGTATGAACCATATTTATTGCAGATCGGTTTTTTGCAGAGAACTCCAAGGGGAAGAATTGTAACGGAGGCAGTTTACCGACATTTTCAAATGGAGGTGCCTGAACGATGACAGGAGCGGCAAAATTCGTGATGATCGCGGGAGCAGCCATTTTCATCATTGGGTTCATCATGCAGTTTGTCAATTTTGGAAGGCTGCCAGGAGACATCGTCATTAAAAAAGGCAACACGACCTTTTACTTTCCAATCGTGACGTCCATCCTGGCAAGCATTATCTTATCTGCGATCTTTTACTTTATTGGACGATTAAGATGAAAACAACAAAATATAAAGAAAACTTAGTAAGGGTGACAACATGAAAGTAGACTTGTTTGATTTCCATTTGCCAGAGGAACTAATTGCCCAGACTCCGCTTGAACAAAGAGCGGAAAGCAGGCTGATGATCTTAAATAAAGAATCGGGCAAAATAGAACATGATGTTTTCAAGAACATCAAAAACTATCTCAATCCGGGTGACTGCCTCGTCCTGAATGACACAAAAGTTCTTCCGGCAAGGCTTTTTGGCATGAAAGAAGACACGGGAGCAAAAATTGAGGTCCTACTCCTGAAACAGCTAGATGGAGATGAGTGGGAAACGCTTATCAAGCCGGCGAAGAGAGTGAAGGAAGGCACAAAAATCGTCTTTGGAGACGGATTATTGACCGCAGAATGCACAGGGGAAGCTGAACATGGCGGCAGGAATCTGAAATTTTCATATGACGGTATTTTCTATGAAGTGCTGGAACAGCTTGGTGAAATGCCTCTGCCTCCTTATATCAAGGAGCAGCTGGAGGATAAGGACAGATACCAGACAGTTTTCGCAAGGGAAAGAGGTTCTGCAGCGGCACCGACGGCTGGCTTGCATTTTACGGAGGAACTGCTTGAGGAAATTAAGGAAATGGGCATCCATATTGCTTTATCACTCTTCACGTGGGTTTGGGAACATTCAGGCCTGTCAGTGTTGATTCGATCGAAGAGCATGACATGCATTCAGAGTTTTACCAGGTGACAGAAGGAACGGCATTGCTGTTGAACTCTGTACGCGAGCAGGGCGGACGTATCATTACCGTGGGAACAACCTCAACGCGTACGCTTGAAACCATTGCCACTGCCAATGATGGTAAATTTGTCGCTGAAACTGGCTGGACCAATATCTTTATTTATCCTGGATATGAGTTCAAAGCAATTGATGGGATGATTACCAACTTCCATCTTCCCAAATCGACGTTAATCATGCTTGTGAGTGCTTTGGCTGGACGCGATAATGTCCTTAATGCCTATAATAATGCAGTAGAGGAAAGGTATCGCTTTTTCAGCTTCGGCGATGCAATGTTGATATTATAGTTTTCTCATGCTTTTCGTAACGCTCTTTTCTCAAACTTTGTTGATATTAAATATAAAATTGAATTGAATTACCTATATTCCTTCGTAAAGTTGACGGTTCTTTTGAGAAAAGAACATGCAAACTTAATAACGACCTGCAAAATGGGTATGCATTACGTTAAAATCGGCTTTAGGATTTTAACAACAATCTTTACGAAAACAGCTTTTCGTAAAATAGAAACATATAGTGAATTTGTACTTCTGGAAGGAGCTTAAACATTGTCCGCAATCCGTTACGAATTAATTAAGACCTGTAAGCAAACAGGAGCAAGGCTCGGGCGTGTACATACGCCTCATGGGTCCTTTGAAACTCCTGTCTTCATGCCGGTAGGCACATTGGCTACCGTTAAAACAATGTCACCTGAAGAATTGGTCCAGATGGGTGCAGGAATCATCCTGAGTAACACTTACCATCTTTGGTTAAGGCCAGGCCATGAAATAGTCAAGGAGGCAGGCGGCCTGCATAAATTCATGAACTGGGACCGAGCCATCCTTACAGATTCAGGCGGATTCCAGGTGTTCTCTTTGAGCGAGTTCAGGAAAATCGAAGAGGAAGGCGTCCACTTCCGCAACCATTTGAACGGGGACAAGCTTTTCCTTTCTCCCGAAAAAGCAATGGAAATCCAGAACGCCCTCGGGTCAGATATCATGATGGCATTCGATGAGTGCCCGCCATACCCTGCTGAATATGATTATATGAAAAAGTCGGTAGAACGGACCTCTCGCTGGGCAGAGCGCTGCCTGACAGCGCACCAGCGTCCACAGGACCAGGGTTTATTTGGAATCGTCCAGGGCGGAGAATATGAGGAATTAAGAAAGCAGAGTGCGAAGGACCTTGTTTCAATGGACTTCCCTGGCTATGCTGTCGGGGGCCTTTCAGTCGGCGAACCGAAGGATGTCATGGACAGAGTGCTGGAATTCACCACACCATGGCTGCCAACGGATAAGCCGCGCTATCTAATGGGGGTAGGTTCACCAGATTCATTGATTGATGGTGCCATCCGCGGAATTGATATGTTTGATTGTGTGCTGCCAACTCGTATTGCCAGGAATGGCACATTGATGACGAGCGAGGGAAGATTGGTCGTCAAGAACGCGAAATTCGCGCGTGATTTTGGACCATTAGATCCGAACTGCGATTGCTACACGTGCAAGAATTACAGCAGGGCGTACATCCGCCACTTGATTAAAACGGATGAATCGTTTGGAATTCGACTTACTTCTTACCATAATCTCTATTTTCTGTTAAAATTAATGGAGCAGGTCAGACAGGCAATCCGTGAAGACCGTCTGGGGGATTTTAGAGAAGAGTTCTTTGAGCAATATGGCTACAATAAGCCGAATGCCAAAAACTTCTAAATAAACTGCTTTTAATAAGGCTGTTTCGCTATGCGGACAATGCCAACCAATGAAAGGAGTGAAAAATGAATGGAAGGATTATTAGGTACAGTATTCCCGCTATTGCTGATGTTTGTATTGTTCTACTTTTTACTGATCCGCCCTCAACAAAAGAGGCAAAAAGCGGTTCAGCAAATGCAACGCGACTTGCAAAAAGGTGATAAGGTAGTAACAATAGGCGGTTTGCATGGATTTGTTGATGCACTTGATGAAGGCACTGTTGTCATCAAATGTGGAGACGGAAGCCGTCTTACATATGACCGCGCGGCGATTCGCGATGTCAAGGAATCAGCAGGAATATAACTAAAAGCGAAAGCGCCTTGTCCAGCCCCGACAAGCGTTGGAGGGCCGACCGGTGAAGTCGTTCTTTGACTTCATTGGGCGGACCGAAACGACTCGAGGGGCTAGGCGCTGGAGCTAGAAAGTTATCGAAGTGAAATAAACGTTCTTATCTAACGAAAAAAGAAGCGAACTCTGTTCGCTTCTTTTTATGCCTTCGATGGACCGCCGACGATGTTTACCCCGAGGATACCTCCCATCATTGCCGTAAGTATATAGCAAATATGGTAGATAACTTGTTCAAGTGTGAATAAACTGTCATAACCCAGGTATTGGAACAGAAAAATTATCAGAGAATAAGCCAGCCCCGTAGTTCCTCCGATCATCCAGCCTTTTTCTTTTCCGTTCCCGCCAGTGATAAAGCCGCCGATGAAAATGGATAAAAAAGATATAGATGTCATGATGTATTGAAGCGAAGACTCTTGGACGGAAGTGAACCTTAAAAGAAGAGAAAATATCAAACTGCTCATGATTGCCAATAGGAATATTGCAATCACCCCGTACAGGACGGCCCTGCCTAAACTTTTGGATTCCATTAACCCCTCTCCTCTCTAATCTATTTCCTCTAAACGGGAATTGCCTAGTACAAGCATATTCATGAAAATGGACAAATAGAATCAGTTTTTATTCAGGAACTTATTAAAAAATTCCTGAAACAATAAGTATTAATTTAGTTCTGCGTAAAAGACTAAAGAGGAATGCAGTGTGAAGGGCGGGGGGAAAGTGGAACAATATTTCATCATCCTTTTTAGGACAGTTCTCCTTTATTTATTGATCCTTTTGATTTTTCGTTTAATGGGAAAAAGGGAAATCGGTGAATTGAGTATCCTGGATTTGGTTGTCTATATCATGATTGCTGAGATGGCATCCATGGCCATAGAAAATACGAAAGATCCCTTGGTCGACACTCTTCTCCCAATCAGTATACTTGTCATCATTCAAATTACACTGGCAATCCTTTCGCTTAAAAGCAAAAAATTCAGGGATATCGTGGATGGAAAGCCGACAATAATCATTAATAATGGGAAAATAGACGAGAAGGCGATGAGATCTCAAAGGTATAACTTTGATGATTTGCTACTTCAATTGCGTGAAAAGGATGTAGGGAATATAGCTGATGTGAAATATGCAATCCTTGAGCCATCAGGGACACTTTCTATTTTCCAAAAAAGTCAGGGGAACAAGGATGGACAAGAGGACAATGGAAGTCTGGCCCTGCCATTAATCGTTGACGGAGAAATACAGGAAGACAATCTTGATATGATTGACAAATCAAGAGTTTGGCTGCTTCAGGAATTAAAGAAAAATGGATATGAGGAAACTAAGGACATTTCTTTTTGCAGTTTCCAGAACGGTGAATTCTATATTGATATGAAAGACAGATAAAAACGTGGACATGAATTCCACGTTTTTATGTGGTGTTGTTTTAAATTAGCAGTTTCAGCCTTTTACATATGAGTTTTCTTGAAAAAAGAAGATATGACAGACCGGATGCGGAGAAGTTCATTCTTCCTGATCAAGCCAAGAGCAATAGCGAGAACAATATATACTCCCCCCATCAAGACTGTACTTGCCAATACTTTGACAGTAAGTCCAAGGCTTGCATCCAACCAGCCCCAGAGAAGGAATCCGAGAGAACCTGAAAGTATGATAAGCGCGAACATCTTAATGTAATCCTTTATATAAAAGGTGAAGGAAACAGCCTTAAGCATTGTAGCGAAGTGAAGAAGCGTGATTAGAACAATTCCCATTACCATCCCAAGTGCTACACCATTGATGCCAAACGCAGGCTGACTTGCCAGCAGGAAAATGAGAGCAGTCTTGGCAAGATTCCCGATCAGGCTGTTAATCATTGCGGCCCTTGCTAAGTCAAGAGCCTGCAATGCTGCCTGCAGTGGCCCTTGAAAGTAATAAAAAAGGAAGAAGGGTGCCATTAGCTTTATAAAATGTGCACCATTTGAAGATCCATACATTAACGTCATTAACGGTTCGGCCAGTATGTAAAGGACGACGACAGCAAGGCCGCCTGTTAAAAGTGAAAAGCGAAGAGACTGCTGTAAAAGGTGTTCGATTACTTTTGTATTTTTCTTAGAGTTTGCTTCACTGATTGCCGGGACGAGAGAGGTCGACAGGGAATAGGTGATAAATGATGGCAGTAACAATAATGGCATGGCGAAGCCAGTCAATGCTCCATATTGCTTTGTTGCCGCAACGGCCGCAACGCCAGCGATTGCCAGGCTGTGCGCAACAACAATCGGTTCAAAGAACCATGAAACCGAGCCGATCATTCTCGAACCAGTTGTTGGCAATGCGATTTTCATCAGATCATTAAAGGTCGATTTTCCAGAGTTGACGAATTGAAAAAAGTTTTTCCGCAGAGGGAACTTCTTCCTAAGCTTAAAGGTGGTCATTAAATAAATTAATGAAACGAGCTCCCCAATTACAGAAGCAATCATTGCGCCGGCAGCAGCATATTCTATACCGTATGGCATGAAGGCCTTTGTCAGTACGGCAATCAAGGTTATCCGTACAAGCTGTTCAATAACCTGCGAAGTGGCTGAAGGCTTCATGTTCTGCCTTCCCTGGAAGTAGCCGCGGAGCACCGATGATATCGCAACGATTGGTACGATCGGAGCGATGGCAAGCAGCGGCCATTGCGTCCTGGAATCCGTGAACAATGTTTCAGACAAGTATGGGGCAAGGAAAATAAGAGCCGGTGTAAAGACAATAGATAGAGATATAGTGGATGCAAGCGAAACGACAAGGATTTTCTTGATTTTTCGGAAGTCGCCTCTTGCCTCGGCTTCAGCCACATTTTTTGAAATCGCAACCGGGAGACCCAGCTGTGTAATCGTCACGACAAGCACCAAAGTAGGGAAGGCCATCATGTAAAGACCAACACCTTCTTCACCAATGAAGCGGGCAATGACGATTCGATTTATGAAACCAAGCACTCTTGTGACGAGCCCGGCCATTAACAAAATAAAGGTTCCTTTTAAAAACTTCGACATTCCGCTCCCTGCCTTCTCAAAAATGCATATTTCATATACAATTAACTATATGCGAGAAAGTGGACAAAGCATGACAAGGTTAGAACATTCAGACTAGAAAATTGGACGAGGGGGCCAGTGGATGAATCCAAGCCATCAATACGGACGGTTTTACAGGCAAGTGAAGCCGGCATTGGAAAGTAAAGTCGAAGAATTCGGAATATTCGGTTATGAACAGGTTAAAGAAAAAGAATTATGGGATTATCTTACGAAGAAAAAGTGGAAGAAACCGAAAGAAGAAGTACAAATGTATGAAATCGTGGCTGATATTTTATCAGCAAAAATTGGGGAAGTAATGAATTTCACCACCGTTGAAGCCTTCAAAATAGGAGATTTTGCCCTTGATAATGAAGAAGAACGGAAAGAACTTTTTAAATGAAGGTAAGTTTGAGAATAAAGGGCATTTCCTCTGAATCTTACCTTAAGGGCTTTTTCGAGATAATATCCGAAAAAGCCACAAACCGGATTTTTCAAGTGAGAGACTTTCTTTATTCAGTTAACGGAAAAAGCTTAATTGACAGTTTTTTTAAACTGTTACATAATTAGAATGCTATAAATTGGCTACTGTTTATTTTCTTAGTCTAATGTTTTATTTGTCTGGCAGCATGTTGTGTGCAAAGAATAAGGAGGATTTATACATAATGGTAAAACGCAGCCGCATCTTGGCCTTCTTTTTGCTGGTTATTTTAATCGGAAGTGCCATGGGTGCAACAACCCAGAATATATTGAAAGATATCAAACTTGGCCTTGACCTGCAGGGTGGTTTTGAGGTTCTTTATGAAGTCACACCTTTAAATGGAAAAGAGGGCGAGAAAGTTGACCGTGAAACTTTAAAGAGCACTGCTGAAGCGCTTGAACGAAGGGTCAACGTCCTTGGTGTCAGTGAACCGAATATTCAAATTGAAGGAGATGACCGCATTCGCGTTCAGCTCGCTGGCGTAAAAGACCAGAACAAAGCGCGTGAGATTCTATCTACCGAAGCGAATCTTACCTTCCGTGACGTAAACGACCGCGTCATGATGGATGGAAGTGACTTGGAGGAAAACGGAGCGAAGCAAAGCTTCGACCCGCAAAACAAGCCAAGCATATCGATTACTCTTAAAGATGGGGACCAATTCGGGGAGATCACAAAGGAAATCCGTGATATGTATCCGGAGAATCAGCTGATTATCTGGCTGGATTTCGAGGAAGGCAAGGATTCCTATAAGGAAGAAAGGATGAAGCCTGAACCTAGGTTCCTCTCCAATCCAAATGTTGATAAGATTTTAAATCAAAAAAATGTTGAAATCACAGGCACCTTTACAATTGAAGAAGCCCAACAGCTAGCTTCCCTGCTTAATGCAGGTTCGTTACCGGTTAATCTTGAAGAAACCTACTCTACTTCGGTTGGAGCCAAGTTCGGTGAACAGGCTTTAAATGAAACAGTTTTTGCTGGAATCATCGGCATTCTTGCTGTTTTCTTATTTATGCTTGCTTTATATCGTATCCCGGGTATAGTCGCAGTCATTACGTTATCAATTTACGTTTACCTCATCCTGCTTGTATTTGACTGGATGAATGGGGTACTTACACTGCCTGGTATCGCGGCGTTGATCCTCGGTGTTGGTATGGCAGTGGATGCGAATATCATCACGTATGAACGGATTAAAGAAGAATTGAAGGTTGGCCGCAATATCAAAGCGGCGTTTGACGCGGGCAGCAAAGGCTCACTGTCTACGATCTTTGATGCCAACATCACGACTTTGCTAGCGGCAATCGTATTATTCGCATATGGTACAAGCTCTGTAAAAGGCTTTGCGACCATGCTGATCATCAGTATCCTGGCAAGCTTCATCACGGCAGTTTTCGGAGCACGACTTTTCCTTGGCCTGCTTGTGAATAGCGGTTTGTTCAAAAATAAACCAGGCTTATTCGGTGTTAAGCAAAGTGAAGTACATGATATTTCTGAAGGCTTGGATTCAATGGATTTAAAAACTAAATTTGACCGTTTTGATTTCATCAAAGGTCGCAATAAATTCTTTATTGCTTCAGCAGTTTTAATCGGCATAGGCTTGATTACCCTACTAGTGTTCCGCCTGAATCTTGGAATTGATTTTGCGGCTGGGACAAGGGTAGAGGTCATGTCTGACAGCAAACTTACTGCGGCACAATTGAAGGAAGAACTTAAGCAAGTTGATCTTGAAACAAACGATATTGTCATTTCTGGTGATAATGGAGAAATTGGCGTTGCAAGATTTAAAACGGTTTTAACAAAGGACAAAATTTCCGAACTGAAATCCCACTTTAAAGAAGAGTTCGGAGCTGAACCAAACGTCGGTACAGTTTCACCTACAATCGGTAAGGAACTGGCTAAAAATGCCATGATTGCTATTGCCATTGCCTCAGTTGGATCATTATCTATGTAACGATCCGATTCGAGATATACATGGCGCTGGCCGCTATAATCGCACTGCTTCATGATGCTTTCTTTATTATCGTTCTATTCAGTCTGACAAGGCTCGAAGTGATATTACCTTCATCGCAGCCGTCCTGACAATTGTCGGTTATTCAATCAATGATACGATTGTTACTTTCGACAGGATGCGTGAGAATATGGTGAAGAAGAAACGCTTGAAGACACCTGAAGATATTGCGGATGTAGTGAACTCTGCTCTTCGCCAGACACTTGGCCGCTCGGTTAACACAATCCTGACTGTTGTCATAACAGTTGTGGCTCTGTTGATCTTCGGAAGTACATCAATCTGGAATTTCTCTTTCGCCCTTCTTATTGGCCTGATTGCCGGTACTTATTCTTCCATTTTCATTGCAGCACAGCTTTGGTATGTATGGAAAAATAAAGAGCTTAAGAAAAAAGGCACAATCAAGACTTACAAGGAAAAGAAAGTTTACTCAGATGAGCCGCAAGTTTAATTTCATAAAAGCATAATTAAAATACCACGGGGTTACCCCGTGGTATTTTTTCGTCTATGGTTAGAAAAGCCATTTTTCAGGATAAAATAAAAGGAATGCCGACAGACTAAATATGGTGGAAAAAACAGAATGCGGATAAAAGCTTTGTACAGGGAGGGATTTTGCTATTGGAAAAAGATGATCGATTTAAGAAAGCTGAGTTTGCGGCAATGGTCGGCGTTGTTGGAAATATTTTACTTGCAGGATTAAAGTGGGGAGTAGGCATTTATGCGAACAGTAAAGCGCTTGTAGCGGATGCTGTGCATTCTGCCTCTGATGTGGTCGGGTCTTTAGCAGTGTACATAGGCCTCAAGGCAGCGAAAGCTCCGCCGGATGAAGACCATCCTTACGGCCATGGAAAGGCCGAATCAATTGCAGCAATCATTGTTGCAGTCTTATTGATGCTAGTGGGTGTCGAAATCGGCAGGTCATCGTTCGAGGCGTTCTTTCATCCTATTGAACCTCCCAAATCAATCGCGATTGTGGCGGTTGTCGTTTCAATTATAGTTAAAGAGGGAATGTTCAGGTACAAATACAAATTAGGTAAGCAATTGAAAAGTGATGCGCTGATCGTCAATGCGTATGAGCATAGATCGGATGTTTATTCTTCCATAGCAGCACTTATAGGGATCAGCGCTGCCGTGCTGGGCGGCATCTTTGGAATAGGCTGGCTGGAATATGCCGACCCGGTGACCGGACTGCTTGTAGCATTGCTGGTCATCAGGATGGCATGGAAGCTTGGCAAGGAATCAATCCACAACACACTTGACCATGTGCTTCATGAAGAGGATACTAAGGAATTCAGGACGGTGGTACAGTCCATACCAGAAGTGAAAAAGTTGGATGAATTACATGCCAGAGAGCACGGCCACTATGTTATCATTGATTTGAAGATATCTGTTGATCCACATATTACCGTAGAACAGGGCCATCGGATTGGAAAAACCGTGAAAAAGAAACTGATGGAAAACAAAAATGTCCAAAACGTTCTGGTCCATATAAACCCATACAGTGGAAGTGGAAGTACTGAAGATGACGTAGATATTCAATAAGCCTCAGGGGGGAGATAGCGTGAAGTTTCAATGGACATTGCTGCTGGGACTTGCATTTGCATTGATTGTCGCTGTTTTTGCAGTCATAAATGTCGATCCAGTAACAGTGAACTATTTATTTGGGGAATCAGAATGGCCGTTAATTTTGGTCATTTTAGGCTCAGTATTGATGGGCGGAATCATTGTTGGCTCTGTCGGTCTATTCAGGATGTTTGTGCTTCAAAGGGAAGTAAAGACTTTGAAGAAGAAAAACAATTCACTAGAAGCTCAGCTGGCCCAAAAGGAAACTCTTCCGGAGGAAACAGCACCCCAGCATGAAATAGAAGATATTCATTAAACCGTAAAATGCAGCATAAAAATATGCTGCCATTTTACTTTATTTGTATAAATCTTTACTTTTCTTAAATTAAAAGCCCCTTATTAGCATTCATTGTCATTGAAACGGACTCTTTGCTTTTGTATAATGAAAAAGCTGAGAGGTGAACGTATGTTAAAGCCAAAATCAAGGTGGATTGTTAAAAAATCTGACCAGACAATAATAGATTCACTCGCTAAAGATCTGAACATAAATCATCTGACTGCTTCCTTGTTAGTCAATCGCGGACTGGATACCGTGGAAGATGCCCGGTATTTTTTATTTGGGCAAAAAAGTGAATTTCACGATCCGTTTTTGCTTAAAGATATGGATAAGGCAGTTGGGCGGATCAATAAGGCAATAGAAACGCAAGAGCCGATTTTGGTATTTGGCGATTATGATGCAGATGGTGTAAGCAGTACGACGGTCCTGATGAAAGCCCTGGTTGAACTCGGAGCGAACGCCGACTATTACATACCGAACCGTTTCACAGAAGGGTACGGTCCTAATGGGAAAGCATTTCGGAGTGCCGCAGACAGCGGAGTTGGCTTGATCATTACTGTCGATACGGGCATTTCAGCTATTCATGAAGCAAAGGTTGCCAAAGACCTAGGTGTCGACCTGATCATAACGGACCATCATGAACCAGGTCCAGTCCTGCCGGATGCATTTGCTATCATCCACCCAAAGCTGGACGATAGTGTATACCCTTTCAAGGATTTAGCTGGTGTAGGTGTCGCTTTTAAGTTTGCGCACGCTTTGCTTGGGAGAGTACCGGAGCATTTGTTGGAGTTTGCGGCTATCGGGACAATTGCTGATCTTGTACCTCTAATGGGAGAGAACAGGCTGATTGCTCTTAGGGGAATTGAGAAATTGAAGTCGACCCAGACGCCTGGTTTGAATGCACTGCTTAAACTGGCTAAAACAGACAGGACAGCCATTGATGAAGAAACAATCGGCTTTATGATTGGCCCGAGGGTTAATGCAGCCGGACGACTCGGCAGCGCTGACCCTGCCGTTCAATTGATGATGACTCATGATCCGGAAGAGGCAATGATGCTTGCGGAAGAGATTGATTCAGTCAATAAAGAACGCCAGAACATTGTTTCACAAATTGCCGAAGAAGCAGTTGCAGAAGTGGAAATGTATTATCCAATAGAAGATAATTCTGTCCTTGTCGTCGGCAAAGAAGGCTGGAACGCAGGAGTCATTGGTATCGTAGCCTCCAAGCTCGTTGAAAAATATTATCGTCCAACGATTGTGCTTAGTTTTGATAAAGAGAAGGGGCTTGCGAAGGGTTCTGCACGCAGTATCGCTGGGTTCGATCTTTTTAAGAATCTATCAACCTGCAGAGATATCCTTCCGCACTTTGGCGGCCATCCAATGGCAGCGGGCATGACATTAAATCTTAATGATGTTGACGAATTAAGGTCAAGGTTGAATGCCTTGGCGAAAGAACAACTTAAAGGAGAAGATTTGATTCCTGTGTCCCATATCGATGCCAGGATTGAACTTAAAGAGATTACCATTGAAACGATAAATGAACTCGGAATGCTTTCTCCTTATGGTGTGAGCAATCCTAAACCGAAAGTGCTGATTGATGGAGCTAATATTTCAACCCTGAGAAAGATAGGTGCAGATCAGTCACATCTTAAGCTGGCACTTGAAGAGGAAGGTACTGTGATAGATGGAATCGGATTCGGCTTTGGACATCTCCATGACCATATCTCGCCGAGCTCGAAGATTTCGGTCATCGGCGAACTGTCGATCAATGAATGGAACAATATCAAGAAGCCGCAGATTTTTCTCAGGGACATAGCCGTCAAGTCCTGGCAGCTATTCGATTTCCGCGGGCTTAAAAGATTGGAAAAGCTTCCAGAAATGATTCCAGGGAGTAATATTAAGTGGATCCTCTTTAATTCCGATTTGAAAAATAAGTTTTCTCCTATTCTCGGAGACTCATTGGAACTGGTATCCACAGATGAGAAAGCTGAGCAAATCGAGTTAGACCAATCCTATGTCGTGCTGATGGATCTGCCGCCTTCCAAAGATATTCTGGAGAAATTATTTGCCGGAAAAATCCAGGAAGGATTTATGTGCATTTTTACAAAGAAAACAGCGATTTCTTCACGACTATGCCAACCAGGGAGCATTTCAAATGGTTTTACGCTTTCCTCGCAAAGAAAGGGCCATTCGATCTTAAACGTTATGGCGGCGAATTGGCCAAGCACAGAGGGTGGACAAAAGAAACAATAGATTTCATGTCGCAGGTGTTTTTTGAACTAGATTTTGTTAAAATAAACAATGGGTTTATTTCACTAGAAAAAGATGTCCCGAAAAGGGATTTAACTGAATCCAAAACATATCAGCACAAGGTGCATGCATTCGCTCTTGAAAACGAATTGCTCTATTCATCGTATGAGCAATTGAAGAATTGGTTTGATCAATTCATTCAAGAGTCGGTGAAAAATGAGGAGGCAATTATTCAATGGATTTGAAACAATTTGTAACAATCGTTCCCGATTGGCCAAAGCCCGGCATTAAATTTAAGGACATCACAACCTTAATGGACAATGGCGAGGCTTATAGATATGCAACGGACCAAATCGTAGCCTATGCCCGTGAAAAGCAAATTGACCTTGTAGTCGGTCCAGAAGCTCGCGGCTTCATCATCGGTTGTCCGGTTGCCTATGCACATGGCGTAGGTTTCGCTCCTGTCAGGAAGGAAGGAAAGCTTCCGCGCGAAACAATCAAGGTCAATTACGGACTTGAATATGGCAGTGACGTTTTAACAATCCATAAAGACGCGATCAAGCCAGGACAAAGAGTCCTGATTACCGATGACTTGCTGGCAACTGGCGGAACGATTGATGCAACGATCAAGCTGGTTGAAGAACTAGGAGGAATCGTGGCAGGTATCGCCTTCCTGATTGAACTTACTTATCTAGATGGCCGCAAAAAGCTGGATGGCTATGATATTTTAACCTTGATGCAATATTAAATTTGACCGGGTGCTTCATTGTGAAGTGCCCTTTTCTTATAATCAGCAAATTCATTCGAAGGCATCCAGGTTTGCAAAAATAACACTTTATTTTAATGAAATAAAATATCTTTCGACAATTTTTTTGAATTCTGCTGTAAAATCTCTTCCTTTCTCTTTACATCTTCGATTTTTTCTTTGATAATAGTAACAATCCTTTATAAGAATAATTATTGTATATAAGGATTTTCATTTTTAGTCGACTCTTTCCTTGGTTCCCGCTGGAGAGAAAATGCGGGTTAATATAAAGAAATTTAAATTAGGTGATCCTATGGCGAATGACCAGGTAATGACCGCAGAACAAGTCATTGACTGTACAAAATCATATTTGAATAATGAACATGTTGAAATGGTAAGAGAGGCATATGAGTTCGCCAGACAGGCTCATCATGACCAATTCAGGAAATCTGGTGAACCGTACATCATCCACCCAATCCAGGTGGCAGGGATCCTGGCTGACCTTGAGATGGACCCGGCTACGGTTGCAGCAGGTTTTCTTCATGATGTCGTCGAGGACACGGATGTGACTCTTGATGACATAAGAGAGGCCTTCAATGACGAAGTGGCAATGCTTGTTGACGGTGTCACGAAGCTTGGCAAAATAAAGTACAAGTCGCATGAAGAGCAACAGGCCGAAAATCACCGGAAGATGTTTGTTGCGATGGCGCAGGATATCCGTGTCATCTTGATCAAGCTGGCTGACCGCCTTCATAACATGAGGACTTTGAAGCATCTGCCGAGTGAAAAACAGCGCAGGATATCGAATGAAACGCTTGAAATTTTCGCGCCGCTGGCTCACAGGCTCGGTATTTCAAAAATCAAATGGGAACTTGAAGATACAGCTTTACGCTATCTGAATCCGCAGCAGTATTACCGTATCGTCAACCTGATGAAAAAGAAAAGAGCGGAACGTGAGCAATATCTTGTTGAAGTTATTGACGAAGTGAAGGAAAGGCTGAGTGAAGTTTCAATCAAGGCTGAAATTTCCGGAAGGCCGAAGCACATATACAGCATCTATCGTAAAATGGTTATGCAAAACAAGCAGTTCAATGAAATTTATGATTTGCTGGCTGTCCGGATCGTCGTCAACAGCATCAAAGACTGCTACGCAATCCTGGGGATTATCCATACATGCTGGAAACCTATGCCAGGCAGATTCAAGGACTATATCGCGATGCCAAAGCCTAATATGTATCAGTCACTGCACACTACAGTAATCGGCCTAAAGGCGATCCGCTGGAAGTCCAGATAAGGACTGATGAAATGCACAGGATCGCAGAATTCGGGGTTGCAGCCCACTGGGCATATAAAGAGGGCAAACCAACTGACGCCTCCAATTTTGAAACGAAGCTATCATGGTTCCGTGAAATCCTTGAATTCCAAAATGATACTGCGAATGCAGAAGAGTTCATGGAATCTCTAAAAATTGATCTTTTCTCGGATATGGTATTTATTTTCACCCCAAAAGGCGATGTCATCGAATTGCCTTCAGGTTCAGTTCCAATCGATTTCGCTTACCGGATCCACTCTGAAATCGGCAATAAGACGATTGGCGCCAAGGTCAATGGCAAGATGGTGACGCTGGATTACCAGCTGAAAACGGGGGATATCATAGAAATCCTAACTTCAAAACATTCTTATGGACCGAGCAAAGACTGGTTAAAGCTTGCCCAGACCTCCCAGGCTAAAAACAAGATTCGCCATTTCTTCAAGAAGCAGCAGAAAGACGAAAATGTTGAAAAGGGCCGTGAACTTCTCGAAAAAGAAATCCGCAATATGGATTTTGATGTTAAAGAAATTTTGACATCTGAGAACCTGAAAAAGGTTGCGGAGAAGTATAATTTCACCAATGAGGAAGATCTGTTTGCTTCAATCGGCTATAACGGTATAACAGCGCTGCAGGTCGCGAACAGACTGACAGAAAAATTGCGCAAGCAGCGTGACATGGAACAGGAAAAGGACATTTCAAATGCTGTTTCCGAGCTTAAATCATTTTCACCTGCCAAGAAGCGTGAGTCTGGCGTCCGGGTGTCTGGTATTGATAATTTGCTGATCAGGCTATCCCGTTGCTGTAACCCTGTACCTGGAGACGATATTGTTGGCTTTATCACAAAAGGCAGGGGAGTATCTGTTCACCGTTCTGATTGCACGAATATCCATACAGAGGATGCGCAGGCAAGGCTGATTCCGGTAGAATGGGAAACTGCCTTGAATGACCGCAAAGAATACAATGTTGATATTGAAATCAGCGGCTATGACCGCAGGGGATTGCTGAACGAAGTACTGCAGGCCGTAAATGAAACGAAGACAAACATTACCGCGGTATCCGGGAAATCCGACAAAAATAAGATGGCGACCATCAATATGTCAATCGCCATCCATAATGTCAGCCACTTGCAAAAGGTCGTGGATCGGATCAAGCAAATCCCGGACATCTATGCTGTCAGAAGGGTAATGAGTTAGGCTGATTTCAATGAACCACTAAGAGATAGTGTGTAAGGAGATTCGCGATGCGTTTAGTGATACAGAGAAGCAAAGAAGCTAAAGTGACAGTCGATGGAAAGATAACAGGCTCCATTAACAAGGGATTTGTCATCCTTGTGGGCGTTACCCATGATGATACAGAAAAAGATGCTGCCTTTCTTGCCGAGAAGGCAGCGAATCTCAGGGTATTCGAAGATGAAACAGGAAAGATGAACTTGTCCCTTCTCGATGTAAAAGGAGAGATTCTTTCCGTTTCGCAGTTTACCCTGTTTGGTGACTGCCGCAAAGGGCGACGCCCGAACTTTATGGATGCAGCGAAACCAGACCATGCAGAAACTGTCTATGAAGCATTCAACAGCTTCCTTGCTGAAAAAGGAATTAAGGTTGAAACCGGTGTATTTGGCGCATGATGGACGTTCAATTGACAAATGACGGGCCAGTTACATTGATAATCGATAGTAAATAAGCCGAATGTAAAGAAGGTATCCCATTGTGGATACCTTCTTTTTAGTATAAGAGCACTTGTTGTGCCTATAGATACCCTTTTGGGGAGGGATTCAATGACATAAGGGTACCTTTCGTGGAGAAAGACACCATTATGCATTAGTTTGCGAGGAGATAAGGGTACCTTTCGCGAAGAAAGACACCCTTATGTGTTAGTTTGCGAGGAGATAAGGGTACCTTTCGTGAAGAAAGACACCCTTATACGTCAGTCTTCGAGGCTATAAGGGTACTTTTACAAGAAAAAAGACCGAAGACAGTTGCACTGTCTTCAGTCGGGAATTTTCAAAAGTATTAATGGTCTGCTTAATTATTTTTAAAATATCGGGCAAGTCCTTCAAAGATCCCGTTAGCTGCCGCTTCCTGATATTGAGGTGTATTAACAAGCATCTCTTCCGCGGGATTACTCAGATAACCTAGTTCCAGGAGGACGGCTGCTCGTTTGTTTTCCCTGATGACATGATAGTCTCCAAACCGAGTGCCCCGATCCTTCAACATTGTTTTGCTTACAGCCGAAGAATGGATTTGTTCACCCAATGGCTTTTGTTTTGAATTGTAATAGTAAGTCGTCATCCCCCTGACAGTCCTATCATTAATGCTGTCGTAATGAATGCTGATAAACGCATCGGCATTATGGTAGTGGGAGCTGCTGACCCTTGATCCTAGTGAAATGTATTGATCATTGTTTCTTGTCAGGATAACGTTTGTTCCTGCGGCTCTTAGCTTGTCATATAAAAGCTGGGCTGTTTTCAGGGTGAGTGATTTTTCCAATGTTCCTCTTACACCAGTTGTCCCATTATCTCTGCCGCCGTGTCCTGGATCGATGACGACTGTTTTATTTTTTGTATGCTTTTCTGCTCCCGGCCGCTCTATTTGCGGGGCAGTTCCCTGTACAGAAACAATCCATCCAGCTACAAATCCGCTAGCATCGTTTGGAAGTGCGATTTTATACCAATCTTTTTCGACGCTTATGATTTCAAAGCTGTCCCCCTGATTGGCACGAAAAATGACGGCTGTGCCGGTGCTTGGACCTTTACGTATGTTTGTGCCGTTATGAAGCATGGAGACACTGCTGTTTTTCACAGACTGGCTAGGTGCAGCGACTGGCCCGTTTTTCTTTTTAACGAAAAACCACCCTGCAGCCCAACCTGTTTTGCCAGGCTGGAATTCAACCTTGACCCAATTATTTTGTTCATCAAGGATTTTAAAGCTTTGTCCCTTTGATACAGAACCAATGACGCGGCCATCCAGTGAATACTTGTCCCGGACATTCAGCTGGGAAGCGGTTACTGTGCCAGTGAATTGATCAACCGGCGCAGGAGACTTTCCACTGTCAGCCGCTGGTTTTTCACCGATTTTCAAATATTCAGCGCTTACCCAGGCGCTTTTCCCTGCGTAAGATATCTCCGCCCAGCCATTTGACTGGGAATGGACTGTAACTGCAGATCCATAACTTAATTGACCAACTTTGCCAGAGTTCAATGATGGCTTTTCCCTGACATTCAAGGAAGTAGCGTTGACCGTTCCGCTTGTTTTGGTAATGACAGGCGGAGTATCCTTTTCCTTGCTCTCTTTTGAAGTTATGTATTCCTTTGAGACCCAGCCTCGTAAGTCTTTCGTACGCACTTCTGCCCAATTACCATTGGAGCTAAGGACTTCGACAGCTTGTCCACTGTTAAACGACCCTATTACCTGGTGGTTGGTGCCCGGTCCTTTCCTTACCCTCAAACCATTCACTGTGACACTGCCTGAGGATTGGGCATTTGGCGAGACAATTGGTGAAACAGCTGTTTTTGCAGCTTCCTTGGCAGTAAACCATTGCGCTACCCATCCTTTTTTGCTGCCTCCTAAGCTAATCTGGATCCAATCGCCTTCCTCCTTGACGATTGAAAACTTTTCCCCCTTTTTAACTGAACCTGATATCGGGTAACTTAGTCCCGGTCCAGTCCTTACATTCAAACTTGTTGCAGTTATCGAGACACTTCCATTATCTGCCCGAGCTGATTCTAAAGCTGGAAGGCTCCCAAAAATAAGCATCAAGCAAAGGATGATAGGAACCATTCTGTTTTGGGGCAATGATCTCCCTCCCTCTCTTAATCTCTATAAAAATATATTACCGGATTTTTCCGGTAAAATCACGAGGACTTTTCTCTTATATCGGTATAGAACGAGAAAATTCAAGTGTAAAAAGAATATCGTAAATTCATGAAAAATTATCATATGGACTGGGAAGAATAGTAAGCAATAAAACATTGGAAGGTGATACCATGCGGTTCAGTGATAAAGGAAGATCTGCTTCATTTGGGGAGAATCAATTATTCGGAGTGGATTTCCACGATTTTATCCAAAAGGAACAAAGCACAAACACTGTAGAATTAGCTTCAGAATTTGGGCTGTCTCTCCGTGATGTAAGAAAACTGAAAAAACAGATTGAACGTTCCTGAATAGTGCTTGACATTGCCATTTCTACTCCGTATTATAATATAAATAAAATGTTATATAGAAAACATACCGTTGATGGAGCATAGTAGCCTTGATACACGTGAAAAGAGAGGAAATGCCGTGGCTGAAAGCATTTCTGCATGATGACCTGGTGAATGAACACTCCGTAGGATTTTCTCTGAACATGGGTAATTCCATCATTAGGAGATGACGTATTCAGGCGTTAACTGTTAAAGAGGAAGTGCATTCATGCGCTTCAATTAGGGTGGCACCACGGGAATTCAAAGCTCTCGTCCCTTGTTATTATAGCAAGGGATTGGGGGCTTTTTTGTATTCTTTTTTTCATAAGGCTAGCTTTTCATCGGAATGTTGTTAGATTTGCGATGTTCCAGGGCCAGTTATAAGTAAGAGCTTATTAAATGATTTTAAATGAATGGAGGAGGATGAACTGTGGCTAATCAAATCAATATCCCTCGCGGAACACAGGACATTTTGCCAGGCCAGACAGAGAAATGGCAGCTCATCGAGGCGAAGGCGAGAGAACTTTGTGAAAGATATCAATATCGGGAATTAAGAACTCCGATTTTCGAGCATACAAATCTGTTTAAACGAAGCGTTGGTGACACAACAGATATAGTCCAAAAAGAAATGTACACCTTCACTGACAGGGGTGACCGCAGCCTGACGCTTCGTCCTGAGGGCACAGCAGCGGCTGTTCGCTCGTTTGTCGAAAATAAAATGTTTGGAAGTCCTAATCAGCCAGTGAAACTTTACTACATGGGACCGATGTTCCGTTATGAACGCCCGCAGGCAGGCCGTTTCCGCCAGTTTGTGCAGTTGGTGTTGAGGCAATGGGAAGTGCAGACCCTGCGATTGATGCCGAAGTGATTTCCCTTGCCATGTCACTTTATAAGGAGCTTGGATTGAAAAAGCTCAAGCTTGTTGTGAACAGCCTGGGTGATAAGAAAAGCAGAAAAGCTCACAGGGATGCTTTAGTTAGCCACTTCCAGCCCCGGATCGGGGAATTCTGCAGCGACTGCCAGAACCGTCTTGAAAAAAATCCACTGCGAATCCTGGATTGCAAAGCAGACCGTGAACACGAATTGATGAAGTCCGCACCATCGATCATCGATTATCTGACAGATGATTCAGCTCAATATTTTAGTAAAGTGACTAAGTATTTGACTGATTTAGGGATTGAATACAAAGTTGACGCCAATCTGGTGCGCGGATTGGATTATTATAATCACACAGCCTTTGAAATCATGAGTGATGCTGAAGGCTTTGGAGCCATCACCACTCTTTGCGGCGGAGGCAGATACAATGGCCTTGTCGAAGAAATCGGCGGACCCGAAACACCTGGTATCGGATTTGCATTAAGCATTGAAAGATTGCTTGCAGCATTGGAAGCAGAGGGAGTTGAGCTTCCAGTCAATGAAGGAATTGATTGCTACCTCGTTTCATTAGGGGATGAAGCCAAAGATTATACTGTTGGCTTGCTCCACAATCTGAGAATGGCCGGATTCTCTGCGGAAAGAGATTATCAGGAACGTAAAATCAAAGCCCAATTCAAGGCTGCTGACCGGATGAATGCTAGATATGTGGCAGTGCTGGGTGAAGATGAATTAAAAGCTAATAAAATCAACCTGAAATCAATGGCGGACGGGGAACAAACAGAACTGCCGCTAGAGAGTTTTATTGAAAAATTCAAGGAGATTTGTAAGTAGAGGGGGAGTTTAGATGTTTGGGAGATCATATTTTTGCGGTGAAGTAACAGAAGAAGCAATTGGTGAAAAGGTAACGCTTAAAGGCTGGGTCCAGAAGCGTCGTGACCTGGGTGGCCTGATTTTTATTGACCTGCGCGACAGGACAGGCCTTGTCCAGATTGTTTTCAATCCTGACGTTTCAACAGAAGCGCTTTCGCTCGCTGAAAAAGTCCGTACTGAATACGTTCTGGATGTGAAAGGGACAGTCATCGGCCGCAGTGAAGGAAGCATCAATGAAAATCTTAAGACTGGAAGGATTGAAGTCCAGGCTGAGGAACTGACAATCATCAATGAAGCGAAAACGACACCTTTCGTGATTGCTGACAAAACAGATGTATCAGAAGATGTTCGTTTGAAATATCGTTATCTCGACCTCCGTCGTCCGGTAATGTTCGAAACTTTTAAGATGAGACATCAGGTAACAAAAGCGATTCGTGACTTCCTTGATGGCGAAGGCTTCCTTGATGTAGAAACTCCGATTTTAACAAAGAGCACACCTGAGGGAGCACGTGACTATCTGGTGCCAAGCCGTGTTCATCCAGGTGAATTCTACGCTCTTCCTCAATCGCCGCAGATTTTTAAACAACTGATGATGGTTGGCGGCTTTGAACGCTATTACCAGATTGCCCGCTGCTTCCGCGATGAGGACCTCCGAGCTGACAGACAGCCGGAATTCACGCAAATCGATATTGAAACAAGTTTCATGAGCCAGGAAGAGATCATGGGCTTGATTGAAAAAATGATGCAAAAGGTCATGAAGGATGTTAAAGGCATGGATGTGTCTGAGCCGTTTCCTCGCATGAGCTATGAAGAAGCAATGAGCCGCTTTGGTTCAGATAAACCGGACACTCGTTTTGGAATGGAACTTGTCGATCTTTCAGAAACGGTTAAAGATTCTGGCTTCAAGGTATTTGCTTCTGCAGTAGCAAACGGCGGCCAGGTGAAAGCAATCAATGTAAAAGGTGCCGCAACAAACTATTCACGCAAGGATATTGATGGTTTGACTGAGTTTGTTTCTGTTTACGGTGCCAAAGGGCTTGCATGGTTGAAATCGGAAGAGGACGGCTTGAAAGGGCCAATCTCGAAGTTCTTTGGAGAAGAAGAACAGGCAGCAATTCAGGCGAAGTTAGAAGTTTCAGCTGGTGACCTCATTCTGTTCGTTGCCGATAAGAAGTCTGTTGTAGCAAATGCGCTAGGAGCGTTGCGCTTGAAGCTTGGAAAAGAGCTCGGATTGATTGACCAGAGCAAATTCAGCTTCCTGTGGATTACAGATTGGCCACTATTGGAGTTCGACGAGGAAGCAGACCGTTATTTCGCGGCACACCATCCATTCACGATGCCGGCGCGCGAAGATCTTGCTAAGCTGGAGAGCAATCCAACAAGTGTTAAGGCACAGGCATATGACCTTGTTCTCAACGGCTATGAGCTAGGTGGCGGATCTCTAAGGATTTTCGAAAGAGATGTCCAGGAAAAAATGTTCTCAGTGCTTGGCTTTACAAAGGAACAGGCAGTCGAGCAGTTTGGATTCCTTCTTGAGGCATTTGAATATGGAACGCCTCCACATGGCGGAATCGCCCTGGGCCTTGACAGAATGGTCATGCTCCTTGCTGGCAGAACTAATCTTCGCGATACGATTGCCTTCCCGAAAACGGCAAGCGCAAGCGACCTGCTCACAGACGCTCCTGGCAAGGTAAGCGGAGCGCAGCTCGATGAACTGCATTTGTCATTAAATATTAAAAAAGACCAGTAATATCCATTAGCCAGATCCTTGAAGTTCATTCAGGCGTGTGGTAATATAATAACAAGAGATGAAGAGTCCTGATGTGTTCGTTGTTTAACCTGAAGTTTTGACCTAACATCTATCCTTCGGGAGTTCGCGTTTCTGGGCCGCGTAAATGCCTCTGGCTAGAGGACTTACAGAAACCCGGGACAGGACACCCACCTGCTGAGAGCGGGTTCAAGACGAAGGCAACCAACACGACGGCACGATTGGGACTCTTCCTACATACGTAATCAAATACCATGCGGATGCATGGTATTTTTTGTTTAATAGGAAATTATAAAATATTTTCAATGTGGATAACTATCCAGGTTTTCTTAATCCAGCTCCAGCGCCTAGCGCCTCGAGCCGCTTGTCTAGTGTCGCCTCCTAGAAACTCCGAAACTTCAACTCCGCCGGCAGAAGCAAAAAGCGCTTCTTTGTCA
>NZ_BAUW01000005.1 GCF_000517385.1 Mesobacillus boroniphilus JCM 21738 | reverse complement strand
CTGTGAGAGGCGCATGAAATTTTTCATGCGCCTACTCTATTTTTTCCCAAATATCAATTATTAAAGATTAATTAGGATGTGATATGTGATAAAACTCTTGGAATCCCTGCTTTTTATAAGCTGTTTCACGGTTCCAAAAATCTGGAGAGTTGCCATGAGTTGCACTGGTTGAATAACCTTGTTTTATTAAAAGATTGCCTAATGATTGATAATTGTTTGTTGGGAATCCTTTGTAAGCCCCTATGTACCCCATAGGATAAATTGAATTATTAGCAACAAACTCCGCATCAGATGTATTTCCGCGACCAATCTGTAAAAAGGTATTAGGGTAATACATGCTTGATTTAATAAGTGCATTTAAATTTGGTATTACCTCTTGACCTTCTACCTTCATTCCTATTGGAAAAGTATTCAGTGATTCAGCCTGAACCATAATAATGTTACTACCCTTGAATTTTCCGAAATAGGGAGAAGTTTTTTGAATTTCATGATTAGCTAAAAATTGAGTTTTTAAGTTCGTTACGTTTTCCTCATTAAGAAAAGTTTCTTTTAAATAGATTTTTTTATAAAGTACCCATGTTAAATCATATGCATGTGCAGGAATAATTCCTGCGATCGAGACTTTATATTGATCTGGATATGGGTGTTTGTATAAAAGGAAAGTCATAAAAAGGATGGCTGCTAAACCAGTAGGGATGAATATGTGTCTAAACCAATGAGTGTTAATATTTTGTCTCTTTTTATATAAGATAAATAGGATAATAGCTAAAATGGGCAAATCAGCTATATACCATAGATTCTTTAAGTGCATAAGAGAATAGATAGATTCCTTAATAGCCCCAAGTCGACGTGCTTGTGTCATCAATTCTATTCTTATGATCGCATGATAATAACGTTGGTAAACTAAAACGGCATAAAGTAAAAGATTTGCACATGTATATAGAAAAAAGGCTAGAATGAACCCTGCTTTTCTATTCTTCGATGAGAGCAAACCCAACAGAATTAGGCTGCAGCTCAGAGAAGACAGAAGAATAAATTGTATAAAAGGAGTTAAATCAGTCTCCGAAACAAAAAACACATTCTTTGCCGACCACAATATAGCTATAACAACAGCGATTAAAATCTTTTAAGAATCTTTAAAATAAAACTTCAAGCACAAAACCACCCCAACAAATCTATATGAGTAAAATAATACCAAAAAATTCAGATGAATAAAAAATAAAATTAACAAAATATTAAAAAACTTAGGGCCAGCCCCCTACTAAAGTAGGAGCCTGGCCCTAAACTTATTAAAAAATTTACAATTTTTTAAGGAATTCTGTCAGTTTTGGGGATATAATGTAATTGTGACAATTTTACTATTTTGATAGGAGGGTAAAAATGGTTGGTTTTAAGAAAGGTTTTATCACTTTAGCGTCAACTTTGATCGTGTTTTCTGGCTTTGGAGCAGGTTTTACTGCCTCCGCGGAAGAGGTTGGATCAAAGAAGATTACAATCTTACATACGAATGATTCACATGGACGCATCGATGAGGGACAGTATGACGGTATGGGCTTTGCTAAGTTATCAACTCTTGTAAAACAGTATGAAGCTTTGAATCCTAATACTCTATTACTTGATGCGGGAGATACTCTTCATGGAACAACTTTTGCGACTCTTGAAAAAGGTGAAAGTATTACTAAGGTTATGAATGAAGTCGGCTATGATGGTATGGCTGCTGGAAACCATGATTTTAACTATGGCTATCAAAGACTACTTGAATTAGAAGAAAAGATGATTTTTCCTGTATTAAGCGCAAACGTGAGAAAGCAGGACGGATCTTTACTGCTTAAACCATATGAAATCAAAGAAGTTGATGGACTTAAACTTGGAATTTTCGGGTTATCCACACCAGAAACACATTATAAAACTCACCCGAAAACGTTGAGGGATTATCATTTACAGACCCTGTTGTTGAGGCTCAAGCAATGGTGAAGGAATTAAAAGCTCAAGGAGTAGACATGATTATTGCTGTCTCTCACCTTGGAATCGACGAATCCAGCACAGATACTTCAATTAAAGTTGCTAAAGGTGCCCTAGGAATCGATCTTATTGTAGATGGACACAGTCATTCAACACTCGTAGAAGGATTAAATGGGGAAAATGACACACTTATTGTTAGTGCAGGTGAATATACAAAGAACTTGGGTGTAGTTGAACTTACTTTTGAAGGCAATAAGTTAGTCGATAAGAAAGCAAAGCTTGTTACCAAAGAAGAAACAGCTAATATTCAACCAGACGCAGCTGTTGAAAAGGTAATTAATGATATTAAGGAATCTCAAAAAGCAATTCTATCAGAGGAAATCGGAAAAACTGACGTTACTCTCGATGGTGAACGAGACCAAGTTCGTGCGGGGGAGACTAATTTAGGTAACTTGATCACAGATGCTATGATTGACGTATCTGGAGCGGAAATTGCAATTACAAATGGTGGCGGCATCAGAGCATCTATTCAAAAAGGTACAATAACGAAGGGTGATGTCATTACTGTATTGCCATTCGGAAACTATATTGTTACTAAAATGTTAACTGGATCTCAGATAAAGGAAGCTCTTGAAAATGGGGTAAGTGCTTACCCAGAAACGAAGGGGGCATTCCCGCATATTTCTGGAATGACATTCGCTATCGATACTACCCAGCCAGCGGGCATGAGGTTCATTCTATGAAGTTAAATGACCAGCCGATGAGCATGACTAAGGAATATCTAGTTGCTACAAATGATTTCCTGGCAGCTGGTGGAGACGAATATACTTCCTTTAAGAGCAGCCCAACCGAAAATGAATTCCCTGCACTTGATGAAGTATTGATTTCCTTCATTCAAAAGCAAGGAACTGTTAATTACAGTGTAGAAAAGAGAATTACAGAAGAGCAAAAATCAACTCCAGTTGTTTATTGGGATGAAGCGGTCTTGAAAAAAGGCCAAATTGGAAGAATCTCCGTAACAAAGCCTATTAATCTTTGGAAGCGTGAGGGTGATAAACTGATATTTGTTAAGGTTCTAAAACCAGGTCAGACATTTAGAGTTTATAACTATGATTCAAAATACTTCGGTCAGTATGGTGTAGGTGCAGGACACTACATCACAAACATGAAGGGCTATATCAAATATGAAACACCATCCAAGGCTAAACTCGCAGCGGTAAATAATTAACCAAAAGGGCCAGGCCCCTACTTTAGTAGGGGCCTGGCCCTTTTAATATTTTAATTTTTTTGTCGATAATTATTACACGGTAATTCTTGCTGTTGTAAGCCAATACACTTACTATTATAAGAGATAGAAAATTTTGGTAGATAGGAAGAAGGGGAGAAATTTGAAAAAATGGATTAAGCAAACTGCCATTGTTGTTGCAAGTGCAAGTTTGTTAATAGGACCAACGGTCGGAAGTAGTGTTTATGCTGTTTCTAACAAGACAAACTATGAATCTTCATTTTTGAATGGAAGGGTTGGAGGCAAAATACAAACCCAAAAAGATGCCTTAAGCAAAGATACTCTAGTGATTAAATTTAGTAAACCTTTGACTCAGGCAGAACATCGTAATGCCGGAGGAATGCTGATCAAGCAATTCTCAAACTTAAATTATGCAGTGGTAAAAATTCAAAATAAAAAATCGTTAGACAAGGTTATTAAAAATTACCAAAGGTTACATAAGGTTAAAAATGTTACTCCGAGCGCCATCTATAAACCTTTCGGCCTGGAAGACCCTAAAGCTGGGGGTCAGTATCAAAATACTATGCTACAGTTGGAAAAAGCTCAATCTATGGCAGGCAAGAATAATATTGTTGTTGCAGTGATTGATCAAGGTATCGACACAAAACATCCTGATCTGAAAGGAAGACTGCTTCCTGGATACAATACGGTTAACCCGATGAATCAAGGATCTCCGGATTATCATGGTACTCATGTTGCGGGAATCATTGCAGCGAATAAAGGAAATGGCATGGGTGGGTATGGCGTAAATCCACAAGCCAAAATTCTGCCGATTGATGTTTTTGACCGCGGCTGGGGAGCTTCTGATTTCGCAATAGCCCAAGGCATTTTGCTTGCAGTTGAAAAAGGTGCAAAAGTAATCAATATGAGTCTTGGCGGTCCAATGCGCTCATCATTGATAGAAGAAGCTATTAAAAAGGCATTTGAGAAAGGTGTGGTGGTCATTGCAGCTGCAGGTAACTCAGGTGATGATTCACTTAGCTACCCTGCTGCCTACGAAGGGGTTATTAGTGTTGGCTCTGTAGACAAGGGTAAAACACTATCTGGTTTTTCTACGTTCGGTACTTCAGTTGATCTTGTTGCGCCAGGAAATGAGATTTACAGTACCATTTATGAATATGAAAGAAAATCTAGTTATCGTCCACTAAGTGGAACCTCAATGGCAAGTCCCATGGTTGCAGGTATTGCCTCATTATTACTATCGAAATATCCAAAATTAACTCCTATGCAAGTCGAATATATCCTTGAGCATACAGCGGATGATCTTGGCGATCGAGGATTCGATGTAAAGTTCGGGAATGGTTTGGTCAATCCAGTAAGAGCACTTGAATTTGATATGAAGAAATTGCCGGATTTGACCAAGAGAGTCTGGGATGAGAAGGAAATCCTGAAAAATGCAAGGATTGCAGACTTATCAAAGCAGATAACATTGCGTGGGGGCATTCTTGCACCGTTTGATGAAAAGTGGTTTAAATCAGAAGTGAAAAAGGGGGATAAAATTCAGCTAGTCCTTAACGGATCATCAAAATTTGACTACAAACTTATGCTTCAATTTTTTTCAGAAGAGAGCAATGAGGCATTCGAAGTAAATAAAGTTCGTGAAGGGCTTTCAGAAGGCAAACTTTTTGAGGCTCCAGCTGATGGTACGCTTGCAATTGGAGTAAAGGAAGTGAATGGAAGCTATGATGATTCTGGAAGAGGAGAATCCAAATTTTATTTAAAACTTAAGAAGCAAGCCGAGTTATCTGCTGATGAATCGTCCATAGATAAGCCGGTTGATGTGAGTTTGCCTTTCGATTCAGGAAACAATAAGTTCACTTTACTTGGTGAAGAGGGAGATGATGATTACTATAGCTTCTTTGTAAATGAGGAGCAAGCAATCAGCATGGAATTGTCCGAGCTACCAGGCGTGGATACGAGTCTTTCGGTTTATATGGCAGATCAAATATTCCCTCCTGACTTTGAAACATGGCCAGAAGAAGAAAAGCAGTCTTTTCTAGATGCCTTGCTTTCAGGAGACATGCAGCTTGACCCATTTATGTATGAAAACAAGGGGCGAGTGAGCGAAGGAGAGAAGCTGAATTTTACTGCGATGCCAGAGACGGCCTACATTGTAAAAGTTACTAATAAGAAAGATAATTATTATGGATATTACGATTACTTTTTTGACCCAAGTTTAATGGAGGAAGAGCAGCAGCCAGAATCCTCTATGGTTCCATATTCATTAAAAATTGACGGGAAGATCCTTCCTCCTGATGAAGATATGTTTCCATTGTTTGACCGATATGAAGAAGAAGGCAATGTAGAAAAAACGAAGGAAGCTATCAAAGAAGATGAAGGATACAATCCTGAACAAGAGTTTTTGAATATGGTCATAGAAGGCTCGCAGCCATATGAAATTGGTGGTGAAGGTGAAGGGTACCTTCAAATGATGGAGGATGAAGATTGGTTTGCTGTTACTCCTGAAGAAACAGGGATCTACGAGTTTGATTTTATTAATGAAAATTCTAATGTTCCATTAATGGAAGTGTACGAGATTGTTGAAGAGGAGGATATGGAGGGAAAAAATTCTTCTTATCTCAGCCAAATTGGTTCCAATCTTCAATTTGACTGGTACAGTGTGAAACTTAATTCAAAGGTATACACTGGTTTTAAAAAGGGAGTTACTTATTATGTAAAAGTTGGGGCAGATTACTTTAATGGTAATGTATCATACGACCCGTATAAATTCACTTCCAACTTGTTAATCAAAAATCCTCAGGACAAATACGAAGATAACGATAAACCGGAAAACGTAAAGAACCTGCCTGGGTCTGTGGTAGAAGGCAATTTCGCTATGCCACATGACGAAGATTTCTTCTATCTTGAATCAAAGAAAAGTGAAATCTATACAGGTTTACTAGAGAGAAAGACTATTGAGGAAAAGTGGATCAAACAATATCCCAAAGGATTAGTTGAACCTTTCTACGGAGTAATGGTCGTGCTCGAGGATCTTAATAAAAACAGGAAACTTGATAAAGAAGATTATGATCGGATGCAGGTTATTGAAAGAGGCATAGATACTGGTAAAACCTATGGTTCATTCAAAGTAGAAAAAGGGGAAAACTATATTATCGCCGTACTTGGTTATATGGAAGGAATCACTCCCTTAACCCTGTGGCCTTATAAATTGACAATAGCACCAGCTAATCAAATTGATGAGGATAAGGGTTCTGTAGTGAAAAATAATATACCATCGAAACCACTTACAATTGCTAAAAAGGGCAAGGATTTATTGAGTGCTTCAGGATACCTGAATGCAGGAGTCCCATATGGAGATGAAGACTGGTATGTTCTAAAGCTTGATAAAACAACAAAAGGCAAAATTGAATTTGCTGCCGGAGCTGAAGTGGACGGAGTAGTATCCATATACAAAAATGGCAAACTAGTCACCACAAGCGACCTATATCCAGAAGGAGATACCGAAATCGTATATTTCAATCTGAAAAAGGGAACCTACCATATCAAAGTACGCGACACATTCGGCAACACAACAATCACACCATACAAATTAAACATAAAATTCAACTAATATACAAAAAAAAAGAAAAGGGCCAGGCCCCTACTAAAGTAGGGGCCTGGCCCTTTTTGTGGATTCAGGGAGGAACTAAGAAAAAAATAGCGAATTATTAATGTACAAAGGAGGTGAAAAACTTTTGAGAAAGAGACGAAATTGGCTCCAAGGAGCTTCGTATCATATTATTAGCAGGGGTGTTCGGAGATTACCAATTTTTTATGACGATCAAGACCGGCATACTTATCTCGCCCAACTTAAAAAGGTTAAAGAGGGTTACCCATTTATTCTGCATTCATATTGCCTCATGCCTAACCACATTCATCTTCTCCTCGAAACTAAGTTCCATACTCCTTCTGACATAATGGGATTATTGCATACTCGTTATGCCATTTACTTCAAAAAACGATACCAATTCACTGGACATGTTTTCGAGAGCCGTTTTACAGCAAAGATGATTGATAGTCTACCTTATTTTCTAGAAGCAGGACGTTACATCCACAGGAATCCCATCGAAGCATCTCTTCCGGAAAAAATTGAAGACCCATTATGGTGCAGCTATTATGCGTATCAAAATGACACAAAAAACTCGATAGTAACCACAAAGAGAATATTAGATTATCTAGGAAACCCTACTATGGAAGAATACCAAGAATATATCGAAAAAGATTTAATAATAGTACAAAAGTAGGGGCCAGGCCCCTACTCTTTTTATGGTATTTGAACATTTCTGCTTGGTTGCGGAAGTACAGGTTTCCTTCTTGATCGATGGCGAGGTCATGTGCGTTTTCTTTTTTTAGGATGGTTATTTTCATGGTTTCTGTGTCTGCACGGAATAGTACGCCTTCAACTGAACCATATAGGTTTCCATTTGGTCCAAATACAAGTTTTGCGTTTTTGAAACGTCCCGAAATAGCTGGTGCGATTTCAATATACTGGGTGTATCCAGTTTTAATATGGTAGTTAAATAGCTTTCCATCTGCATACCCCAAATTTTATCATTACCATCATATAGAAGTGAGCTTATCATACTTGCTTTGATGGTGAATGGAAGGATTTCCGCCTGCTCTGGATTATCTACTGAAAAGCGAAATAACGTTGCGGGAGCGTTAGATCGTTTGTGATTTGCAAAAACCGTGGTACTTCCATACACGTATCCATCAATCTGAGTCAAACTTATAATGCTCTGATCCGGTATATAATTTTCAAAAACCCTTGTATTTTGAGTGGTGAAATCATATTCTGACAGCAGGCCACCACCCAAACCAGTTTCGGGATATGCGCCAATAAATAATTTATTTGACCTCTCGTCTCCGAGAAGTGCTGTGACACGGTCGTGACCGAAATCTTTAAAACGTACTATTTCAGCCGTTTTACTATTTGAAAGATTTTCATTATCCAGTTTAAACTCTATAACTCGGGCATTTGGATAAGCACCAAAATAATACTTTCCATTCATAAAGGTAGCTGACTCTATTTGGCTCATATCTTTAAAGTCGGTGGTGGTTTTCTGATTAATATCATAAAAGCCAATCCCGCCTGACATATATCCATTCACGAGTATTTTGTCTTTTTCTTTTGTTTCCAACATTGTATATAACGTTACTGGCAAAGGAGTTAATTCTGCCTGTCTTTTTTCATATTTACCTGTTTCTAAATTATATAAAAAGTACTCTCCTGAATTGGTTAATAGGCCAGTTAGGGTCACACCGGGATACTCTGCATTGTGTAATTCAATGAAATCCAGGGTAATCGCACTCCTGTTGCCAAGAGAGACTTCGGTGCTTTTTACTTCCTGGTCATTAAGATCATAGAATAATAACATGCCACCTTTTGTAAAATATACTCTATCTTGGGTTGGATCTTTTGGTGAAACCGTTTTTGAGTCAATATCAAACTCTTTTAGTAGTTTTAATGATTTCTTATCAAAAACAAGAAGTTTTTTTCCTGGATCGGTTTGAGCAAATAAATATTTATCAGCCATTTTAATGTCTGAGATATATTTTTCGTTACGATATTCCTTTGGTAAAAATCTCTTTCGAATCTTTGTACGAATATCATAGCGGATTAATTCAGCCTTCGACCCGACACCTATATATATTTTTTTGTTCTGGTTATCAAATTGAACACTCTTAGCAAACTCTTTTCCTCTGCTGATTTGCCCGTAATCCTTATACTCCTGAGAACTAGGTGTATATGAAAAAATGGATCCATTATAGGCAGTTGAGCCGATGATTTTTCCATCCGATACACTAATATCAAGTATTGCTGTATCACGCTTGTTGCGCAGCATGTTTCCTGCATCAATAAGCTTTTTTGTATAAGGATTATATTGATATAAATGACCAGAAGACGTTCCGCCAATCCAAACGTTTTGGTGTTCATCGACTTCGATTCCCCAGGCGCTTGTTGAGTGCTCTAAAGTAAAGGTTTTTGTAACCATACCTGTTAAAAGATTCATTATCGTCAATGCTGCAGGTGTCCCATGCTGCAGAATATACATATAAGGTATGTTATCTGGGCCCTTTCCTGTGGCTGAAGTTAATGCAGTCTTATTATGTACTTGCGATCCGAGGTTTTCGAACATCGCGTTCAGCTCCTCTTCGAAATTGTCGGATGGAATTCTGCCATCGCTCTCTGGTGATTGATTTTCTTCCTCATCCATTTCTATTGGTACTTCCTCATCTATAACTATACCCTCATTAGCATGCACTGACACAGGTGCAATTCCTATAAATACAGCTAACAGATAAACCAAAAAGTTCCTCATCAAGTCTTATCCTCCTAAAGTAAAATTTTAACATTTAATATTACAATATATCAAAATACCTAAAAAGAAAAGGTATAATTGCTACTAAGTAGGCCACATAAAAATTCAGGAATTGAAATAGAGACGTAGAGTGAGGGAATGGGAAAAAGCGGAACTATCGACTAGATTACAGAAAATGAAAAGTCCCAACTCATTAAATGAATCGGGACTTTTATAGTTGGATTTTTATCGGAATAAAAAATAGGTCAAAAGTAGGGGTCTGGCCCTGTTAATAGATTTCTCCTTTTTGGATTTTCAGCCATTCTTGTTGGTGGGTAATGTTGGTCCATCTTATGCCGATAAGTATTTTTTCTGTGCCGGGTCTTATTTTTTTTGTTACTTTAAAGGAGCGGTAGTGTTGTTCGTCAGGGAGTGTGTTATAGGCTGCGCGTTCCCAATTTCCATCAACTTGATCCTGGATGAAAAGTTGGACTGCTCCAGGGCTTGCTGTTTTGCCTTTTATAGAAACGATAAATGTTAACACTTCTGCCTTTTCCCCCTGTGAGAGTTCTGATAGGTCATACCCAATTTGGAGAGCCGAAGCCTTTCCTGCTTGAAACGGGGTAATTAATAAAGCGTCATTTTCTTTTACAATATTAAAGGTTCCTTTGGCTCCAAGCATTTTTAATGGATCAAGTTGCGAAGTCCAATCAGAACTATTAATTGTTAACGGTCTAGAGTCGTTCTTGAAAGAAGCTCTATATAATGGGAGTTCCGTGTATAAAGGTTTTAGGAATGAATAGGCAATATCTTTATGCTCCCGAATATCACTCTCTAATTTCATAATTTCTCGATCAATGTTCTTTTTAGATAGAACCACGCCTAATTCAGGTTCCTTTCCACGTTCATTCCAAATTTCATTCACTATCTTGTTACCAAATGAGGGAATGAAATGATGGGAGTCTGAAAAATTCTCAAGCTGCAGAGTGCCTTCGTTTATCCTCATATAATGATGAACTTCACCGAAGGTTTCAACAAGGTCCCTTAGCCATTTCGTGAATCCCAACTTATAGTCTTCATTTTCCAGCTGAATCATTAATCTCGAAGCTGTCACAGGAGTAGTGTAGACAATGAATTTAGTATCTGGATTAGCCTTAATTATTTCATTGAGGATTTTCTTGATATTAGGGTCATATTTGTATGGTTCATCTTTTTTAAAAAATTCAACAACAATGGTTTCAATTCTCATTTTTCTTAATTCATCAGTAACAGGGAAAGGGTAAGCCACATTTTTACGATTGTAATATCGATGATCGACAAAAGTAGGCTTATCCTGTAAAGATGATTTCAGAACTGGAACAGAAAGGTCCAGAGTGTCAAATGATGCTAGAGTCTTTAGACGATACAGATAGCTATTTGCCTGGTTTATATAGAATTCAGCCTGTTCATTTGTGATTTTGGCTCGAAACTGGTTGGCTGCAAAGAAATCCAGACCCAGAAAGATATATTTAAATGGTTCACCGTTCCTTTTTTTTGCATATTCAATATACTCCATGTATTCCTCTACATACATGGAGCTAACTGAAAGATTATAGACCTTTAAGTCCTTAAATTTATGTTGATTAATATAGGTCGAACGGCTGCTTCCCAACAACAGGGCATCATACTTTTCATTTGAAAAGTAAGGTGATTCACCTTTTGCTGTCTTTCATTGAATCCTTGCTGTATATCGTTATATTGATTGCTATGATCGAAAAGCCATAAAGGGTCTGTAACATAATTTAATACAATGATTGGCATGCCGATTATTATTAGGATCAATAAAAAGGAGACTAGCAATTTAATTAGCCATTTTTTATATTGGGACATTTTTCATCACCTAAAAGTTAAAGTATAGAAATTCGCTTACTTTTGCCATGCTGAAAATAGAAACGAAATATAAAAGTGCAACAAAAAATCCCCAAAACCAGGTTGGTTTGATTTGTTCCATTAATTGGGTTGAGTTTTTGAAAAGAAGCGTTACCATGATACCAGCAAAAATTAATAAAATTATGTTTGTTAAAGACCCGCCTGTAGCAGTAACTATGCTCAAATCATTGATCCCCTCAACAGTTTGGAGGTTGAAGAGTCGCGCATAAGATTCTGGGATATAGAATCCAGTTAAACCAGCCATTCCTTTCAGTACTTTTATTGCGTCTGCCCAGGAATTGGCTCGAAAAAATACCCAGGCGATATTGATAAACTGAAAAGTAATGAACCAGGATAGGTATTTATTCATTTTAAGTCCGGCTTTTTGCCAAAACCTATTTAACATTGAAGCCAGGCCATGCAGAGTTCCCCATATGATAAACGTCCAGCCTGCACCATGCCATAATCCACTTAGGGAAAAAACTAAAAATATATTTATATAAGTCCTTATTGTTCCGTTTCTGTTTCCCCAAGAGGAATATAAAGATACTGCGTTAAAAATCTAGTAAGAGTCATGTGCCATCTTTTCCAAAAGTCTTGAATATTAATAGCTTTGTATGGAGAGTTAAAATTCAAAGGCAGTTTGATATTAAACAATAAAGCCGCCCCAATTGCCATATCCGTATAGCCGCTAAAATCAAAATAAAGTTGGAGTGTATAGGACAGTAAGGTGATCCATGCTTCTAAAAAGGATAATTCAACGGTTTGATCAAAGCCAGCACTTGCCCAGACAGCAAAGTGATCCGCTAAGACAACTTTCTTAAAGAGTCCAACACCAAAAACAAACAAACCTTTTGCGATGTTTTCAAAATTCAATCCGCGATTCTCATTTGAAACCTGCACCATCATTTCTTTGTGGTGAACGATTGGACCAGCGATCAATTGTGGAAAGAAACTTACAAATAAAGCATATTTTAAAAAACTATACTCAGTTGTTTCCTTTCGGTAAGCATCGACTATATATGCAATTTGCTGGAAAGTAAAAAAGCTTATTGCAAGTGGTAAAGCCAGATGCATTAACGGAAATTGACTTTCAAACAAAAAATTTATATTGGTGATGAAGAAATCGTAATATTTAAAGTAACCCAGTGCCGCCAGATTTAGCGCAACACCTAATGTTAAAAGAAGCTTGCCGGCAGACCGACTGCTAGTGCGTCCAAGCATCCACCCCAGCGAGTAATTCACTACCATGGAGATGATAATAAGCAGCAAGTAAACAGGATTCCACCAACTATAGAAAAATAAAGAACTAAAAACCAGCCAATAGACACCTAACTGTAAAAAAGCACCCCGGCTTAAAAGCATATAAACAGCCCAAACAACAGGCAAAAAAAGCAAAGATAAATTCATAAGAATTAAAAATCAAGGCCAGTCTCCATCCTTATACTAAAATATACGCAACCACCATTATAGCAAAAAAATAAAAAATGGGGCCAGGCCCCTACTTTAGTAGGGGCCTGGCCCCATTTCCTATATACTGATTTTGCTGATTTTAGTAGAATAGGAGGAAAGGGTTTGTTATTTTCCTTGAATGGGGGAGTAGTGATTGAGAAAGTTATTGTTTTCTTCTAAGAGAGTTCTGTTTATTTTTCTTTCTTCTTTGTTTTTGGTGCTTCTGACTCCTAACGTCTTTGGTTATGCTGCGGAAAATTGTGATGGAATTACTCCTGAAAATAAGATATGGTGGGACGGAGTTGAGCTAAAGGTCGGTCAAATAGGGCGACTGACTATTATAAAAGATACTCGATTGTATAAGTTGGATGGTGAGAGGAAGAGTTATTCAAGAACATTAAAGACAGGTGAGAGATATAGAATTTATGCCTTTAAGCCGGGGAAACTAAGTGTTGGCGGAGGTTATTACGTAGACCGTGATACAAGGGTGAAGTATGAAACTCCATCTTCTGCAAAAAAAAAGCCTTTTAGCCTGCAAAGTACAGGCAATTCAAAATCAGAGTAAGACAATTGCCATCAATGAAAGCAAAATTTCTATAGAATCCAAGTTTGGAAAAGAAAAGCGAAGTACTTTGAATGAATATGGTTTGAACTGGTATGCATACCACAATAATTATAAAGATTTCTACATGGTTAGTTACATAAATAATGTGGCTAATGGTATTTATACTAATGACCCAGACTTTTATATGAAGGGCATCCATTCAGGATCTACAATTACAGAGGTAAAGAATGCTCTAGGGCAACCTGTAGAGGGATCATAAAGAACAAGACAAACTATTTAGTAGTTAACAATCAAGAATCACAAACATTCTTGAATAATAATCAATACATCACAGTATTTTATGATATTCATAGTGGTGGCAAGGTTACGTCAATCCTGGTTTTAACATGTTCGATGGAATTATTGAAAGACGATCACTTTGGTATGCCATCTTCAACTCTTCAAAATGGTTTAGAAATACAAATGTTTGACTTGACTAATGCAGCCAGAGTAAAACATGGTTTTATTCCATTGAAATGGGAGGAGAAGGCTAGAACATCTTCGCGTCTTCATAGTCAGGACATGGCGGCAAATAATTATTTTAACCATATGAACTTAAAGGGATTAAGCCTTTTGATAGAATGGAAGCGGCGGGAATGCAATATTACTATGCTGGTGAAAATATTGCAATGAGATTTACCAGCAGTATTTTTGCTCATGAAGCATTAATGAATTCCTTAGGTCATCGAAAAAGTATATTGAATGCCAATTTTACTCATGTCGGCATGGGAATACACTTCCAAAAAACAAGTAAGGTTCCATACTATACCCAAAATTTCCTCACTCCACGATAGGAGCGGTCCAATATGAATCTTTTTAAAGTGTTGTTGATCACTGTATTTCTTTGGCAAGGGGTTTTATATTCTGACGCTCATGCATCTTCCAAGGTAATGTGGGATGGCGGGGAGTTAGTGAAGGGACAAATCGGCTTACTAACGATACAAAAGCCGATTAATCTATGGGAAAGTAGAAATGGTCAACTTCTTTTTTCAAGGATTCTAAAACCTGGTGAAAAATATAGAGTTTATGGGTATGACCATGATTTTGATCAATATAGAGTAGGCGGAAGCTATGTTGTTACAAATATGCACGATAGAATTACGTATAAAACTCCATCGAAGCAAAAATTGGGTTTGTTGAAGAATAGTAAAATCCTTGAAAATATAGAGTTGGTCAATAAAGTTGTGTCAGCAAAGCCGCACCTTCAAAACAGGGAAGAAGCCATAAAGATTAAAAAGGAACTATCTGGATTATCTCTAGGTTTGCTTGAGAAATTAAGGTTAAATCATATAAACGTTTTTATAGTAGACGAGCCGATTACTAACTTTCCTGAATTTGCCCACTTAAAAGGAATAGTTCCAAAAGGTTGGGAAAACTCTGGAAAGACATGGGATGATGTCCCAGGCGCTGGTGGTGAGAGGCGTGTAATTATCAGAATTGGTTATAATGATTATGTAATGGGTCATGGCTCACTCAGTCTGACCTTACATGAAACTGCACATTCAATCGACCATTATATTTTTAATAATCTCTCGCACACAGAAGAATTTCAGAAAATATGGAAAAGAGAAGCTTCAAATCTATTTGGTAGCCATCCGTATTATCTAAACTATTCAGAAGAATATTTTGCTGAAACATTTGCTATGTTTTATTATGATGAAACCTCAAAGCAAAAGCTAAAAACATTCGCTCCACTCACATACACTTTGTTTAAAAATATGAATTAGTGAACAGTAAAACTCATGCCAATTTGGCATGGGTTTTTTATTTTGAGATTATAAAAATTCCATTTTTGTAGAAATAAAGGGAAAAAAAGATATTTTTTGTCGTATAATAGACTTATATGCAGAAAAAGGAGAGTCTCATGAAAAAAATATTTACAGCATTGCTACTACTGATTCTAATGTTTTCAGGTCTAAATTTTAAAGTGGATGCAGCATCAAGCCCTGTGGTGTATTGGGAAGGTATGAGGCTGGTTAAAGGTCAAATTGGGAAAGTGGAAATCCTAAAACCTATTAATCTTTGGAAAAAGGATTCAAATAATAGAATTACTTTTTCGCGTGTGTTAAAACCGGGTGAGCAATACAGAGTTTACCAATATAGCTCTGCTCATGGTGGGCAATATGGTGTAGGCGGGCCATATTTTGTCACAAAAATGGATGGGTATATTTTATATAAAACCCCTTCTAAACATAAGCTTCAGCTCGTTAACCCGGAGGCTTACAGGACAAAGCTAACAGTAGGTACTGTTACAGATGAAAAATCTAAAATTATTGCTCCAGGGGTCGTTCAATCCCAGTTGAATGTAAGCAGCAGCAGGGGTAAACAGGAGATTTTCAAGCTTGATGTAGACCAGAATGCCTCGCAGATTACATTTGAAACCTCTCTATCAAAGGATCAAATGATTGGATTTGAAACAGTGACTAGCCAGGCTAATCGCCAGCAAGAGGATGGTCATTATGTCATCGCTGGAGTAAACGGCGATTATTTTGACCAAAATGGAGCACCCACTGATTTGACGGTGCATAATGGAGAAGTAGTTACCACCAACTCAACACCGAAAAGTGATAGGACTATCTTTGGAGTTTCTCAGGATGGTAGAGCCATGATTGGGATTCCGGATATTCTGATAGGTGTTTCGGTGAACGGGGGTCAGCCATATTTGGTAAACTCAATTAATAAACGCCGCTATGCCGGGCACTTGGTGTTATACACACCATACTTTGCAACAAATACAATGACTAATGAACTTGGAACTGAGGTTGTATTGACTAACATCCAGGGCCAGCTCAATGGCAATAACTCTGTTACGGCCACTGTTAAAAGTGTCATTGCTGGTAAAGGAAGCGAGCCGTTACGGGATGGAGAGTATGTATTATCCGGACATGGGGCTGGCAGCGACTTTTTAAAAGGACTGAATCAAGGAGATCAAATCAAGTTAAATCTCTCCTATGATGCGGGTGCCTGGAATAATGTTAAGCAAGCCATCGGCGGGCGTTACCAACTTGTGAAAAATGGTGTGGCAGCTCAACTCAATATACCTGGTGCGCATCCGCGCACCGCAATTGGCATTAAAAGTTCAGGAGCTGTTTTTGCAGTAGTTGTAGACGGCCGTTCTGCAGATAGTGCGGGTGTAACATTAACAGAAATGGCATCTATAATGAAAGACCTGGGAGCTGTTGAGGCTATGACCTTTGACGGCGGAGGTTCTTCAACTATGGTTGCGAGACAGCCGGGTGATTCGGACGTGACCGTGGTGAACAATCCTTCTGACGGTCGGGAGCGAAGTGTGGCGAATTCTTTACTGTTGGTTGGTCTATGGAAAGCAGGTCCGTTGCATGCGTTGAAGATTGACGCATCAGAAATGACGCTTTTTGCGGGTGCTAATTATAAGGATTTCAAGTTCCCTGTAAAAGGTCTAGATAAAATGAACAATCCTATTACCATTAAAGAACCAGTTGTCTGGTCATCAAATGCGGGAACATTCAACAGTGACGGAAGTTTCACTGCCTCGCTTGTCGAAGGTTCTGGCAACATAAAAGCGTCTGTAGGTTCACTTTCTGGTACTCTTCCTGTTAAGGTTACCAAAGATTTAGATGCGATTAAAATCGAACAATCCACGTTGGTCGTAGCTAAGAATGAATCTATTGCTCTTCCTGTAACAGGATATTTAAGTGGTAAAAGAATATTAGAAGATCCTTCAGTATTTAAATATTCGATAACGGGAATCGGAGGAACGGTGGAAAAGGGAGTTTTCACGGCAGGTAATCAAGACGGAGTAGCGGATGTGAAAATATCCCTTGGAAATCTGTCATCTTCCATAAAAATCATTGTAGGAAAACCTTCGAATTTAGTAATAGAAGACTTTGAGCAAGGTGCGGCCGAATGGCGGGCTACAGGTGTAAAATATGCCTCCATTAGTGTTTCTGCCGAAAAAAACTATGTTAAAGAAGGTGCTTACTCCTTAAAGGTGGCTTATGACTTTATCGGAACTCAGGGAACATCCGGTGTATATGCCAGCAAGGGAACCTCAATGGATATTCCGGGAAATCCTTTAAAGATTGGTATGTGGGTTTACGGAGATGCTAAAGGACATTGGCTGCGCGCGCAACTGAAAGATAGCGAAGGAAAGCAAACTCAGCTAGACTTCACGCAAAATTTAGACTGGATAGGCTGGAAATACGTAGAAGCAACAATACCATCAGCCTCCAAGCGCCATACAAATTAGAAATTCCAGTCCGTTACATGCAGACCAGCGACACCAACAAAAATAAAGGACAAATCTTTATCGATCAAATCACAGCATCCTATTAATATGAATAACGTTCAAAGGGCCAGGCCCCTACTTTAGTAGGGGCCTGGCCCTTTACCTTTTTTACCAAATATTTTACATTGAATGCTAGGTAGAAATATAATAGAGTAAGTTTATGAAATAGTGAAAATACTTAGTTGCTTGCAGATTATTTTTAACTATGCTAACCTGAGGAATAGAATTAAATCAAGACTTTTGCAATGTTTGTTAATTGCTAAACATTGGAAGGAGTTTTCATTAGCCTAATGACAAAGTCAAACGAGTTAAGTAAAATAATTGAAGAATTAAGGGATAACCCACCCAAGATTATCGGCGGATACAAAAAGCAGGGGTGGGCAACAAAGGTTTTAGATAAAATTAGCAATGATGCCATTACAGTTGAAGAAGATCGTACAGTAACGGCCATGGCTATAATTAAATCTAAGGACAACTCCTTTTATCCTGCTTTTTTACATCTGGATCAACAAAAAGGCGGACAAATTCTAGGAGTATATTTTATAGCGGAGAAAGAAGAACAGTTCGATTTGTTTCCTTTTGAAGTAGCAAGAGAGTTCCTCAACAAACCTGAAGAGGATCTTCTTCCTTTACAGTATCGTACCCTGGAGAAAATCGAAGGGGATCAATACCAAAAGAATTGGCCGGATTTTAGCTGAATATAGTTTCTGCAAAAAAGAGTGACTTTTAATAGTTACTCTTTTTTGTAATGAAATTGTAATATAATGTCGAAAATGTTATTAAAATGAAATGTAGAAAGAGGTTTATTTTGGTTAAAATTGTTTTATGAGGAAAATTAACGGAATTATTTGGCGATTTATAAATAGAGAGTTGGGGGAATCTACTAGATGAAGCGAGTAATCAAACTAAGTATAATTTCAATTTTTATCATACTTTTTTCTTTAAACACTCAATCTACTATTTATGCAAATGAGAACAAAGAATTGACTGAATATGCGACACAATTTGTAGGTGTTCCATATAAATGGGGAGGTACTACTCCTGCGGGTTTTGATTGCTCTGGTTATTTAACATATGTTTATAAAGATTATGGAGTGAACCTTCCTAGAACAAGTGCTGACCAGTACTATCAAGGAGAAAAGGTTGCGACAGCAGATTTGGTTCCTGGAGATCTTGTTTTTTTACAACTTATAAAAAAGGGCCTTCACATGCTGGTATATATTTAGGAGACAGAAAATTTGTTCATGCCGGAGATAGTGGTGTAGAAGTTTCAAGCCTTGATACCGCTTATTATAAATCAAGGTATATTGGTGGAGCTCGGTATATCCAACCGAAACCAGATGCTTCTTCTGTTATGGCGACAGTAACACCGAAGGATGGACAAATTGGAACGGTGTATGTAAAAAAGAGAATTAATTTATGGCAGAGGGATGAAAATAATAAATTAGCTGTAGTAAGAGTTCTAAATCCAGGTGAAGTTTACAGGGTTTATAGTTTTGACGATATGTATGGTGGTCAATTTAATTTAGGCTCACAATTATACATAACAAATATGAAAGACTATATAGAATATGTAAATGTACAGTGATTTGGAAAAAATAGGTTACCATTTTAATAGACTCTTGTTATACTAGAAATATAACAGGAGTTTTTTTATGTAAACAGGGAGGAAACTATGAAGAAACATCAACTAGTAAAAACTTTAATTTCATCTGCACTGATCTTGCCAGCGGTCGTAAGTATTCAAGCACCATCAACAGAAGCTGCCACCACCACCCAAATCGCTTCCGCGGTGCAAAAAGCTATTTCCAATTCACAGATATTAAGAAGAGCAACTTCGATTGAATGGAATGGTGATGGAAAGACAAGGCCATATACGGAATATAACAATACCAAAGCTGCATATTACTATGCTGAAAAATTGGTAAAAGCCATGCCTTCATCTAACACAAAGGTCGTTTATCAAGCAAAGCTTGGTGAAGTAAAAACACAGATTGACCGTGCAGTTGCTTATATTGATGCCATTACAGCAGGGGAAAAAATTGTTGTTAAGAAGAATGCTCTTCAATCTCAAGTGAATAAAGGTCTTCTAACTGCGGAAACAGAAAGCTTGTATCATAGTCTTTCGTTTGAAATTGGCAAGCAGGCTAAGCTGTTAGATCGAGTTTATGGTGTGACCACCAGAGAATATATTAGGCAATATTATAAACAAACCTCTGAGCGATTAAGAGATGATCTGAGCTATCCGGTTACTGCTAAAATGGCATTGGATCAAATTGAAACAAGTAAGTCAAATGAGGAAATTCTTCGTGAGTCAAAGAAGGTTTTGATGTTTTTACAAGTAGTTCCTCAAAAATCCTTTAAGGAACAGTTGACTGTTAGATGGAAATCGTTAGAAGGGAAAGTTCCATCAACTATTCAAGACGCTGAGTACAAAAATTTGTTATCTGTATATAATAACATGGCTGAATTAGAGAAAACCATTAAGCCTGGGGTATCGAGTCCAAAGGTACCATTGTTATTTGAAGAGACCAAAAATGGTATTGCTCAGGTTGGACACGAACTTGCTAAAAGGAAGCTAGATGAAACTCTAACGAATGTTATGAATAACTTATATCTGTCTGTAAGTGAGATCAAAACGCTCTTAACTAAAAAAGCTGCTGAAAAAGGAATTCCTCCTGAAATTGTTAAATCAATCGCTTTAACGGAGAATGGAAACTTCCAGCAGTTTTTACCGAATGGAGAAGTTTTTGAAAGCTTCGACAATGGTTATGGAATCATGCAGGTAACGCCACTTTCTGAGCATGACACACGTTATGATTGGGAGAAAGTTAAATATGATCTTGGCTATAATATTGAAACCGGGGTCAATATCCTGTTGGAAAAATGGGGGTATTCAGGCTCAAGAAGGTTACCTGTTGTAAATGACGGAAATAAAGAAACCCTGGAAAATTGGTATTTTGCAATAATTGCCTATAATGGCTTGTCCAAAAGAAATGATCCAATCACTTCTTCAAAGGCAACATACCAGGAGAAGGTATATGCCAATCTATCAAGTATGAAGCCAGAGATCATCAGTGAGGACCAATTAAAAATTTCCTACAATCCAGCAACTGGCCAAATGTTGTTTAATGACAAGATGCTGTATGTAACTACTAAGAAAACTAAATCTGCACAATTATACAAAGTAGGAGACACACTGTCATTGCCATCAGCCGTTAACCTCCGTAAGGTACCGACAACAGTGAACAACACACCAATCAAACAATTGGAGAAAGGCACAGCTATCACTATTATTGATCAACCAACGGAAGACAGCAATAAATTCAATATCTTTACTTGGTATAAAGTCAAAGTCAACTCCACTGGAGAAACAGGCTATGTAGCTTCTCTATGGTAAAGCGTTAAAAGGGCCTGGCCCCTACTTTAGTAGGGGCCAGGCCCTTTTCTGTTCTTCTTTATTGTGGTGGATACACCTTCCAGGTTGTTAGGTTAGGGTTTTTCTCTTGGACTAGTGTTTCTGGGAAGATGAAGGTCCATGGTTTGCTTGTGTTTGCTTTGACTGAGAAATTGTCGAGTGTGAAGTTTCCCTGGGCTACTTTCGTGCCGTTGGTGTCTTCTACGATTAATGGTAATTTCTGCAGTTGAATATCTTTGTTATATCCATTTCGTATAAATAGGGAAACGGAAAGTCTTCCATCATCCAAAAGGCGTGCTTCTATACCTGTAAATGAAATTTCATTGTTTGATAATGGCGGCAACTTCGCCACGAGTTCTTCCAGGTCCTTGACCATTTTTTCTGTCAGTTGGCTTTTCCATGTTTCTTCAAGATCTAACTGGTGCTGATTGCTTTTTTCGGGAACTTCAAAAGCGATTGACCAGTTGTCATCTGATATGTTTTCTATTAACTTATCATCATTAGTGAATAGGAATCTCCATGGACGACAGCTCATTGCGGGAAGTTCACCAAGTCCGTCCAGTTCAAATGTCTTCCGAGCAACGGCCTTTCCACTGTCATCTAGTATTAAGATTCCCATTTCTTCCAGACGAATGCTCTTGGCTAATGTGTTGCGTAAAAAAGCAATAACGACAAATCCCTCTTCGAAGTCAATTTTTTTAATTCCTGAAATAGAAATCTGGTTTGCTTTGAGCAGAGGAAGTTGTTGGTGTTTATACATATAAACGTACTTTTCCTGATTGCTTAATTCCCAATCCGGATGAAAGGATAATGATGTTTTCACCAAATCGATGTCTGTTTCCTCACCAAGTTCTTCGCTATTGTTGTCGACCAGCTCATTTAGTTGATCACTTTCTATAACCGGTGAAGATTGTTTCTTCCTTTTAAATAATGCCATTTCAAAAATTCCTCCTACACCTCATCCGGTCCGAAATCGTATTGGTTTTTCACATAGTCCATGAAACGAATACTAATAGCTGATTCAATATTTTCCATCAAAAGATTGAAATCGTCTAATGCTTCCATCTCAAATAAACGGTAAGGATCTTCCTGTCCATAGCCTCGGAGACCGATGCCGTCACGCTTATTAGCTAGAATGTCCAGATGCTTATTCCAATTTGAATCTATAAGTTGAAGCATGAAACGTTTAAGTTGTCTGCCTAGTTCTTCATCATTCTTTAAAGTGTTGATTTGACTTTCAAGTTTATCGTATTCCACTGAAATTAACTGAGCAATCTCTTTTCTTGGTCTTTCATAAAAACTCTTAAATGTGAGATCGGAATCAATAAAGATCAGGCTTAAGTCAGCTGCCAAGCCTTCTAAATTCCATTCAATTTCGTGTTTCTCTCCAGGACAATACTTATCTATTGTTTTATCGATATAATTATTTAAGTAATGTAATACTTCGGGATATGCATCTTCGATTGATGCATTTAAAATTCTGTCCCTCATTGAATAAATAACCTTACTCTGCCTATCGAGTACATTATCTAGCTTTAAAAGGTGAGAACGTGATGAGTGATGAGCATGTTCTACTGTCTCTTGTACTTTTTTGACAAATTTATTTGGATCCGGGCTAAGGATTAATCCTGTTTCATCTACTTTTGCTTTCTTTCGGAACTTTTCCATTTCCTCTTCGTCATAATTGATGAACAAATCATCATCGAGTGAAATAATGAATTGAGTTGAACCTGGATCTCCCTGGCGCCCGGAACGACCACGAAGTTGCATATCAATGCGGAAGCTTTCATGACGTTGGGTTCCGATAATATGGAGACCGCCTTTATCTTTCACACTTTCACTTAGCTTAATGTCTGTTCCTCGGCCAGCCATGTTAGTGGCAAGCATGACTTGTCCAGTCTGTCCTGCAGAAGAAATAATTTGCGCTTCATCTTCCTCTGTTTTAGCATTTAAAATCTGATGGTTGATTTTATGCTTTTTCAGCAGAGCAGAAAGTTGTTCTGATTGCTCAATAGAGGTAGTACCAATTAAAATCGGACGTCCAGTTTTATTGATTACTTTTACATCATTTATTACTTTCATCATTTTTGAATCGTTGTCTAAATACACTAAATCAGCATTATCTTGTCTTTGAACCGGTTTGTTCGTAGGAATGGATATTACGTGCAAATTATAAGTCTCAAAAAACTCTTGTTTTGAAGGTGACGCACTTCCGGTCATACCAGCTAATTTTTCATACATCCTAAAATAGTTTTGGATGGTAATCGTCGCCTGGACTTCGTTTTCTTCAGTAACCTCCAGACCTTCTTTAGCTTCAATTGCCTGGTGAAGGCCCTCACTAAAAGTTCTTCCTTCCATAATGCGCCCGGTAAATTTATCAATTAGTACAACCTTGCCATCTTTGACGATATAATCAACGTCTTTCTTCATTAGTGTAAGTGATTTTAAGGACTGGGTAATATTGTGAACTAAATCCTGGTGCTCGGCATCATATAGGTTGGATATCCCGAAAGCATTTTCGATTTTAAAAGCACCTTGGTCTGTTAGGTAAACTTGTTTTGTTTCCGGAAAATGCTCGTAATCTATATCACTCTTAAAAGAACTCATCAGCTCAGCTGAAATATGGAAAAGTTCAGCCCCCATGCTGGATTTGTTGGCGATGATTAATGGTGTACGTGCTTCGTCAATTAAAATACTGTCAATTTCATCAACAATGGCGTAATAATATGGCTGATGCACTTTCTCTTTTGGATCATAAACCATATTGTCTCTTAGATAGTCAAAACCGAATTCCGTACCTGTTCCATATGTAATATGGGCTTTATAGGCAGACCGCTTCTCTTCTTGAGACAGTTGAGAAATATTAAGTCCGACTGTTAATCCAAGAAACTCATGAATCTTGCCCATCTCCTCATAGTCTCTTCGCGCAAGATATTCATTCGCAGTTATAATGTGTACGCCTTTGCCTGTTAGCCCATGAAGATAACTGGGTAAGGTTGCTACAAGTGTTTTTCCCTCGCCGGTTTGCATTTCGGCAATGCTGCTTCATGCATTACAAAACCACCAATTAACTGAACATCAAAGTGCCTGAGTCCAAGGACTCTCTTTGAAGCTTCTCTAACTGTGGTAAAAGCCTCGATTTTTATATCATCAACGGATTTACCCTCTGCTAATTCACCCATGAAAATCTTTGTCTTGTTTTTCAACTGCTCGTCTGTCAATTTTGCATATTCTTCTTCTAATATGTTTACTCGATCAACAAGTTAGATAATCTTTTTATTTCTCGTTCGCTGTCATTGAATAACATTTTAACCTTTGATAGCATGCGATTTTCTCTCCTGTATGGTTAATACAAACATGTCTGAATTATATCATATATTGGCATTTTTTGTTTACGACCATAAATTTCCATAGAGCAGTATGAAACTTAAACGGAGAAATATCGTCTAACCTTTGTATGCTTTTGTTTAAACACTTGTCGAAACGGGGAAATGAGGATTGATAAAGGATATGTGTCGAAGGTGCTAATTTTACAATATACAACATTTTATGATTTCATTCGTGCCAATTAAAAAATCGTTGATAATAAAAAGATATGTGTTACGATATGTATGATTGGGAAAAGAATAAAATAAACCTCTAAACTAAGGTGATGATCAATGCATATTCAAGCTATTTTAGCTTTCTTTATTTCATTTGTTACTGTCCTGATAATTACTCCCTTGGTTATTAAGTTTGCTGTGAAGTTTGGGGCAATTGACAAGCCGAACGAAAGAAAAGTGCATGAAAAAATCATGCCTCGCCTTGGCGGTTTGGCCATCTTCATTGGAGTAGTTGCTGGTTATTTTGCCGGGGGATTATACAATCAAAAAGTTACCGCAATCAGTGTCGGTGCCATTCTAATTGTAATAATAGGAATGCTTGACGATAAATATGAATTATCCGCAAAAGTTAAGCTCGCGGGTCAACTTTTAACAGCTGCTGTCATTGTTTGCAGCGGGTTAACGATTGATTTGTTAACTATTCCCTATGTAGGAGACTTTGAATTGGGATTTTGGAGTTATCCAATAACAGTCTTCTGGATTGTGGCTATTACAAATGCGATTAACCTGATCGACGGGCTTGATGGGTTATCTGCTGGTGTATCAGCTATCGGTATTGCGACAATTGCTGTATTAGCCTTTATGGGTGGAAAAATGTTGATACTCATGTTTTCAATTATTTTATTGGGAAGTATTTTAGGATTCCTTTTCTATAATTTCCATCCTGCTAAAATCTTTATGGGTGATACGGGGGCTCTCTTCTTGGGATATTCAATATCGATCCTTTCCTTACTGGGTCTTTACAAAAGTGTTACACTCTTTAGTTTTTTAGTTCCTGTTATCATTTTAGGTGTACCTGTTTTTGACACAACCTTTGCAATTATCCGAAGAATCGTCAATAAACGCCCTATCTCGGCTCCTGATAAGTCGCACTTGCACCATCGGCTTTTAGATTTGGGACTTTCGCATCGTAAAACGGTACTATCAATTTACGGCTTTGGACTTCTATTCAGCATTAGTGCCATTCTTGTTTCAGAATCCACTTTATGGGGTACAGTATTTATCATCTTCGGCCTGTTGGTTATAACTGAAGTGCTTGCTGAGCTTATAGGGATTGTCCATGTCAAATACAGACCAATATTGAACTTATATAGCAAGTTGACGGGTAAAAAGTCTTTCTATCGACCCTGATTATAATCTCAAAGAACCGTTTGTTGCTGCAAAGCGGCAAACGGTTCTTTGAAGAATTTTTATCCGAAGGTTTGCTCAATATTTCCCATTCACAGGATAGTATGCACCAAAATAACATTTATATACCAGAATAGGAAAAAATCTAGTTGCTATTTTTTAAACGTTGCACGAGTGTAAATGCAAAATTTGTGATAAACTAATCGATGATTTTATATTTTTGGAGGGTAACTCATAATGAAAGTTCCTATGTTAGATTTAAGTGAGCAATATCAAGGTCTTAGAACCGAAGTGATTGAAGCGATGGATCAGGTAATGAGCTCTTCACAATTCATTTTAGGTTCAAGTGTAAAAAAGCTTGAAGCAGACATAGCTAAATATAGCAATGTAACCCACGGGATCGGCTGTGGGAATGGTAGTGACGCAATACATATTGCCTTGCAGGCTCTTGGAGTAGGTCCTGGAGATGAGGTTATTACTACTCCGTTCACTTTTTTTGCTACAGGAGGAGCTATCGTTAGAGCTGGAGCAACTCCTGTATATGTTGATATCGATCCAGTAACGTTCAATATCGATCCTGAAAAAATCGAAGCAGCTATTACAGAAAAGACAAAGGCTATCATTCCTGTACACTTATACGGTCAGATGGCTGATATGGAAAGAATTGCTGAAATTGCCCGTAAAAATAACCTTGCCGTTGTCGAAGATGCAGCACAAGCTATTGGTGCAAAACAAAACGGGAAATCCGTTGGTGAGCTAGGCTCTGCTGCAACATATAGCTTCTTCCCAACTAAAAACCTCGGAGCATATGGTGATGGCGGTATGATCGTTACTAACGATGATGAAACTGCTGAAAGTTGCCGTGTAATCCGCGTACACGGAAGTAAGCCTAAATATTACCACCATGTTCTAGGGTATAATAGCCGACTGGATGAACTGCAAGCAGCTGTCTTAAATGTGAAGTTTCCCTATTTGGATGAGTGGAGCAGCCTCCGTAGGGATAAAGCGGCCACTTACACCAACCTTTTAAATGAAAAACTTGGGGACCTTGTCACAACTCCTGTTGAAAAAGAAGGCAACTACCATGTATTCCATCAATATACTATCAGAGTGGAACAACGTGATGAGCTGCAAAAGTTTTTAAAGGAACAGGGCGTTGCGACAATGATTTATTATCCGCTTCCGCTTCATGTTCAGCCAGTTTTCAAGAATCTTGGCTATAAAGAGGGAGACCTCCCATTATCCGAGAAAGCAGCAAGTGAAGCTCTCTCGTTACCGATGTTCCCTGAACTTAAAACAGAGCAACAAGAATACGTTGTGGCGAAAATCGCGGAATTTTTCGGAAAATAATCACATGATGACGCCGCCAACTTTTCGGGGGCGTTTTCTTACTGTGGACTACTATAGGAATGGGGTATTGTATTGACAGAAGAAAAAAAGCGGTTTGTTCTTTATGAATATCTTTTGTATTTCTGGAAACATAAAAACTACTTTTTATTGATTCCTATACTAACTACTTTATTAATTGCTGGGGTAGTTTATGCCTTAAAAGGGAATGACGGTTATACTGGTACTGCTTTTGTTTATACAGGGAGCATCGAAACGCCTGATTTAACAAGTCCTAAAAACCTGGAAGCTGATTTTGAAAAAATAAACCCTAAAGTGGATGTTTTTGTCAGTGGAAAGCGTAATGTAAAAATCACTTTGAAAGGCAAATCAAAAGCAAAAGTGGAAAATGATCTCAAAGAAATGGTCTCTGAATATTATAAAAGGCTGGATGAGCAATATGACAAACAATTGGTTGCTTCCGTGCCGTATGTATTTGACCTCGAAGCTAGCTATAAAGCAAAAGAAAAAGTTCTGGAACACTATATGGACAAGCTAGAGGAACAAATATCGACTCCTAGTCAATATAATGACACCAAAGAGCTAATTATTAAAACAGAAGAAAGTATTGCAGAGGAAAAAGCGATTGTACATCGTATGATGGGAACCATTTCCTTCTTCGAGCCTCCAGAAGTCCTGAACAAGGAAACGACTAAAGCGGATACTTATTTAAAAGAAAGCATCGCAGCCGGCCTCATTTTGGGCTTCGTGTTGGCATTTGCTATTCTTATCCTCTTGAAATACATTGAAGACGCAAGGAGGTACTACAACAAGGATTAATATTACAATAATTGGACTGGGCAAGCTCTACAATTATCTATCCAAGCATTCTTGAAGAGTCTATTGCTGTATTTGGTGATATAGATTCTGTTAAAATAAGTGTCAGGAATGAAAACTATGTGGAAACATGGGGTATAGAAGATGTAACCAAATAAAAATCAGACAAAATAAAAACGGAGATTGAAGCAGATCCTTTTGGCAAGCCAGGGCATCAATGCATTATAGAAGATATGGTTACTGTTGTTAAGGAAGATCGCAAACCAGTTATTACTGGACACGATGGCCATGCGCCAGTAAAATTAATTCTTGCTATCCTTGAATCAGCTGAATCTTTAATAAACTAAAGGAGATAAAACCATGAACAATTTCGAGAAATTAGTAGATAAAATTGAGAAAAGAGAGGCCGTAATTGCTGTCGTAGGTTTAGGCTATGTAGGTCTTCCTCTTGCTGTTGAAAAAGCGAAGGCTGGATATAAAGTAATTGGCTTTGATGTTCAGCCCTCACGTGTCGAGCAGGTGAACATGGGAATCAACTATATCGGTGATGTTGTCGACCAGGATCTTGCTGATATGGTAGAAAAGGGAAGACTGGTTGCAACGACGGACTACGCACGCATGGCAGAAGTGGACGCGGCTGCCATCTGTGTTCCAACACCGTTGGATATTTATCAACAGCCAGATACTTCATATGTAGAAAGCTCTGCTAAGGAAATTGCAAAATATGCACATGAAGGTATGCTTGTAGTTCTTGAATCTACAACATATCCAGGAACAACAGAAGAAATCGTTAAGCCTGTTCTTGAAGCGAAAGGCCTTGTTACAGGGGAAACTGTGTTTGTCGCCTATTCTCCGGAACGTGTAGATCCGGGAAATAAACAATTCAAAACTAAAAATACTCCAAAAGTGGTCGGTGGTATAACTCCTAACTGTACTAAAGTGGCTTCCGCTTTATATCGAAACGTTCTTGAGGGAGATGTTTTTGAGGTTTCCAGTCCAGCAATCGCAGAAATGGAGAAGATCTTTGAAAACACATTCCGACATATTAACATTGCTCTTGCGAATGAAATGGCAATCTTGTGTGAGAAAATGGGGATTGATGTTTGGGAAGTTATTGATGCTGCTAAAACCAAGCCATACGGTTCATGGCGTTTTACCCAGGTCCAGGACTTGGAGGTCACTGTATCCCGATCGATCCATTCTATTTAACATGGAAAGCGCGTGAATATAATTATCATACTCGCTTGATTGAACTTGCTGGAGAGATTAACAATTCAATGCCAGAGTATGTGATCACACGCTTAATGCAAGTTTTGAATGAAAGTGGAAAAGCGCTTCGAGGTTCAAAAATCGCCATTCTTGGAGTGGCGTATAAGAAAGATATTGATGATGTCCGTGAATCACCAGTATTAAAAATTATTGAGCTGCTTGAACAGCACGGTGCAGATTATACTGTTGTGGATCCATATGTAGCTTCATTTAGATCTTGTGACAGGATGGTTGAAACAGTCCCAATGTCAAAAGAATTATTGAATGAAGCAGACCTAGTTCTTGTTACTACTGACCACTCTGATTTCGATTATCAAATGATTGCCCAGGAAAGCCAGGTAATTTTTGATACTAGAAATGCACTTAAGGATGTCCAAAGGCCCAATATATACCGTAAATTATAATGTCTAATTACAAGGGAGAATTTTTATGAATTTCATCGATCCTTCAGTTTCACTAGATGATTCCGTAAAGGTTGGCTATTTTTCAGTAATTGAAAAGGATGTTAAAATCGGCAAGAATGTTATTGTTGGAAATCGGGTTACTATTCATGAAGGTACCGTCATTGGCGATAATACAACTATCGCTGACGGCGCTGTTCTTGGAAAAGGCCCCAAGCCAGCAAAAACAAGTACAGTAAAGTTGTCTGATTCAATTCCTGCCTTGGAAATTGGTGAAGATGTAACAATTGGAGCAAACTCTGTTATCTACCGAGGTGCTGTAATTGGAACCAATACTTTGATTGCTGATCTTGCAAGTGTCCGGGAGAATGTGGAAATTGGCAACTTTGTTATTGTTGGTCGTGGTGTCACTGTTGAGAACTATGTGAAAATTGGCGACCGGACAAAAATACAGTCCAATTCCTACATCACTGCTTATACGACTCTTGAAGAGCAAGTATTCATCGCTCCTTGTGTAACTACAACTAATGATAATTTTATGGGAAGAACGGAAGAACGCTTTGATAAAATCAAAGGTGCTACCGTTAAAAAGGGAGCACGTGTTGGCGGGGGATCCATCATTCTTCCGGGTATAACAATTGCTGAAGAGACGTTTATCGCTGCAGGTGCACTGGTAACGAAGGATACAGAAGAAAAAACCCTTATTAAAGGCATTCCAGCTAAGTTTGTCCGCATGGTTGATGAGCGGGAGTTGTTATAGGGTGCTGGCCCAATTTAAGCGTTTAGGAGCGGATTCGCTCCTTTACGCATTTATGAACATTGGTACAAAGTTAATTGCATTTATTATGCTACCGATCTATACCAACTTTTTACCACGTGAAAAATATGGTTTGCTAACAACTATAGATACTGTCACTGCCATGCTGACGTTCCTTGTCATATTCGGCACTGACTCAGCTCTCGCATTTTATTATTTTGAAACGAAAGAAAAAGATAAAAAGCTGGAGTATGTCCGAAATGTGATGTATTTCAGGCTTTTCATTGTTGGTATTCTTGGTTTACTGGTATTAATTAGTGGACCTTTGATATCTGAGATGATTTTGGGAAGCTCTCAGCATGTTGACCTTTTATACTTGGCACTGGGTGTTCTCTTTGTCGATTCCATGGTTATCGTCATACTGATGGTTATGCGCTTCGATTTCAAAACCAAAAAAGTTGTTATCTTTACTGTGGGAAAAATGCTCTTGATTGCTATCCTTTCGTACATATTCTTAAAGTACTTCGTGACATCGGCTGAGGGCATTCTGCTCGGCAGACTAGTCAGTGTCATACTCATACTTGTTCCGTTGATCATTACATCCTCTGCATATTTAAAACCGAAAATCAATTTTGATTCTCTAAAAGAAATCATTAAGTATGCGGCTCCATTAGTCCCAACTTCCCTGGCATTCTGGGTGATCGCTTATGCAAGTATCATCTTTTTGGGGAAATTTCAATCAATGGAAGAGGTAGGAGTGTACGGAGCAGCTACAAGGCTTGCCACTGTCATTACACTTTTAACAAGTGGAGTTCAAATGGCATGGAGACCCTATTCAATGTCCCTAAAGGATAAGAAGGATAGTCCTCTATTGTTTTCGAAGATATATTTGGCATTGCTGATCATAGGAATATTTGGTGTCATGGGTATTGCTACAATTATGCCATTCGTCATCGGTATTCTTGGTAAAGAGTATTACAATGCATATCAATATGTGGCGCTAATTTCAGCTGCTACCTTCTTGAATTTTTATTATCTGATCATTTCTGTTGGATTGTTTTTTACGAAAAAAACAACAACAATTTCCATTACCTTTGGAATGGTGGCAGTCATCAATACAATCCTGAATATTGTGCTGATTCCTAAATTCTCAATTTGGGGAGCGGTTGCTGCTTATCTAATCGCATACATGGTAGCGATTATCTTTATTTTCCGGAAGAGCCAGCAAGCATATTATGTGCCAGTGTCATTTGGGAAAATGGCCTTTTTATTTCTGAACATGCTAATTGCCGTCATTGCGATTATCTATGTTCAAGAGCAGGGTTTGAATTGGATTTATATTGGAGGGGCATGGATATATTTAATTTTTATTACTGCTGCAAGTAGAGTCGATAAAATTTCCGGCGTAAAGCATCCGAAAATCCTGTTTAGAATGATTAATGCCAACATTAGGCAAGCTATAAAATATAATTTAATTTCATCCTCATTATAAAAATGTCTTTAGATGAACAATTATTGGAGGAATCCTTCCTATGAAAATTATTACGGTTATAGGTGCAAGGCCACAATTTATTAAGGCTGCTCCAGTTTCACGTGTTTTGCGTGAAAAGCATACAGAGTTAATTATCCATACAGGACAGCATTACGACAGTAATATGTCTGAGATCTTTTTTGAAGAGTTAAATATACCAAAGCCTGACTATTATTTAGCTGTCGGGTCAGGGCATCACGGCAAACAAACTGGAGAAATGCTTGCAAAGATTGAAGAAATCGTGCTTGAAGAAAATCCAGATTGCCTAGTGGTATATGGTGACACCAACTCTACGCTTGCAGGTGCGCTTGTGGCAGCAAAGCTACATATTCCGGTCATTCATATTGAGGCAGGACTTCGAAGCTTTAATAAGAAAATGCCGGAAGAAATCAATCGAATTATGACTGACCATGTATCGGAATTCTTATTCTGCCCAACAAATACAGCTATTGAAAACTTGAAAAATGAAAACATCACTCATAATGTATTTAATATTGGAGATGTCATGTATGATGCAGTTCTCTATAACAAAAAGCTAGCATCGGAAAAGTCGAATATTTTAAATGAGCATTCCCTAGAGGAAAAGGGATATCACCTTATTACCATCCATCGTGCCGAAAATACAGATAACCTTGAAAATATGCAAAATATTCTCGAGGCTTTCTCGAAAATTGATGATGTTAAAGTATGGCCGATCCATCCGAGAACGAAGCATAAGCTTGAAAGTTATGGTATTAAGCTTGAAGAGATACCGAATTTAAAAGTTATCGATCCAGTTGGATACTTAGATATGTTAACTTTGGAAGCAAGCGCCAAAAAAATCATTACCGATTCGGGCGGAGTCCAAAAGGAAGCATACTTCATGAAGGTTCCGTGTGTAACCGTTAGGGAACAGACTGAATGGGTTGAAACTTTAGAGGAAGATGCCAATATTCTTGTTGGTACTTCTGTCGATAAAATTTTAGAAGCGGTCAGTAAAGATGTTAATCCGATGTACCGTGAAATCTTCGGCGATGGTCATGCTTCTGAGAAAATTGTTGAACTACTTGAAAAATAAAATAAAAAGGCGGTCAGCATATGCTGTTTTTCATCATCTGGCTCCTTGTCCTGGGGGCTTCGGTATACTTATTCAAAAGGTCTGCTGGGAGCCTCTCTCTTTTAAAGCCTAATATGAATTCAATCATTTTTTATTATTCATTCTTTATTTCCAGCTATATAGGCAGTTTGTTCATAGCAACGGATACAGATGGATACTATATGCTAAATAAATTAACCCATGAAGAATACCGAATGATTGGATTTGTGGCTGTGAGTTTTGTTATGGTCGTTTTTCCGCTCGTTATGTTCATTGTTTCAAAATTTGTGGGTTTCAATGCTAAAAAAGAATTAGACTCCTATTTGCGTAAAGAAATTGTTGTGCCATTTGGTAAAAGAAGTGAGTTTTTTTGGATCTTTGCGGGGCTTTCATTCATATCCCTTGCAGCTATAGCTTACACGATGCTGAAAACTTCCCATATTCCAATTCTTGAATTAGTTTTGCGTACCACTGATATGTCACCCGGGGAATTAAGGATTGAAGCACAACGAAATTTTGGCGGGAATGTCTTAATCAGAAATATTTTCGCTATTGCACTCACGCCTCTTATGTCTCTTATTGCTTATGTTTATATGGTGAAAACAGGGGAAGCAAAGTGGATTTTATTATTTTTGGCTTTATTTGGAGGAACTATATTAATTACGACCTATGACCTGGCTAAATCGCCCATCTTTTTCTACATCATTATGTTTCTTTTATTAAGAATGTATGTGGGGAAAATCAAATTTACTTGGGCCAAACTTTTAAGCTGGGGATCCATCGGACTTATCTTATTGATAGGAATGTATGTCGTTATCCAAGGGGTTACAGACGTAAATTCTTATTTGTCCATAAATTCTGGCCCGATCGGAAGGCTGATTTTTGCACAAATAGCGCCTACCTTCCTGCACCTTAATATGTTCGGAGAAGCAATTCCATTTTTAGATGGCAGGGGCATGCCATCAATCATTCTGGGGATTTTTGATATTGAACAGGTAAAATCAGCTCGGCTCGTCATGTCGATTGCTTTTCCTGAAAAAGTTGAAGCAGGAACAGCCGGTGTTTTAAATACATTGTTTATTGCTGAAGCATTTGCTAATTTTGGATATATTGGAATTATCGCTGGTACAGTGTATGTAGCTTTTCTTGTACAGATTTTATACATTGTTTTTTTAAGATTGCCAAAGAACCCGATTTTCTTAAGTCTATTTGTTTATTTCTCAATAAATATTCCAAGAACACTTGTAGGGGGATTTTCCGATTTCCTGTTCAATCCGATTTGGTTCTTGGTAACAGGCCTTTTTACAGGTATTTTACTGGTTATTCGGCTTAAAATTGACTTGTCCAGTTTTTGGCTCCGGAGAAAATCAAGAACGGAATTATAAGGAGATACCAAATGAAATCAGTCTTGCTCTATTATCCATTTCAAATAGCGAAAAATGCAAATAGTGGTTCTAAGTTAAGGCCAAAAGAAATGTACAAAGCCTTCCTAAAATGGGGGAAACAGAATAATATAGAAATCCTCCTGTTGTCAGGCCATTCAAATGAAAGGGCTGCTCTATTCACAAATTGGTTAAAAGAAGGAAAGCTGGATGAAGTATTGTTTTGCTATATGGAAAACCAGACGATTCCTTTTTGGCTGACGGATCCTGGGCATAAGCCGAAAAATCCATTCATCGATTATAAGGTAATGAAGTATCTTCAAGAAAAGAATGTCCCAGTTGGAGTGTTCTATCGCGACGTTTATTGGAAGTTTGACGAGCTGTACCCATTAAAGGGAGTAAAAAAGACGATTATGCAGAGCGTCTATCGCATGGAAGAAAGTTTTTATCAAAAATATTGTGATGTAATCTTTTTACCAAGTGATGCAATGGGTAAGTATGTAGATATAGACCGGACGAAGATTGCTTTGCCGCCTGGAGGTAAGGCAAGGGATCTCGACGCGCAACGGGACATAAACCTTGTAAAACAAGGTCTGTATGTAGGCGGGATAAATAATGAAAACTATGGGCTATTTTTACTTCTGGATGCATTAGAGCTCGCAAACAAGGAACAAAAAGTGTGCGATCTTACTGTAGTGTGCAGAGAAGATGAATTTGACCATTTACCTGAAGAAAAGAAAGCACGTATTAACCAGTCTGGAATCTCTATTAAGCATGTCAGTGGAGATGCTTTAAATGATTTATATACATCAATGGATTTTGCATTTATTCCACGTTATAAAAGCACTTATAATGACTTTTCCGTACCTGTAAAGTTAGTTGAGTATCTATCTAACAAGCTGCCTGTGGTAGCGACAAATTGTGATGCTCAAAGTGATTTTATTGAGTCAGGTTCTTATGGGATTATCTGCAGAGATGAACCTTCATCCATGGCGGATGCCATTAAAGAGATGACGATTCAATCTAATGGATTCCGCAGGAATATCGAGGATTCTTTTATGGAGAAACATTCATGGTTGGCAAGGGTCAAAATGATTGAAAATGCCCTTTTAAAGGAGGAACTATGAGAATTTTATTATTAGCTCCAGGAAAATCAATCCATACTCATAAATGGGCATTGTTTTATAAAAGTGTAAACGTTGATGTGAAGGTTGTTACTTTTGCAGACCACCATTCAGAGGAAAATGCCAAGGAGGTTGACACAGAGATTCTTACCAAAATGCTCCCAGGAAAGCTTTCCTATCTGTCGGGCGTATTCGCTCTTAAGAAAATCATAAAAGAGTTCAAACCCGATATCCTCCATGCTCACTATGTATCGAGCTACGGTTTTGTTGGTGCATTAGCCAATTTTCACCCCTATTATGTAAGTGTTTGGGGAAGGGATATCTTCCAATTCCCTCAGATGGGAAAAATGAATGAATCCATTGTAAAATACACCTTGGATAAAGCTGATGTTATTTGTTCAACAAGCCATATTATGGCGAAGGAAACAAATAAATATACTAGCAAGAATGTCTTTGTTACTCCATTTGGGGTGAATATTGATAAATTTCAACCGAATGGATCATTAAAAGAAGACGGAGTCTTAACAATTGGAACTGTTAAGGCCCTATCTGATAAATATGGCATCGCAGATTTAATCCAAGCCTTTGCGTTAATTAATCAAAAATATCAAGAATCCAATTTGCTTATAGTTGGTGATGGACCTCAAAAAAAGGAATATGAAGAATTAACCGAAAGACTTGGTATTGGTCACGCCACTACTTTTACTGGAAGAGTACCAAATGACAAGGTGCCGGATTATATTAACAAAATGAGCATTTTTGCCGTACCATCGACAGAAGATAGTGAAAGCTTTGGTGTAGCAGCGGTAGAGGCAATGGCCTGCGGAGTCCCGCCTGTGGTATCGAATGTTGGTGGACTTCCAGAAGTCGTCATAGAAGGGAAAACTGGTTTTGTCGTACCAAAAGAAAACCCTGAAAAACTTTCGGAAGCTATGTTGAAACTGATTGAGGATCAAGAGATGCGCCAAAGGATGGCAACCAATGGGGTTGTACATGTTAAGCAGCATTATAACTGGATTGATAATGCAAATGGAATGTTGGAATTGTATAGTCAAACTTTGGAAAAGGGGATGAGATCATGATTAAAAAAGCGGTGATTCCAGCTGCTGGTTTAGGTACTCGTTTTCTCCCGGCAACAAAGGCCCAGCCGAAAGAGATGCTTCCTATCGTCGATAAGCCGACCATTCAGTATATTATTGAAGAAGCAGTTCAATCGGGAATCGAAGATATCATAATTGTTACAGGTCGAAATAAAAGGGCCATCGAGGACCATTTTGATAAATCTGTGGAACTCGAGATGCTTCTTGAACGTACTGGAAAACATGAAATGCTGGAAATTGTAGAGGATATCTCAAACCTTGTTGATATTCATTACGTTCGCCAAAAGGAACCACTTGGACTTGGACATGCTGTTCTGTGTGCGAAGAAATTTATTGGAGATGAGCCTTTTGCTGTCCTGTTAGGTGATGATATCGTGGACAGTGAGACACCGGCTCTGCGCCAAATGATGGATCAATTCGACAAAGTTCAAAGCAGTATACTAGGATGTAACGAAGTGCCGAGGTCAGAAGTAAATAAGTATGGAATTGTTGAATATTTCGGGCAACAAGGAGAATTATTTAAGGTTAAAAGTTTAGTGGAAAAGCCTGACATAGATAATGCCCCTTCAACACAGGCAATTGTAGGCCGTTATATTTTGACTCCAGCTATTTTTGACATGCTAGAGACAATTGGCCCGGATAAAAAAGGCGAAATTCAGTTAACTGATGCCATTGATCGCTTGCTTGATAAAGAGTCTATTTACTCTTATATTTTAAAAGGTCACCGTTATGATGTCGGGGATAAATTTGGCTTTTTGCAAGCTTCAATAGATTTTGCCTTAAAGCGACCAGAGTTAAAGGATAAGCTGGAAGCCTATCTACAGGAAATTATTAAGAAGTAATGGAGTTGGAAGAATGAGAGTCATCTACCTGTGCCAGCACTTTCCCCCGGAAACCGGCGCCCCTCAAATTCGAGTTTATGAAGTTAGCAGGGAACTGATTAACAGAGGCCACCAGGTGGAAGTCTTGACCGCTTTTCCACATCACCCTAAAGGAGTCATTCCTGAAGAGTATCAGGGAATGTTTTATAAGTTTGAAATGTGGGACGGTATTCCGGTCCATCGTTCCTGGATTTATCCTTCTCCGAAGGGAAGCTTTTGGAAGAGACTTGCGTCTTACTTTTCGTTTACATTCAGTGCTTTCTACTCGATTTTTAAATCAAAGCCTACAGATGTCATCATTTGTAATTCTCCGCCATTATTTCTCGGTATCACAGGATATCTGGGAGCTAAAATAAAAAGGGCAAAGTTTGTATTCAATATAGCAGATATTTGGCCTGAATCAGCTGTTGAACTAGGAATACTGAAAAATAAAACCTTTATTAAATTGGCGGAAAAGCTGGAGTTATTCCTCTATAAGAAGTCATGGAAAATTGCCACGGCCACCGATGGAATTAAAGATTATATGGTGAAAAAAGGGAAGAAGGAAGAAGATGTATTTTTACTTCCAAATGGTGTTAATACGGATACATTTATCCCTTTGCCTAAGAATCAGGATATTCTTGACAAAACAGGGTTAGTAGGTAAGAAAGTATTTATGTATGCAGGTACTCTCGGATATGCACAAGGATTAGATTCGGTTTTAGAGGCAGCAGCACTGATAAAAGATACTCATCCTGATATTCATTTTCTATTCGTAGGAGATGGGCAGGAAAGGGAAAAGCTCCTGAAAATGAAGGATGACCTAAATCTCACTAATGTTACCTTCTATGGTTCTGTTCCTGTCTCAGAGATGCCGAAAATGTTTTCAGTAGCCGATTTCAGTATCGTATCCCTAAGGAATATTGAGTTGTTCAAAGGAGCAAGGCCTTCTAAAATTTTTCCAGCCATCTCTACAGGCACCCCTGTTTTATACTGTGGCAGCGGTGAGAGTGCATCTATCCTGGAAGAATACAATTGCGGTAAAATCGCTGAGCCAGAAAACCCAGCGGCTATGGCAGAAATGACCATTAAATTAGCAGAACTAGGCGAAGCCGAATATAAACAAATGCGCGAAAACGGCCGAAAACTAGCCATCGAACAATACTCATGGAAAAGCATCGTCGACAACCTGTTGGAAAATATCAAATAGAACAACAAACAAGGGCCAGGCCCCTACTTTAGTAGGGGCCTGGCCCTTGTTTGTTTATATTATTTTGAAACGGTTGTACCCTTGAAATAATGTGTAATAATCTGGGTGGCTGTGTAGCCGTTTTCCGCGAAGCCTTTTGCTCCGTATTGGCTCATACCGATTCTGTGGCCCCAGCCTTTGCCTTCTAAGGTAATGGAGGAGATGCCGCTTCCTTCATTTGTGATGATGCCATTAGATGTCTGGATCGAAACCTTGGAATCACTTAACGTGATGCGTCCACTTGAAGTTTGAACTGTTTGTCCTTTGAGGTCGTCAAGGGTCATTGATCCGCTTGAGGTCTGGACTGATACACTCCCGCCTGATTTGGATAGATCGGCAATATCAAACCAATTGGAATACAACATATTGTATACACTCGAGTTATTCAAAGGGAATAATTTTCTGATTACATTTTCATTCCCTGTTATCGTTTTTGTTCCTTCTGAGGTTTGTACGGTAACTCCTCTTACTTCACCATTTACACCCTTTTTGTCTAAGGTGATATTCAGTAACTGTGCATTACTGCTAAAACCAAATTTTTGTACAATCGTGCTTGCAGCAAAAGTTTCGCTCCAATTACTTAATGGCGCCTTTTCATAAGGATCAGGAACAGAAACTAAATATGGGAAGTATGATTGGTCTGAATTCCAAACATCACCTACGTTTGCTGTTTTCCCGCCGCTTGTCGAATGGAAAAACGCCTGGATTGGCTTGCCATTGTATTTCACCATTAAGCCTGTGGTTTCTTTAATCGCTGTGTTTGTTCTTGTAGTCTCAGCAGTATAGCCTCGATATACTTGACTAGCAGCTGTACTCGTCAGCATCATCATATTGGCTGCATAGCTTCGGGCAGCTATCGCTTGTGCTTTTAACGCTTCCATATTCCATGAAGCTGGCATTTCACTAGGCACAACGCCTTTTAGATAATCCTCCATGTCCAATTTATTGATTAACTGGACTTGGGAACCATTTGGATCTAAATAAAAACTGCCCCTATAAGAAAGATTATTGTTCACTTTTGCAATTGCAAGAGAAGGAACTTCAGAAAGAGTTGCAGTTTTGGATAATATCCAGCCAGTACTGCTTCCGGATGTTACGTTATACCATAACTCACCAGAACCGTTCGTAAATGAGAAATTGTAATCTGCACTTTCACCAGATTTAAACGTCTTAACGACCTCATATGAAGTAGAGGCTCCTCTTCTCATTTCAGTCGTTGAGTTAAATATTGCTAACTTTTTTGAGCCTTTTAACTCTCTTAAATTAAAACCATTTTTTGCTTTTTTGCTAAACCCTGGATAACTTACTGTAATTCCAGTACTATCACTCTTAACTGATAGATTCGTGTTTTGTGGAATCACAGTTTTGGAATTATTATCAATATTATGAAGCTCGTAAGTCCCATCTAATAACATAGGAAAATTAGAAGAAAGCAAAACGGATACTTGAACTTCATTTGGATATTGAACTGGCTCTGCTGCTTCAATCATTCTCGGTGCAAGTGAGAATAACATGAAAAAAGCCAAAAAACCTGCAATTTTTTTCAAGTTATTTCACCTCACTTAAACCGCTGAATACCCATCCTTTATTACCAGAAGCTGTTTGGATGTTATACCATTTTTCTCCTGCAGAATTCACAAACGTTGAGATATATTTATGGGTTGTACCAGCTTTTAAAGTTTCAATGACAGGATATGATGTTGTAGCTCCTTTGCGAAGGTGAACATCACCTGTGGTCACCACTTGTGTTGGTACAGTGGCAGTTGGTTTTGTCGTCGATATATCACCAGAGTAAACCCATCCTCTCACTGTTGATGAAAGCTCTACTCTGTACCATAGACCTGCAGACCCAGTGAATGAATCAACAACCTTAAGACTGGAACCTGCTGTCTTTGTTGCGATTACTTTATAATCCTTAGTTGCCCCTGAATGGATTGATACAGTACCTTTAGCATATACAACAGAAGGCAATTGGCCTGTAGGAGGAGTTGTCGGCGGGTTCGTTGTACTGCCAATTTGTGCTTTTAGATTATTAATCTCTTGTTGTTGTGCTGCCAGTTTGGACTCTAGCTCGGATATTTTTGAATTTACTGGATTTAATTGACTTGTAACCCAATCAACACTGGCAAGAACGACATTTCCGGAAGCATCCATTTCCTTTGGGGTAAATAAAAATGCCCCTGATCCCATTCCAACTGTAATCATACCAGCGACTAATAATTTTTTTGTGTGATTCATTATTTTATTAATCCTCCTAAAATATGTTTATACCAAAAAGAAGAGGGTATTATACTTATAATACCCTGTCTATATTAGTAGATTAACACTTAAACCCAATAGAGAAAATACCCTTATAATTTAGAAAAATATTCCTGGAGGCCTTTTCTTATCCCTTCAGCTGCCTTTTGTCTGAAGCTGTTGGTTTTTAACATTGCCTCTTCCTTTGGATTTGAAATGAAAGCTAATTCTACTAGAATACTAGATAGCTCATTCATTCTGTTCACATAAAAGTTCTTTTCTAGAACACCACGGTTATGGGTACCGAGTGAAGAAGCAAGGTATGGTTGAATATCATAAGCTAATACTTTACTCTTTGGTCCATTGAAGTTGACGGAACTGTTGTAAAATGTTGATGTACCATAAGACGTTGAAGAGTATGAATCTGCATGGATACTTATAAAAGCGTCATAATCAGTTGAATTAGCAATAGCAGTTCGCTCTTCCAGTTCTAAAAATACATCCGTACTGCGAGTTAGCTTAACAGTGGCCCCAAACTTCTCTAGTTCTTTCTTAAGGAGTAATGCGGTTCCCAGATTGACATCCTTTTCTTTCAGGCCAGTTGGACCAACTGCTCCGGAATCTTTTCCACCGTGACCTGGGTCAATAATGATTTTCTTGCCTGACAGGACAGCAGGGAGTACTTTGATTGTCACCTTATTTTGATGATTACGTATTGTGAAAGTATATCCTGGTTCAAATGAAAGAACGACTGCTTCTTCATTACTACCAATTGCAGTAGTAGTAATTGAAGAAATACCTGGTATTTTGCTGCTTGGAATTTCAATATCAGTTAATCCACCAGATAACTTTAATTGGTTTGAAACCATAGAATAAGTAAAGTTAAAATCAGTCGTCTTATTCCATGTTATATTTGGCATTCCCTCAACAGTTGAAATGATTGGGGAGGTGAGCCTTTTTAGGGAAACCTGGGAGGTTTGTGAATTGTCAATCCACCCTCTAACTCCGTTTAAAGTTTCAACATTTGTCCAGTTTCCAAGTTTATTTAACACAATCAAAGGTTCATTTTCTTTTAAGTATGCAGATACGGCATATTTAGTAGAAGCACCTTTTCTAATTACTGAGTTATTTAGCGCGTAAAGGTATTGGTAATCCTTTGTGGACGATATTACTTCATATGCTGGAGTCCAACCGGTTTTTCCAGTAGAGCTTTTAATCTGAACCCATTTTTGGCCCAATGAATTTACAAACTCTTTTAAAACTGTTACTTTGCTCATGTAAGTCAGTCGCTCAGTAACTTTATATTGGAAGGTCGCACCAGAATACATTGCCGCGTTCTTTGTGCCAATATATTTAGTTGTTCCAATAGCAGGAGCTGTCTTCGATACGATAGAAGAATGAATCCACGCAGTTTGATTAGATGGTGTTATTACTTTATACCAAATATCTGTGCTTGAATTTTGCTGAGCCGTCACAGCTTTAAGAACTGTCCCTTTGCCAACCTGTGCAATTACCTCATCATTTAAAGATGGGCCATTTCTCAAGTTAGCAATATCTACTGAAACATATAATGTTTCGTTAATTGCGGCTGTCGTTCCAACAGACTTTGCTGGAACCCATCCCATTGAGGTTGAATTCACTGCTACTCTTAGCCAGGAATCACCATTTGAGTTAGTGAAGTGAGCGACTACTTTTACCTTCTGATTCAGTGACAGAGAAGCTACGGCAGCATAAGAAGGACTTGCGCCTCTACGGACATCCAGTTTATCTATGTAACTATAAACATAGGAACCAATGGCAGGAAGGCTAGGATCGCTTGGTGGAGTTGGTGGATTAATTGTTGGCTTTGGCTCTAATAGAGTAGATAGAACCCATCCTTTTATGTCACCCGACTCAATTCGATACCAAAGTTCACCTCTGGAATTCTTAAACTGATCAATTACCTTTACTGTGGTCCCTTTGGAGAGCTTAGTCACAATCTCATAAGATGTGGTCGCTCCTTTACGGACGTTGACAGTTTCCTCTTTGATTAGTGCATATGACCCTATTTGGATTGTTGCTGTCGTATTGACAAAGTAAGTCGCGGGTGCCCAGCCATAAGAAGTACCCAAATCAACTCGGTACCAGAGTTCACCTATAGAATTGGTGAATTCATCGACTACTTTGACATTTTGACCTGACGAAAGGTTAGTAACAACTGGGTAATTTGTAGTAGCTCCTTTTCGGACTTCAACCTTCTGGTCTACTACCATATTAGCAGGAATAGCTAAGTCTTCTGCATTCACAAGAACAGGAAAAAGGATAGCGGTTGACAAGACTGAAGAAGCTAGTAATTTTTTCACATTATCCCTCCGTTTGGTATTTTTCGCTTCAATTACACATTCTATCAAAATATGACAAATGTTCCAATCGTAATAAAGTGCTAGTTGTCTTGGTAATATTTGCATACAGATAGGATGATAGATGCTTCATAGACTTTTATCGGACAAAAAAAATCTAGGTTAAGAATATATAGAGAATTCCCAAATGGTAAATTTAACCGAAAATTAGACAAAAAAAGAAACCTATCAAAGGTTTCTACAAATTATTCATTATCATTATCCGAATTTTGACTTTCGTGAACGACTGATCTTTTGTCCAAAGTATAATTTACTTTCTGGCTAATCTCATCTAAAGAAGCTTGATCAGGGATATAATAATAAACATCATTAATATTATCATCGTAGCCCTTCAGCGATAAGTTCTGGATATTATTGTCTTTTAATTTAGAATAGAGCTGAATGAAACTGACAAATTTGCTTGGTGGTATATCAGTCCTGACGTTTTCGCCAAGATCATTCATAATATCATCAACCTTGGTTATTGATTTGAAAGATGTTCCTTTGTCGATAATTGCTTTTATGACTTGCTGTTGCCTTTCATTTCGCCCCATGTCACCCTTAGGGTCAGATTTTCTCATTCGAACATAAGCCAAAGCTTCATTCCCATTGAGGTCCATTTCTCCTTCATTGTATGTTTTCCACTTCAAGCTGCCTGTAAGCTGAGCTTTAAATGTGAAAGGCACATCTACTGTTACTCCACCAAGTGTATCGACGACATCTTCAAATCCATCAAAATTTGTTGTGATATAGTAATCGATAGGAACATCAAGCATATTTTCGACAGTTTTCATAGTCGCTGATATGCCGCCATGTCCGTATGAATGAGTGATTTTTGAGTCATATCCGGCATCTGGAATATACGTCCTCGTATCTCGTGGAATACTCAAAAGATATATTTCTTCCGTTTTTGGATTGACTGTAACTAACATCAAGACATCCGACCGTCCTGTTCCGCCATCCTGATTTTCTATTCCTGCTAATAATATAGTAAAAGGATCTTTTGTTACTCTAATATTCTCTTTTACTCCGTCTTCATCTTCTGACGAAAGTTTTTCATATATGCTATCCGTTGCTTCTTTAGCATCATAAAACAAATCAAATGCATAGTATGATAATCCCCCAAATGATATTAAAAGGAAAAGAAAGAGGGTAACGCGGATAAAACGTTTAGCTCTGCGTTTCTTCCTTCCCATTCTCGTCTTGGACATATTAATCCCTACTTTTATATGGAATAATGTTTGGCACAATACTTTATTTTATAGGATAAAAAAAGAATAGTAAATATGGGTTAGTTGTCTAAAATGCTACTTTCTTCTTCAAGGTAAGTGATTTCGCCTTCCCATAAAGTACTTTTGCCATTTGTTAAATCTACCATCCATTCTTTAAAATCTTCTTTTTGGTTATCCTTAACGTACACTTCGAATTCAACTAGCTCATTGTAATGAATTTGCTTTACAGTATAAATAGAAGACCTTAATTCATTTTCTATTTTCCCCAGCAAAGTATACTCCATCGAGACATGAATTATACTTGTTAATGTTCTCTTCACTATACCAGTAGTTCGGATTCCTTCCGAAGTTGCCTTGCCATAAGCGCGAATCAAGCCCCCGGCTCCAAGTTTGATGCCGCCGAAGTAGCGGGTGATTACAACAACCGTATCCTTTAAATGCTTCTTTTTTAAAACCTCAAGGATTGGGACACCGGCAGTGCCGCTTGGTTCTCCATCATCATTGGCCTTCTGGATGTGGTCATTCTCGCCAATAAGGTAGGCAGAGCAATTATGATTCGCGTTCCAGTTTTTTTTCTTGATGGACTGGATGAATTCTTGGGCCTCTTCCTCTGTTTCCGCTCTATCTATATATGCTATGAACCGGGATTTTTGTATCTCGAATTCATTTTCTCCATAGCCTGTAACTGTATAATAAGTTGGAAGCAATTAGGTTCGGTCCTCTCTTTTGAAAATTTCCCAATACTCTATATGGTCATTTTGACATAGTGCTTGTTTTCGTTATCGTTATTTAGTGCTACAATTCATTATAAGTTTAAGCCATACATCGGACAATTCTTGTCTTATGATTGTAATATAACTTTAATACAGTAAAAATGTATGGATGTTATAATGTTTAGTGGTCCTACCAGTAGGGGAATCTCCAATAAATATTTTCGGAAAAATGTTTTAATTTTCATTGAGGAGTTTATTTCCTAAAATTATAGGATATAAGACTTAGAATGGTAAATCCTTTATGTGTCTTTATGACGATTTTTATCAAAATTGGCATGATTTTCTTGTTGAAATTAGTAACCATCCATGTTTCGCGATAAAATATCTATGTGTGCCACCCGTGGGGGAATTTAAATGGTTATTAAAATGTTCGACTCAAAAGCACTTGACCTGATTCTTGAAAAAATGATAGAAACCGTTGGCGAAAGTAAAGACGAAATTTTTCGAATTGGCGAGGAATGCCGCTCGGATTATGAGTCGATTACAGATGAATTGAGAGAAATTAAACGAAAGGTTGCCCAAACGATCAATGAAGGTGACTTTCTTGATACCCAGGTAAGAGCAGCGAGAAAAAGGCTGTCAGAAGTAAGCAAGCACTTTAAGGATTATACGGAAGTGCAGGTCCGTGAGGCATATGAGGTTGCTCATAAGCTCCAAATGGAACTGACGCTTAACAGGCAGATTGAAAAACAGCTTCGGGAAAAACGGGATGATCTTGAACGAAGGCTTCTAGGGTTAAGTGAAACAATTGAAAAGGCTGAACACCTTGTTTCTCAAATAACCGTCGTCATGAATTATTTGATGAGCGATATCAGACAAATGGGTGAAGCACTTGAAACCGCGAAGCAGAAGCAGGATTTTGGCCTGAAAATCATCGAAGCCCAGGAAGATGAGCGAAAAAGGCTTTCCCGTGAGATCCATGACGGTCCCGCACAAATGCTGGCGAATGTGATGATGCGATCAGACCTTATAGAGAAAATCTATAAAGAACGCAGCGCAAGTGAAGCGATCAATGAGATCAAAGACATGAAAAAGATGGTTCGTTCGGCACTATATGAGGTCAGGAGAATCATCTACGATTTGAGGCCAATGGCTCTTGACGATTTAGGTTTGGTTCCTACCCTCAAAAAATATTTACAGACAATCGAAGACTATCATAAGACGACAAAAATAGAATTCTCAAATATGGGTGAGGATAAAAGGCTCCATGCCAAATATGAAGTTGCGCTGTTCAGGATGATTCAGGAATCGGTACAAAACGCGCTGAAGCACGCCAATGCAACGATCATCCAGGTTAAGCTGGAGATAAAAAGAGACCTGGTAATGGCAGTGGTAAAGGACAATGGCAGAGGCTTTGATGTCAATGAAGCCAAACCTGAATCATTTGGTATCCTTGGAATCAGGGAAAGGGTGGAGCTGCTCAATGGCGAACTGAACATCCATTCCAAAATTGGCACAGGGACTTTAGTCATCATCCAAATTCCAATGAATCTATAGAAATATAAAATTAGATAGATAAAAGAGTTAGAAGCCGTAAAGGGAGGCGAATGTTATGACAACAAAGATTGTCATTATTGACGACCATCAACTTTTCAGAGAAGGTGTAAAACGGATCCTTGATTTTGAACCAACATTCGAAGTAGTGGCAGAAGGTGACGACGGCAGCGAAGCTATCTCACTTGTAGATCAGCATCGGCCGGACGTAGTCATTATGGATATCAATATGCCGAATGTGAATGGTGTTGAAGCAACAGAAGAATTGATTGAAAAGTACCCTGATTCCAAAGTCATCATATTATCGATTCACGATGATGAGAACTATGTGACCCATGCTTTGAAAACAGGAGCAACAGGCTATCTATTAAAAGAAATGGATGCCGATGCACTGGTTGAAGCAGTTAAAGTCGTTGCAGATGGAGGATCATACCTTCACCCTCGTGTAACGCACAACCTTGTAAAAGAATACCGCCGATTATCCGCTGATGAAGGCGGATCGGATAAGTACATATCCCCGGTAGAGATTCGCCGGCCTCTTCACCTGCTGACACGCCGCGAATGTGAAGTCCTCCAGCTGTTGGCAGATGGAAAGAGCAACAGAGGCATTGGCGAAGCACTGTTCATCAGCGAAAAAACAGTCAAAAACCATGTAAGCAATATCTTGCAAAAAATGAACGTAAACGACCGTACCCAGGCTGTGGTCGTCGCAATTAAGAATGGCTGGGTAGAAATCAGATAAAACTAAAAAACCACATTTGTCGACAAGACAGATGTGGTTTTTGTCGTTTTTTGGTGGAAAAATGCGACAAAAAATCCTCCAGAGATTTACAAATCCTTAACAAATTCCGATATAATTAGGGAAAGTAAAACGAAGGGGTGGTCAAAATATCTTCTCTATGGGAACTGACAGATGAAAAATTGATAGAAGCTTACCAAAAGGCTACTCTATTGAATTTGGATGAGACCTTTATTGAAATGCTGATAGAAGAAATATGTAATCGTGGCCTAGAGAGCTTAGAAAACCAATATGTCTCTTAATTTTGTGACACTGTGCAATCGATTGCGAGTGTTTTTTTTGTGGAGTTAGCTATTATTTGATTGATTTATCGATAAAAAGAGATTGTATTCAAAGGGAGTGTCTTCTATCAAATCAGGAGAGAAAGCGGTTATTTCTTTGCTAATAGGATTTATTAACCCTTTACTAAAATAGTTTTCCCGAAAGAATGCATTTTGCATAAAGTTCATATAAAATGGGATTGTACAAACTGTAGAGAAAAACATAAGGATGGTAATATAATAATGAAAACGGCAGTTATAACGGATAGCACTGCGTACATCCCGAAAGATTTGCGGGAGAAATGGAATATCCACATGATTCCGTTAAGCGTGATTTTTGATCATGAGACATATAGAGAAGAAATAGACATCAGCGCGGAAGAGGTTTATGAGGAAGTGAAACAGCGTGATCTTCCGACGACTTCGATGCCGCCAATCGGTGAGTTTGTGACGCTTTTTGAAAAATTGGCCAAGGAATACGATGCAGTAATCAGCATCCATCTTTCCAGCGGAATCAGCGGCACTTACCAGGGGGCAGTGAGTGCAGGCGAAATGGTAGAGGGTATAAAAGTATATCCATTTGATTCTGAGATCAGCGCAATGGTTCAGGGTTTTTATGCTCTCGAAGCTGCAGAGCTGGCAGAGCAAGGAATTGAACCTGAGAAAATCATCGAGCGCTTGAATGAAGTGAAGAAATCCATTCGTGCTTACTTCATGGTGGATGATTTAAGCCATCTTCAGCGCGGGGGCCGATTGTCCAGTGCCCAGGCGCTGATTGGAAGCCTGTTGCAGGTGAAGCCTTTGCTCCATTTTGAGGACAAGAAGATTGTACCGTATGAAAAGGTCCGTACGCGTAAAAAGGCGATGAACCGTGTCGTCGAATTGCTTGCCGAAGATGCGAACAGCGGCGGTGAGTACCGGGCGGTTGTCATCCATGCCAATCGTAAAGCAGAAGCACTTGAATGGAAAAGCGAGTTAGAAGCTCAGTTCCCGAATGTTGAATTTATGTTAAGCTACTTCGGTCCGGTCATCGGAACCCATCTTGGAGAAGGTTCGATGGGGATGGGCTGGTATAAGAAATAATTCACGGACAAGTTCTTACAACAATGATGAAGCGCCGAATCCGTAAGGGGAATTGGCGCTTTTTTATTGGTTAGGAAACTATAAAATTTATTTAGTTGTGGATAACTACATGTAGTATTCTTAATCTAGCTCCAGCGCCTAACCCCTCGAGACGTTTCGGTCCGCGCAATGAAGTCAAAGAACGACTTCACCGGTCGGCCCTCCAACGCTTGTCGGGGCTGAACAAGGCGCTTGCGCTTTTTTGATTATCCACATAAAAACAGTAGTTATCAACAAAATGATCCACTTATTAACAGGTGATTTACCACTATCCTCAATTTATCCACATCAATAACCGCTTACATTGAGTTGAACAGGAACTTACCAACAAATTAACCCACATTATCCACATAATAATCGTGTTATCCACAAAACAATCCACAAAAGGCTGTGATTAACTTTGTTGAAAGAAGAAAATTTAATCCCCAATACTGTTGATGAACCTTCATTCACTGAAACTCCCCCCTCTTTATCCACAGATCGTTTTTTCAATACAATCCTGAACTGCAAGAAATGCTGACTGGAAAACAGCTGCTGCTTGAGGAATTGCCCTTCCCTAGGGACGAAATATTGAAACACCATCAACATGGTTATTTGGTGTATCGCAAAGGTATAAATCGCGAACCAATTTCATGCACAAGATGCGGAACGACTGATCATACTTGGTTTGCAGAAATCCCATGTTCACGTTGTGGAAAAGTCGAGTTCTATTGCCGCAAATGCTTGATGATGGGAAGGGTGAGTGAGTGCACGCCGCTTGTCAGCTGGGCTGGACCGAATCCGGATTTTAAAAGGATTACTGAACCACTTCATTGGGACGGTCAATTATCAGCAGGTCAGAATGCTGCTTCCCGACGAGTTTTGGAAGCTGTGGAAAACTCATCAGAGCTCCTTATCTGGGCAGTTGCGGGGCAGGTAAAACGGAAGTGTTATTTGCCGGGATTGCCCAGGCCTTATCCGCAGGCAAGCGGGTATGCGTGGCTACTCCGAGGACGGATGTGGTTCTCGAACTTGCGCCTCGTTTTCAAAAAGTGTTCCCGGGTATTAAAATTACCGCTCTTTACGGCGGCAGTGAAGGCCGCCACGAATATGCCCAACTCACAATCACGACAACGCATCAGCTGCTCCGCTTTTACAAGACGTTTGATGTCATGATTGTTGATGAAGTCGATGCCTTCCCTTATTCAATTGATGAAACCCTTCAATATGCAGTCCAGCAATCGAGGAAGCTCGAATCATCGATGATTTACTTGACTGCCACGCCTAAAAAACAATGGCAGAAGGAGTGCCGTCTGGAAAAAAGAGATTATGTCACGATTCCTGCCCGCTACCACCGTCATCCTTTGCCGGTCCCACAGTTTCTATGGTCCGGGAACTGGGAGAAGAAACTCACTAAAGGGAGACTGTCAACTCCAATAAAAAAATGGGTAGAATCCAGATTAGCCAGCGGAAAACAGGCACTGATTTTTGCCCCGAAAATAAGTGCCATGGACAAAATCCTCACCATCCTTCAACAATTGCATCCTCTTATTGAATCGGTACATGCTGAAGATCCTGAAAGAAAAGAAAAAGTAATGAAGTTCCGGAACAAAGAGTTCCCCATTTTGCTTACCACCACAATTCTTGAACGCGGTGTTACGGTCCCAAATATTGATGTTGCAGTCATAGGATCGGAGGACAGAATTTTTACCGAGAGCGCTCTAGTGCAAATTGCGGGCCGGGCAGGAAGAAGTGCGGAATACCCGACAGGTGACGTGACATTTTTTCATTATGGCAAAACAGAAGCAATGCTCAGTGCCCGCAGCCAAATTGTGATGATGAACCAAGAAGGAATCAAGAAGGGGCTGATTGATGCATGAAAGGGAGTCATTGTCTGATATGCCATGTGGAGATTGAATCTGCTTTGTCATGGAGAACTCTATTTGGGAAAGCAGAAACACCAAAGATATGCGGAGAATGTAACGAAAACTTTGCGCCAATCACAGGGAGGTATGTGAAATCTGCGGAAGGCCATTTGCCTTTTTGGAAGGAGAATATCGGTCGGGAAATCTATGCTTCGACTGCAAGCGGTGGGAGGAGGACGAGCATTGGACCGGGAGCCTCGATCAGAACCGCTCGCTGTATCGCTATACCGATTTTACCAAAGATGTGGTGGCGAAATTCAAGTTCCGCGGGGATTTTGTACTTGCGGAGATTTTTGCAGAAGATCTCTGCCAGGCTTTGCAATCTTTCCAATATGATTATATTGTCCCCATCCCGCTCAGTGAAGAACGACTCTACGAAAGAGGCTTCAACCAGGCAGAAGCCCTCATCACCACTGCCGGCTTCAAACCAATCCACTTGCTCTCCAGAGTCCATACAGAAAAACAGTCAAAAAAATCGCGCTCAGAAAGAATTCACGTACAGCAGGTCTTCGGATTGGAAACAGATCTAAATCTTAACAGTAAAACAATCTTGCTTATTGACGATATATATACTACAGGCTCAACGCTGAGGCATGCGGCCAAATTACTAAAAGAAAACGGAGCAGCGAAAGTGTATTCATTCACTTTGGCGCGCTAGATGAGATATTATTGAAGGAGGAAGGACATTGGACCTTCAAAATTGCCCAAAATGTGATTCACTTTATGTGAAAAATAAATTTCGTGATGTATGTGAAAAATGCTGGAAAGAAGAAGAGACTGCTTATGATACGGTAGCTAAGTTTATGAGAAAACGAGAAAATAGAGCAGCGACCGTCATTCAAGTCGTGGAAGCGACCGGTGTACCGGAAGATATGATATTAAAATTCATCAGAGCAGGCCGGTTTCAGCTGACTCAATTCCCTAATTTCGGTTATCCTTGTGATAAGTGCGGTTCCGTCATCCGTGAAGGCAGGATCTGTGTTTCGTGCGCCGGGGAGCTTATGGCTGACTTGCGGACAGTCCAGAAAGAAGAGCAGCGTAAAAAGGAAATGGCAGACCGTCATGCGACTTTTTACACACACAAAGATTAGGCTAAAAGATTTATTAAATAAAGGCTCATGACTGCCGATACTATAAGTAGAAATCGTTCTGAAAGTGAGGTTTAGACGATGAAAATCAACAATAATATAGGACCATCAGGGATCAATCCATATAAGCGCCAGATGAACAAACTAGATGCGACAGTAACTTCGCAAAATAAAAAGGCTGATAAGGTGGAAATTTCTTCAACTGCAAAGGAAATGCAGCAGCTTTCTCAAGTATCCGTTCAGCGCCAGCAAAAGGTGGAAGAGCTGAAGCTTCAGGTTGAAAACGGTACTTATAAATTGAATCCTCAAGAAACAGCTAAAAGCATCATTAATTTTTATCATAATAAATAGGGTGAATACTCGTCTTCCTGGCGAGTGTTTCTTTATGCGGTAAAGGTGAATTTTTTAACTTAGAGTAGTGTCCAGCTCCAGCACCTAGCCCCTCGAGTCGCTTCGGCCCGCCCAATGAAGTCAAAGAGCGACTTCACTGGTCGGTCCTCCAGCGCTTGTCGGGGCTGACCAAGGTGCTTGCGCTTTTCACAGAAGGAGGGCAGTCCATGTCAGCTGAATCACTTGTTGTCATCATGAATAAAATGCTCAAATTGCATAAAAGCCTTTACGAACTGACCGTGAAGAAAACGGATATCGTGAAAAAAGGAGACACAGCTGCCCTCGATCAGCTTTTGAAGGATGAGCAAGCACATGTAGCTGCGATCAATAAGCTGGAGCAAGAGCGGCTGGCGGTATCTAAAGATATTTCCACTGATGCGTCTTTACAGGAAATAGCAGAGGCAAATCCTTCAGAAAAAGAAGAGCTTTTACAAATCAAAGAAGATTTGTTGGGAGTTATTTCAGAAATAAAAGTACGAAATGAACTGAATCAGCAATTAATCCATCAGTCACTGCAATTCATCAATTTTTCCAAAAGCCTTGTGATGCCCCAGGAAAAGGAATTCAATTACGGACCGCCTGCCGGCAAGAAAGCAAAGCCTGGCCAATCGCCGGGGATGTTCAACTCAAAAGCATAATATTTGGAGGAACGAAAAATGCGTTCAACCTTTATGGGATTAGAAACAGCGCGCCGCGGAATGTTCACGCAGCAGAGCGCTTTGCATACAACAGGTCACAATATCGCCAATGCCAACACGCCGGGTTACTCTCGTCAGCGTATCAATTTTGAACAGACCGAGCCATACCCCAATGCGGCGCTTAACCGCCCGCAAGTTCCTGGACAGGTTGGTACAGGCGTAAAAGCAGGCTCAGTCCAGCGAATCAGGGAAAGTTTCCTCGATGTCCAATACCGGAACGAGAACAATAAGCTTGGTTATTGGGAAGCGCGGACAGAGGCCTATACGAAGCTGGAGGAAGTGTTAAATGAGCCTTCAGAGTCTGGTTTATCTAAAACCATGGACCAGTTCTGGCAGTCGCTGCAGGACCTGGCGGTTAATCCGACAAATCCGGGTGCACGTTCGGTTGTCCGCCAGCGCGGGATCGCCGTTGCAGAAACATTTAACTACTTGAATCACTCGTTAACGTCCATCCGTGCGGATTTAAAGAATGAACTATCCGTAACAGAAAAAGAAATCAATTCGATCACATACCAGATCAGCAAGATCAATGGCCAAATTGCCGATGTCGAACCACATGGTTATCTGCCTAATGATTTATATGACGAACGCGACCGGCTGATTGACCAGTTATCTTCTCTTGTGAATATTAAGGTTGATTACACTGGCTCAGGCGGCGGCTCCTTGAAAATCGCCGAAGGACAGGCTGTCATTAAGATGGTCAGCGATAAAGGGAGCGAACTTGGGATACTCGTGAGCGGAGATCAAAATAATGATGTCACTGTGAATTATGATCAAAATGATGGCTCTGTCACAGGGATTTCTGTTGGGGCGAATCCCATTGAACTTGTGGATATGAATAAAAATGGCAAGCTGAAGTCTTTAGTAGATTCATATGGATATAAAGATTCAAGTGGTAAGGTTGGTGGCGTGTATCCGGAAATGCTGACGAATTTGGATGACATGGCTTACACCTTTGCTACGCAGTTCAATGCCATCCATGAAGCAGGAGTCAGTCCAAACGAAATACAGACTGGATTGAAGGTAGAAAATTCATTTTTCGTCGATCCTGGCAAGACGAAAATCACCCATGATGGATTTTCAGGCAGGATTCAATTATCCCAGGAAATCACCGACAGTATTGATAACATTGCCACAGCTAAAGGCGAGCAGAAATATGATGAAAACAACGATCCGTATGTGGATGCCACTGTTGGCGATTCATCCAACGCGCTCGACCTTGCGAATGTTTTTACGACTCCATATAAATACAATGAAACAGCCCCTGATACCGAGAAGGGGAACTTCAGGAATTATTATGAAGCGTCATCGGCGGGATGGCCGTACTCTCTCAGGAAGCAGTCAGGCTTTCGCAAAACAGCGGTTCACTGAGAGAAGCGGTAGAAGGCCGACGCCAGTCTGTCAGTGCCGTTTCATTGGATGAAGAAATGACAAATATGATCCAGTTCCAGCATGCCTATAACGCGTCAGCCCGGATGATTACCCTCCAGGACGAGATGCTCGACAAAATCATCAACGGCATGGGAACCGCAGGAAGATAGGTGAAATGAAATGCGCGTAACGCAATCAATGCTTTCTTCTAACTCGCTTCGGAACTTAAGCGAAAGCTACCGCCGAATGGGCCAGTACCAGGACCAGCTTTCGACTGGTAAAAAAATTACTAAACCCTCTGATGACCCTGTTGTTGCGATGAAAGGAATGTTTTATCGCTCCAATCTGACAGAGGTAGAGCAATATAAACGTAACCTGTCTGAACTTTATCTTTGGATGGAGAACTCAGAGGCGGGAATTGAGCAAGCGAACAATGGTTTACAGCGTGTTCGTGAGTTGGTTATCCAGGGGAAGACCGGTTCATTAAGTCCGACTGACCGCGATGCGATTGCCCGTGAAGTCGAGCAACTTAAGGATGACCTCGTTCAGGTCGCTAACACACAGGTGTCAGGTCGGTATATCTTCCATGGCACCGATACGGATCACCCGCCGGTGCCAACAGCGAGTCCGCCAAAGGTTGCTGCGAACCTTGCTGATCCTGATATTAACTCGTACAAAGTGGAAATCTCACGTGGGGTTTCGTTAAGAGCGAATGTCGATCCAAATGGCGTCTTCAACCAGGAACTTTTTGATGTCGTCCAAGGTATACAGACAGCATTGGAAAGTGACAACACAGCGGAACTAGAAGATTTGCTTGGCCAGTTGGATGGATCAATGGACAAGCTTTCAGCCGAACGTTCTGAGCTGGGTGCACGATACAATCGTCTTGAAATGATTGATGATCGAATAGCTCAGCAAGAAATAATGGCCAACCGTGTCCTGTCAGAAAATGAAGACGCGGATATCGAAAGTGTCATCACCGATTTGAAGACCCAGGAAAGTGTTCACCGTGCTGCGCTTGGAGTCGGAGCCCGAATTCTGCAGCCTACACTATTAGACTTTTTAAGATAGCTATTCTCATTGGGAATAGCTTTTTTTCTAGGAGGAGTACAGAATGCAATTTCCTCAAATACGCTTACAAGCTACGTTTGGTCAAACTGAAATCCGTACCCAGCAGTCGAAGCTGGAAATGGAGCAACCCAAAGCACAATTGAGCATCCAGCAGCCTTCAGCTGAGCTGAATATCAATCGCAAGTCGGCAAGACTGACGATTGACCAGACAGAGGCGCGGGCTGATATGGATTTAAAGCATATATCCCGCCGGATTGAAGAAGCAGCACAGCAGGGATACCAGGATTGGCTCGCGGGTCTTGCGCGGGTTGCCCAGGATGGAGATGAGCTGATGATGATTGAGAATGGCGGCCATCCGATTGCAGATCAGGCGAAGCGGAACAGCGAGTCGCCGATACTTGATTTTAATATTGGCTGGATTCCGTCAGTGGGCAGTGTGAAGCTAGGCTATGACCCTGGTAAAGTCGATATCAATTGGAAAACAAACCGGCCAGTGATTGAAAGTCAAATCAATAAGCCGGTGATCAGTTATACGCCAGGCAAAGCCGAGATCAGCTTGAAGCAGCATCCATCATTGGAAATTGATTTTGTTAATCTAAAGCATGTCGGAATTAATTATGAACAATCTATTTAAGGAAGGGTTCTAATATGAAAATAAACACAAAGTATCATGGTGAAGTAGAAGTTGAAGTTGAAGAAATTTTAACTTTTGAAAAAGGGATACCGGGTTTTGTTGAAGAAACGCAATTTGCTTTGCTGCCCTTGTCTGATGACGAATCCTATTTTGTCCTCCAATCCGTATCGAACCCAGGACTAGCGTTTGTATTGACGAATCCGTTCCATTTTATGAAAGAGTATGACTTTCAGTTGGAAGATGCGACGGTCGAGGAATTGAACCTGGAGAGAGAGAAAGATGTCGCAGTCTTTTCCATCCTCACCGTTCAGGACCCATTCGAAAAAACAACCGCAAACCTGCAGGCGCCAATTATCATTAATCAGAGAAACCGCAAGGCAAAGCAAGTCATCCTGCACGAGGAACAATACAAGACCAAACACCCAATCTTTAAAAAAGCAGAAGCGAAGGGGTGACCAGACATGCTCGTACTCACAAGAAAAAACGGCGAAAGCATCAAAATTGGCGATGACATCGAAATCACTATCGTCTCCGCAAAAAATGACCAAGTAAAAATAGGCATCAAAGCACCAAAAAATATTGAGGTCTTCCGAAGTGAAATCCTAGATCAAATCCAGACAGAAAACGAACAAGCATCAAAAGATATTACTTCTCTATTAAAATTTATGAAAAAAAGTTAGAAACACTATTAAACAATCAAACAAGCCAGACGATAAAACTATTGTAAGAGAAAATAAGGGCGGCCGACCTTATCGACTCAGACAAATAAAAAATATTGTTCACAAGGATGTGAACAACAAATTCAAGGAGGAAATTAAGCAATGAGAATTAATCATAATATTGCGGCACTTAACACTTATCGTCAGTTGGGTAATGCAAGTGAAGCACAAAGTAAGTCAATGCAGAAATTATCTTCAGGACTTCGTATTAATAATGCAGGAGATGACGCTGCTGGTCTAGCAATCTCTGAAAAAATGCGTGGACAAATTCGTGGTTTAGATATGGCTTCTAAGAATGCGCAGGATGCAACTTCTCTTATCCAGACAGCAGAGGGAGCTTTGAACGAAACACATTCCATTCTTCAACGTATGCGTGAATTAGCAGTTCAGTCATCTAATGGAACAAATACAGATGCAGACCGTAATGAAATCCAAAAAGAAGTAAACCAACTTACTCAAGAAGTTGACAGAATTAGAAATACAACCGAGTTCAATACAAAGAAACTATTAAATGGTGATATGGCAGTATCAGGTTCATCTAGTACAACTGGTATTCAAAAAGTTTCAGTAACTAATGATAGCTTAACTGCAGGAACTTATTCAATTACAGCCGCAGCTACAACTAATGTTACACTTGATATGCAGGTAAAATCTTCAACAATTACTGGATTTGATGCGGCTGCTGACATGACATTTGCTGCAGATGCAGACTTTGAAAATCTAGAGTTAGGTACTTATAAGTTAGTATCTACAGATGTAGGTGGCGGTAACTTTAAACTTGAATTACAAAATGACCAAGGGAAAGTAGTTGCCTCAAATTCATCTGTTGCAGCAAATGCTGCTGCTACATTATCAGGAAGCAATGGGGAAACATTTAAAGTTGCAGCAAATGGTGTTGGTTCTGCTGGTGAAGCTACATTTACTTTGGAAGCTAAGACTGCAGCAGCTTTAAACTTAGTAGATGCGGGTGGTAGTACTGTTGCAACAATAGCAAGTGGCACAACTTCAAAAAATGGTGCTTTTGATGTAGGCGGATTAAAAATTGAACTTAATTCTGAAGCATTTGCGGATTCAGGTAATCTAGCAGCTGCGGCTATGTTCTCAGGTACAGTTACGAATAATGCTGAAACTTTCCAAATTGGTGCGAACCAAGGTCAAATAACTAAGCTAGGTATTGGAGATATGAGTTCAAAAGCTTTAGGAATTGACAAGTTAGACCTTACAACTAGTGACGGTGCTCAAGCAGCTATTACAAAAATCAATGATGCAATTGAAACAGTTTCAGGAGAACGTTCTAAACTTGGTGCAAACCAAAACCGCTTAGAACACACAATTAACAACTTAGGAACATCTTCTGAAAACCTAACTGCTGCGGAATCACGTATCCGTGACGTAGATTATGCTTTAGCTGCTTAATGCAGTGACAAGCACAGTCGTCCTAGCTGGTAACGGCTAGAGATTATTATCGGGTGAATTGCTGGAAAACCCTTAGAGCTTTTCTTACCACAACGTAGTTGGAAACGACAAGTGTGAAGGTTTGAAAAAAGAAAAGATTGGGCAATCAGCAGCCAAGCTCCTGTGAGGAAACTCTGGAGAAGGTTCAACGACTAGGAGACCGTCTAAGGCAAAAGCTATGGTGATGAATCCATAGGTGAAACAATGTCCATCAGCATTGTGAATCCGAAGTGCCCGACCCCTACTAGATTACTAGAGGGTGAAGATATAGTCTGGTCATTTGTGAAAGCAAATGTTCGCACGATGGCGAAAGAAATGATGGAACAAACTAAGAACTCAATTCTTTCTCAAGCAGCACAAGCAATGCTGTCTCAAGCTAACCAACAACCACAAGGAGTTCTACAACTTCTTCGTTAATTTTAGACTTTTGACAAGGGACTCTAGTTATGCTAGGGTCTCTTTTATGTATTGGAAAAGTTTAATTAGCATTAACTATAGGTGCTGGGGGGACGATGTGAAACTTTTAGAAGGCTTTCTTATAATCATAACATGGTTTTTGACGATTCTTTTTATTCCTCTTGTGGGTTTGTTTTTTTATACACCTGAATATGAATTGATTAAGAATTTTTTAGATTACAAAGTATCTATTTCAATTTTACTTCTTTTTGTGCTCTTATTTGCATTATTACTTGTTTTCTCACAATTAATTTTATTTATCATAAGGTTAAAAAAGAAAATAAATTTTATTGACTTAGATAGAGAAGTACTATGCAAAATAAAGGAATTAATTCCAATGGATTATGCTAGGAACTTCTTCGAAAGGTATGATTTTGGGTCAGGAGGTTTCCCTTTTGAAAATATTAGAATCTTGCATGATTTTATTGAAACTGAAGGTAATCCAGAATTTGAATTCACTGACAATGATTTGGAAAAAATAAGAATAAATTTATTAGAAGATTTAAAGAAATTAAATAGAATACTTGCTGAACATACCGTTAGAGCCTCAAACACAAATAGTGAGGACTACTGGAGAATTGATAAAGGCTTAAAAGAAAAAGATGTTGATTTATATATAAAAGTTATTCGAGAGGCAAATCAAGTTGCAACAGATATTTGGGAAAATTACAAGAGGTTAGTTGAAGTTGGTCGAAAAAGGTTTGGAATATAAAAAGAATTTGGTAGAGCACTACCCAATATGATTTGGGCAGCAGTTGTGTTCAAAGTACCTACCATATATGTGGACAAAACTGGACAGACATTTCTGTATTTACCGAGCAAACGGAAAAATCAAGCATATATTATATTATTGAGCATTCATGTACATAATGTTCATCAAAGTGGGGCTTCTCTCTTCGGAGGGAAGTCCTTTTTCTATTTTAGGAGGAGAAAAGATGATGTATTTAGACTGGTTTGTAGGAACAATGAAAAAGACATTTAACATTGAAGTCAAAAGAGAGGATGTAGGCTACGAAGCACATGATTTCTATCATGAAGAAATAGATGATTTGCTCATCCCAGCCGAACACTTAGAAAAGCTACCCAACCCATTGCTCATTGAAGCAATTTCGTATGTAGATGATAAAGGGTACGAGTGGATTGCTGGTTATGTACTTGAGGAGGAAACGAGAGAGAAGCTGTACGAAGTATGGATAAAGAATGGGGAACAAATTGTTTATGAGATTTATGTTGACTAAAAAAATCATTTGAATCATCCCAGTTGAATTCACGACATTACTTTTGGCAAACTTACGACAAAACTAATGGGACATATATCGTTATTTACAGAATGTATGAGAGACAAAGAAAAGGAATGGTTTCTGTATGAAAAAATTACCGACATTATTATATAACTGTCGTGATTAGCTAGGAAAGGAACTGGAAAATGAATACAAGGAAAGCGTGAAAGGCTATTGGTGTATAAATGTGTACATCAATAGCCTTTTTTATTTTTGGAGGTGAATCAATCTTGGATATTGATGAACTTAAGCAATGGCTCTTTACAGAGGGGAAAGCAGCCAAAACAATCGAGTCATATGTGAACGATGTCAAAGGGTTCCAATCATATTTGGCAGAGAAGTTGAATGATGTTCCAGTCCTATCCCGCTTTTCATTTGTGCGGTACAAGGAACATCTGACAAAAGAGGGTTATGCTGTTTCAACCATTAACAAAAAGATTAATAGTCTAAAAGTTTACAACGATTTTCTAAGAACCAAAGGTATCATAAGCGAATCCTTCATTCAGTTGAAGCGGGATAGAATCAAAATTGCCGCTGGAAGTGAGGATAATGTGGAAGCTTTGTCAGAGGAACAGGTGGAACAATTGCTATTTTATGTTGAAAACAGGAACAAAGTTAGCACTCGTAACAAGCAGATTGTTTATTTGCTTCTTTATACGGGTGTAAGGGTTAGTGAACTGATTGGAATCAAGATAGCAGATGTTGACTTTCTGACAAGCCAATTGACGGTAATTGGAAAAGGCGGTAAGAGACGTGAAATCGGGCTTAGGCAGGATGTGCTTCAATTAGTAAGGGACTACATGAAGAAAGAGCGTTCTGAGTCTAATTTCAGCCATAGTGACTATCTTTTAGTGAGCCAACGAGCAGAAAAAATGCATCGTGATGCAGTAAGGGATTGGTTAGCAAAAATTTCAAAGGAACTAGGGTTCAAATTGCATCCACATTTGTTTCGTTATACGTTCTGCACAAGGCTGTTAAAAAAGGGGGTAGACCTAACAACCGTAAGCAAGCTAGCAGGACATTCTACAGTGAGTATGACAGCAAAGTTTTACATTCAAACAACCAAGCAAGAGAAGATGGATGCGGTCAATCTATTATAAGGGTAGTGGAAAAAGTGTTTGAAAAGGACAAACCGAGATACGTAACAAGACAAATTGCTTCAAATGTGAGTGTTGAAATACAAGTATTGCTTTGGAGGATAATGGATGTCCGTAGGAACAATCAAGAACCATTGGACTATTTACAAGTGTTTCATCTTCAAAGAATCGGTGATATGCAAATGATTACGAACAAGCAGGAGCAACCGCCAATGGAAATGGTAGTCCGATTAAAACTGAAGAAAAGTCAACCCATTGATACAACTATTTGGATTATTGATGATGGTTCCCATTGTACCATGTTGTTTCCGAATGACTACTGATTGGAGGGGAAAAAGATGGATGCTAAGCAAATTGTTATCGTTAAAAAAGTGGTTTGTGCTATTTTAGCAGTTGCCTTGGAAGAATTGTCTAAGATGAATAGAAGGTAATAAGTTAGTAATGTTTGAACAAGAATCCTTTGTAGGTTCTTGTTTTTTTTGTAAACTACTTTGACTTCTAACGAAGAATCAGAAGGGAAAGTAGAGACGTATCGATGCTACTGACGCTACTTTAGGTAATAAGTGGTTCCTGTTGTCTATTGAATAGACGTTTAACGTTAGAAAAAGATAGAAGTACAATCTTGCAACAGAACTTCTTTAAAAAATATTTTAATTTGTGTCCAAAATGTGACATTCAGCAAGAGTTAGTCTACAAGTCTGTATGTATTAGATTTAATACACTAAATATTCATAATTAATTTACTTTAAATACGAATCTGTAGTAACTAATTTTTAATTATTTCAGTCTGGAAGACTCGTTAACTAAGTGTAAACGACTGAAAGAATCTCTTTGTAAATTTGTCCAAAACGTTGATATATCAATGTTTATTGTCGATTTGTATTATTTTTTTGGTGTATTAATATGACTCTTGCAAGAAGGTTACAAAAACTATTCCAAAAAAATAAAAAACTCATTGGAGGGTCATAAATGAATACATGTCAATCAAAATTAGTTCGTCCTTCAAAAAAATCAAACAAGTATGTCTTAAGTGAAGGAGCACAAGAAGGAAGAATTTTTTCAGTAGAAGTTAAAGAGTTTCCTAGTGTCTATCACGATTCAGGAAAGCGAGATGCTCTTAACACAAAAGTAGAGTTTATTAAACCAAATGGTGAGTTTGTTTATTTGTATTATGCTCCAACTATCACATGGTCTGAAAAAGGAAAATTGATGAAAATGCTTCATGACTTAGATGTTGTTCCAGCGGAAGATGAGGAACTAGACATTAATTCACTAATCGGTATGAAGGTAACAGCTACGATTGAGAATGTGGAACGTGACGGTATTGTTTATAGCAACATTGTCAGAATCCAGAAAAGAGTAACTCGCAATCCAGCTAAGGAACCAAATAAAGATGATAGTGAAATGATGAAGCAATTATCTGATGTTGATGACATTGATTTCGATGATATGTAATGTAATACCCTAACGAAGCAACAGAACCGACTATAGCGTCAGTGGTTGCTATAGTCCCTACTGACGCTACACGAGACAATAAAAACAAAAAGGGAGACTAACAAGAATGACATATATAGAAGCAAAAACAACAAAAGAAATGATTATGGAATCTCTTTCTATCCTGAAAAGTGAAGAAGAAGTAACAGAATTGCGTATCTTGAAAACATCCAAGGGTACAGTTAGCGGCTATTTTAATGATAATAAGGAGTTAGCAGAAAATGCAGAGGACTATGACAAAAATGTTCCTGCAATCTATTTCACATTAAACCCTGTTAAGTCTGACTTACTTTCTAGGGCGGCAAACCGAGTTGTGCAACGAGCTAAACTTACGACTGCTGATGCAGACATTGATTGTAGACGATGGATTCCAATCGATTTTGACCCAGTGCGCCCAGCAGGTATTTCATCAACGGATGATGAACATCAAGCTGCCTTAACAATGGCAAAAGAAGTGCAGCAGTTTTTGACAGAGAAAGGCTGGTGTGAACCTATTTTCGCAGACAGTGGAAATGGTGCTCATCTATTATATCCTATCAACCTTCCAAACGATGATGAAAGCAAGGAACGTATCAAAACTGCATTGGAAACATTAGACTTTCTATTCAGTAATGAAGCAGTCAATATTGATAAGGGTGTATTTAATGCTGCACGAATTTGGAAGCTTTACGGAACGATGGCTTGCAAAGGCGAACATACAGAAGAACGTCCACATCGATTGTCAAAAATTATAAATTGTCCAAAAGAGCTAAAAGAAGTGTCCGTAGAACAACTGAAGGCATTAGCAGGTTTATGTCCTACGATACAGACTAAGGGAAAATCAGCTACTAAAAAGAGCAACACAGAAGCAGGTTTTAATCTAGAAGAATTTATTGAACGACATGAACTAGATGTTGCCTTTTCTGCTCCTTGGAAAGATGGAGCAACCAAGTATGTATTATCCACTTGTCCTTGGAATGAAAGTCATACGAATAGGAGTGCTGTTATTATTCAATTTGCTAACGGTGGAATAGCGGCTAGATGCCTTCATAACAGCTGTTCTGAAGAAAACTGGCAAACATTACGGAAGAAGTTTGAGCCAAATTGGACTCCATCATACAATAAAGAAGAATCAAAAAAGGAATCACAAGCAGACATTTTGATTCGAGTGAGTGAGGAAGCCGAGTTCTTTCAGAATGATTTAGGTGAAGCTTACGCAGCGGTTACACTCAATGGTCATAAAGAAGTAATGAAAGTGAAGAACAGGAAATTTAAAATGTGGTTAACCAAGCAATACTTTGATGCAACGAAAAGAGCACCAGGCAGTGATGCAATGAATCAAGCACTTGGTGTAATGGAAATGAAAGCGGCATTTGAGGGCGATGAACATCGGTTGCAGTTACGAATGGCAGAAAAGGGTGGGGCTTTTTACTATGACCTTGCAAATGAAGATTGGAGCGTTGTAAAGATTGAGCCTAATGTTTGTCATGTATTAAATGAACCTCCAATTCTATTTACCCGAAACAAGAATACTAAATCACAAGTTTTGCCTGACTTTGCTGGAGACTTGAACCTATTACTAAATCACATACGAATTAAAAATGAAGATGACCAAATTCTTTATCTTACCTATGTTGTCACATGCCTTATTCCGAGTATTCCGCATGCCATACTTGTATTCAGTGGTGAAAAGGGAGCGTCAAAATCAACATCCATGCGATTGACTAGACAAGTTGTTGACCCAGCCGTACAGGATTTGTTAACAATGCCAAATAGTATGCAAGACTTGGCAATATCATTGGCTAACAATTACATGCCATCTTTTGATAATTTGGATGGTTTGTCAGCCGAAAAAAGCGACCTATTATGTATTGCGTCTACAGGTGGAGGATTTAGCAAGCGTACATTGTTTACAGATGATGATGAAACCCTACTTGACCTTCGTAGATGTGTTGGATTGACAGGTATCAATGTAGTAGTTACAAGAGCAGATTTAATCGACCGTTCCATTATTATTGAATTAGACCGTATTCCAGAGGATGAAAGGAAAGAAGAACGAGATGTGTGGGAAGCATTTGAAAAGGATAGAGCATGCATTGTGGGTGGAGCATTACAGACTTTAGCAAGAGCAATGGCAATCTACCCGAATGTAAAGTTAGACAAGCTTCCAAGGATGGCAGATTTTACTCGCTGGGGTTATGCGATAGCAGAAGTCTTAGGGTATGGAGGAAACCGTTTTTTACAAGCTTATCGTAAAAATCGTAATCAATCCAATGAAGAAGCCATTTCTTCGCATCCTGTAGCCGCTACAGTTGTTGCTCTTATGAGAAACAATCAAACTTGGTCAGGGTCTGTTTCAATTTTGCTTAGTGAACTAGAACGTGTAGCCGAACAAGAAAAAATTAATACCAAAGTCAAAACATTCCCGAAAGCGGCTCACATCTTAAGCAGAAGGCTAAAGGAAGTGAAATCTAATTTAGAGGATGTAGGAATTACATTTGACATCCGACATGCAGGGGATTCCAAAAAGATAACCATTCAAAAGTCTGGTAGCAATGTTATTCCTATTCGTCCTCAACAAGGAACAGTGCAACGGACAGGAACGGAATCAAACATAGTCACAGATATTGAACTATCGGAAGATTATGATGAATTTGCGGGATGGTAATCATCCCTTTTTGTACCTACAGTAGCGTTGGTAGTGAAAGAAAGGGTTGCTACTGACGCTATGTGAGGCTAATTTTACCCGAATCAAAACAAGAATCCAAAATTATATTATTACCTTGATTAATCAGAAAGGGGATATTGATATGTTATTCATGGAATCAGTTGAACAGTTTGGAAAATATCAAGCAAACATTGAACGGAGTCCAGTTACTATTAAAGCCTATCATGAGGATTTGACACTTTTGAACCGTTACCTTGAAGAGAAATACAACAGTCCAGTTTATCTTGAGGACATTACACAAGAAGATGTGGAGGAGTATCTTTATTATCTAAAGGAGGTCAAGGGTTACCAACCGATTAGCAGGAAACGTGTGTTAGGAAGCATGCGGTCATTTTTCGGATATGCCTATAAAAGCGAATGGTGTGATAAGAACGTTACAGCAAGACTAGAGCCAATTAAATGCCAGCAGAAGGAGCGACAATATCTTTCAGAAAAAGAGGTCAATCAGTTTGTGAATGCGATTCAACATAAATTGATTCGATTAGTGGCACAAACTCTTTATTATACAGGAATGCGCATTTCCGAATGCCTAAACCTTCAAGTGGATGATGTCGACTTATATAAAAATCTCATTCATATTAGGCATGGAAAGGGAAACAAAGACCGCTTTGTTCCAATCAATTCAAAATTGAAAGAGTTGCTAGTGGATTATACGGAGAACTGGAGGGTGAATTCAGACTATTTCTTTGCTACGAGAAACACAGGTACACTTTCAAAAACTAGGGTAGCAAAGGTGTTTAGGGATACGAATCAAGCATTAGGATGGAAAAAGAATGTGACTGCACACATTCTTCGTCATTCATTTGCTTCTAAGCTTGTCCAAAATGATGTTCACTTGGTTAAGATTTCAAAATTGCTTGGTCATAGCAGTTTGAAGACAACCAGTATTTATGTCCATAGCAACATGGATGATTTGAAAGATGCAGTTAACACGCTGTAAAGGAGGAGTAACCAATGTCTAATGCAGAAGCATTGCAACCTATTTATGAAGATAAGGTCAAAAAGATATTACAATTATTAGGTGAAGGTCTTTCAAGAGAAGAAGTAGCTGAACAATTTCAGTATGCAACCTACCGCTCAATGGATAGCTATATGAGTCGTAAGAACTTTGTTTGGGACAAGAAAAAAGGGACATATATACCAGCAGATGCTAGGAAAGCGTCACTTGAAACAATAGTGAATTTCCCATCCGATAAAGTCCGAAGAATTGTGATGGAATTGAATAAAGAAGGAGCGGATTTGAAGAAGGTTTCCTTGAAGGTAGGATTCGAAAACCATTTGGAAATGGCTCGTTATATGAAATCCAAAGGGTTTGAATGGTCGCAGGTAGCAGGGAATTATCTCTCTACTTCCCCGACAATGACTAACGATGAGGAAAGTGTTGCTACTGCCAATAGTGACGCTTCATTAGAAGGCTCTCTTTCTATTGGAAATGGTGGAGTTGAACAATTTCTACCATTACTCGAATGGCTAGCTTCGAACAAGGAGGGCTTGCAAAGCCTTTTAGGAGCGTCAGTAGCGTCAAGACAAATTCCTCGCTTTACTTTACCAGGTTCATTTGTTACAAAATCCGTTCACATGACGAACACATTAGACCTAATGGTTCGAGATTTTAGCAAGGAAAAGAACATCAATCAGCGAGATATTTTCGAGGTGGCTTTGATAGAGTCTTTCAGAAGTATGGTTACGAGCGAGAAGTTGAAACACTGTTACAACAAAATGCCTAGCAAATGGATTTCTAATGGAAGAAATGAAGAACAGCTCTAATGGTTTCCAAATGAACTGCTGTTTTTCGTTCTTCCATTTTTTATGATTTCCTAATGTTTTGGAACGAGTTCTTTCCATTAAATTTGGTTTTCCTAATGATGCAACTTCACTTTCTGCAAACACCTTGGGTCACATAGGTTTCTCGATTAGGGTGATTTTTGAATTTCGAGGTTGCTTTTCGTCAGTTAAACAGTGCTACTGGTGCACAATCAAAGTCCATGGAGAAGTTATCTTCTGGTCTTCGAATTAACAAAGCAGGAGATGACGCAGCAGGTTTAGCAATTTCTGAAAAAATGCGTGGGCAGATTCGTGGATTGGACATGGCTTCAAAAAACGCACAAGATGCAAATTCTTTACTTGCAACTGCTGAAGGTGCTTTAAACGAGACTCATAGTATTTTACAGCGTATGCGTGAATTATCAGTACAAGCTTCTAATGATACTAATACTGTGGATGACCGTTCAGAGATTCAAAAAGAAATTGATCAGCTTACGGACGAAATAGATCGTATTGGAAATACTACAGAATTCAATACAAAAAAATTATTAAATGGTGGTGCAGGTGTTCAAGCGACTGTAACTGACCAATCTGGTGTTGCTCTCACAACGGGTGGTGTTGCTGTAGTAGGTGGTGGTGCTGGTATTAAAGCAGGCGGACAATTAGATTTAAATAACATAAAAGCCGCTGAATCTGCTAGTATGATTTTTGATGGTACTGCAGCAATCACTATAGGAACTGATACTTCATTCTCTGTTAATGGTGTGACAATTAATTTAAATGCTGGTGGTACTGGAGCGGATATTGCTAGTGCGGTAAATAATGTATCTGGTCAAACTGGTGTTACAGCTACTTATGATTCAGCTGCCTTCAAGTTAACCTTCTCTACAACTGCAGTTGGTTCAGATGCACAATTAGATGTATCTGGATTAACTTTGACAGATGCTGTTCCTGGTGATACATTTACTTCTACAGCTGCAATTGCAGTGACAGATCAAAATGGAACTGATTTGTTAACAGCAAACGTAGCAAATGCTGATATTACATCAATTATTGGTGATGATGCTACAGCTACTCTTAATGCTGCCACTACAGGAGCAGATCCAACTTCTCTAACATTTGAAGGGAATAAGATAACTGTACACGGTGGAGATTATGATGGACTTGAACTGAAAGTAGCATCTACTGAAACTGCTGGTACTACTAATGTTAGAGTTAAAATTGATGCAAATAATTCATTAAATTTCCAAATTGGTGCAAATGAAGATCAGGAAATGAATGTATCAATTCTTGATATGAGAGCTACAGCACTAGGTGTAAATAACCTTGATGTGACATCACAAGTAAATGCAAAAGCTGCAATTACTACAATCGACGATGCAATCAAGTCTGTATCAGCTGAACGTTCTAAACTGGGTGCTGTTCAAAATCGCTTAGAACACACAATCAACAACCTAGGTACATCTTCTGAAAACTTAACTGCTGCGGAATCACGTATCCGTGACGTAGATTATGCTTTAGCTGCTTAAGCAGTGACAAGCACAGTCGTCCTGGCTGGTAACGGCTAGAGATCATTATCGGGTGAATTGCTGGAAACCCCTTAGAGCTTTCTTCCCCACAACGGAGTTGGAAACGACAAACGTGAAGGGTTAAAAAGAAGAAAGATATGGGCAATCAGCAGCCAAGCTCCTGTCTCGAAAGAGTGGAGAAGGTTCAACGACTAGGATAAACCATCTAAGGCGAAAGCTATGATGATGAAATCTATAGGTGAAACAATGGTCATCAGCATTGTGAATCCGAAGTGCCCGACCCCTACTAGAATGATAGAGGGTGAAGATATAGTCTAGTCATTTGTGAAAGCAATGTTCGCACGATGGCGAAAGAAATGATGAACCAAACAAAGAACTCTATCCTATCTCAAGCTGCTCAAGCTATGTTAGCGCAGGCGAACCAGCAGCCACAGGGAGTTCTACAACTTCTTCGTTAATTCTATCTTTAAGAGGTTTGTCCTTTGGACAGGCCTCTTTTCTTTGTGAAAACAGAATTGTAATGATCTCACTCATCCGCAACCCAGTTCGACTTTGCGTCTTAAAGATTTTATTCCGTTCCATTTTGTTTAAGGTAACTTGGTGACTATATTTGAAAGCGGTAAGTGTTAAATGGCTTTTATATAAATATCTGTACCAATTAGTTATAAAAGTTTCGGGATTAAATTTAAATAAAATCTCTCTTATTTCTTTTGTGGGCTTAGTTAACTGAAACGGTAAATAAATAGTAGTTCTTTTTTGCTGTAATTTTATAGGAGAGGTGATTTGACTATACGGTGGCAGTTTCCTCGCCATTGATGGATGAATATAATCTTGTACTAAAAATAAAAAATATAATATTTGTGGTTGGTCATAAAGGCACAATCTATTTTGACCATCTAGAGAAAATTCTAAATGAAGTAACTCTCTTAATATCTTAATTAGACCCAAATTCTCCTCTCTAGTAAAATTATCAGTCGACAAAATAATTTTTCGTGGTGAACCATTTTCCCACACTAAGTGTCCATCATCTTGGTACCACCATGCTAAAGACTCTGGGTTTAGAGTTTGTTCTAATAACTGTAAAGGAATGATTTTTTTCTTGCCTGCATACCAAGAGTTTTTTAAAAGGGTAAGTACTGGAGAAGTCCTGGATTGTACATATAATGTTTCGGAAAAGCCTGCATTAACTCTTGGGTCAATATTCCTTTTATATCTAGGAGGATTGACTGGAATGAAACTGTGAAGACTTTCATAGCAGAAATGACACCAACCTCTGTCTGCATAACTGTGCTGGAACCTGAACCTTGGTTGTTTGAAACCCTCAATAGTTAAATTACCATCTCCTAATAGCTTGGCGTTGATTAAAGAAAGTGATCGTAACGGTATATGTTGCAGGAGTTCTTCGAGCAGCTCCATTTAATTTACCTCCAATCATATAGGAACACGTGTTCTCTATTATTATATATCATTCTAAATAGATAATAAACTAAACAAACCTGACATCACTCCGATATAAATAGTAAAAGAATAATCATTCCAGGGGGATACCGAGATGATTGACCGCATATCATCCAATCAATTTTCCTCACAGCTAAGAACAACCGAAATCGGTGAAATTACAAACCAGACTAAGGAAAAAGGTTTTGAAGTATTTAAAGCAGCAAATGAAGATATCCAAGAAGGCATGACTTTTCCAAAAGAAAAGGTTAAAGAGATTGTAGGCAGCATGAATATATTCATGGAAGCATCACCAACTGCCTTGAAATTTGAGTTCCATGAAAAGCTTAATGAATATTATGTGAAAATTATTGATGAGAAAACGAAAGAAACGGTACGGGAAATTCCGCCAAAGAAAATGCTCGACTTTTACGCGGCGATGACTGAGTTTATCGGACTCATGGTGGATAAAAAGATCTGAAGGTGAGGATGAATGTCAACTATGAGAATAGGCGGGTTAGCCAGCGGCATGGACATTGACCAGCTTGTTGGCGATTTAATGAAGGCGGAGCGTATTCCGCTTGATAAAATAAAGCAAAAAAAACAGACCCTTGAGTGGCAGCGTGATGAATACCGTGAGATGAATAAGCTAATGTACGAGATGCAGACGGCCGCCCGGGATATGAACTATGAAAAGACCTATGCCTCTAAAACAACGACCAGTTCAAATGAGGGAGCAGTTTCAGCAACGGCTTTTCCAAGTACATTAAGTGGTACTTATAAAGTCAAAGTAGATCGTTTGGCATCTGCAGCTGTCAGGGTGAGCCAGGATACTGTTTCAGCGGTAGGCCAGAAGATTGATTCAAGTAAAGCGTTTAAGGATCAACTAACTAGTTTTAAGACGGCACCAGACTTTAGCGTTGGCCTATAAGCTTTACGTTAGCGACCTTCAAAGAGGATGGAACAAAGGTTGAGAAAACTTTCGAAGTTTCCGAAGCTGAGACATTAAATGATGTCTTGAAAAAAATCAATGACTCAGAGTTGGGAATACGTGCTTTCTATGATTCAACAGCAGATAAAGTTGTCATGGAACGAACAGTTACTGGGGATTTTAATAAGGACCCTCACACGTTCCTGGGTGCTGAGATTGGTTATAATGGGACAAATGCAGGGTTTATTGCTAACGTGTTACAGATGAAAGCAGGAGCAGAATCACCTGCTGGTTCAGGAGTGTGGAAAACGACTGAAACAGGGGGCACAAATGCAAAATTTACCTATAATAGTTCTTTAACCGTTGAACCTCCTACTAATGAATATAAAATTAACAACATCCAATTCAATTTTAAGCAAGTAACAGCAGGCGAAGAAACTGTTACTGTGGGGAACAACACGAATGCTGCCTTTGATAGTATTGTAAAGTTTGTCAATAAATATAATGAAATGATAGAGAAGATTAATGGTAAGTTAGATGAAAAGAGATACCGTGATTATCAACCACTTTCCGATGACGAAAAAGAAGTTATGGAAGAAAAGCAAATTGAGTTATGGGAAGAGAAGGCGAAAAGCGGTTTAATCCGAAATGATTCTACTATCCAATGGATTGAATAACCTGAGACTTGACTTCTATTCACCACTTGAAGGGGCTTTAAAGGGCTTTGGCCAGCTTGCTGAGTTGGGGATTAAAACTACCTCAAATTATGCTGATAAAGGTAAACTTGTAATTGACAACGAAGAATTATTAAAAAGTAAGTTGGCAGAAAACCCAGATGCGGTATATAAGTTGTTTGCTACAGATGGTGATGGGAAAACAAGAAGCACCATGGGTATTGCCGAGCGTTTAATAAAAACGATTGATTCAACGATTAAACAGATTGAAGAAAAAGCTGGTAAGTCTACTTGGGTTATTCAAAAGTTTACATTGGGAAGGAACCTGAATGACGTAGACAACCAGATTAATCGATTCGAGGATCGATTGATTCAAATTGAGGATCGCTACTGGCGCCAGTTCACGGCGATGGAAAAAGCAATCCAGCGGGCGAACAGCCAGTCGATGTATTTGATGCAGCAGTTCAGTATGTAAGTTTTTTTAAAAAGGAGCGTTCTAAAATGGCACTAAATAATCCTTACCAGTCTTACCAGCAAAGTTCTGTGAATACAGCTTCGCCTGGGGAATTGACATTGATGTTATACAATGGATGCTTGAAGTTTATCAATCTTGCGAAGCATGGTATTCAGTCGAAGGACATCCAGGCGAAGAACTTGAATATCCAGAAGGCGCAGAACATCGTCCAGGAGTTGATGGTGACGCTGAATATGGATCTTGAAGTCTCACAAAATATGATGTCTTTGTACGATTTCATGAACCGACGCCTGATTGATGCGAATATCAAAAATGACCTTCAGGCTCTTGAGGAAGTGGAAGGGCTAGTGACTGAATTCCGTGATACGTGGAAACAGGTAATCCAGCTGAATCGCCAAAAGCAGCATAGCCAGGGTGGCATGGCGTAGTGAGCGCTGTAAAGAAGTTTTACGAGGCAACGAAAGAATTGATTGAGATCCTGCAAAAGCCTCAGGAAGATCGGGATGAGAAGATTTCAAAGGTGGAAGAGCTGTTGGACAGACGCGAATTCCTTATGAAAGAAATCGTCCCTCCCTATACTCCTGAGGAAATGGAGTTGGGCAAGCAAATCGTCCAACTGAACGCCAGGCTTGAGCAGCTTTTAAAAGATGAAAAGGTCTTGATCCAGAAGGACATCAAGAACCTGCAGGCGAAAAAAGAATCCAACACGAAATATGTCAATCCATATCAGAACCTTTCGACAGATGGTATGTTTTACGACAAGAGGAAATAGGTGAATGGATTGAATGCACTAAATGAAGAGAAAATGCTCTTGGTCAGGCAGTATATTGGTTTATTGGATACCATTGAAGAAGCTTTTGGACATATCTTTCGTTGTCTAGAAAAACTGAGGCTGGAGGACGCTGATCACTTGTGGGATGACATCAGTTTGGCGTTTGGGCAAATCCATCTATCCAACCAGGTACTTGCAGAACATTTTGCGGAGCGACCGGAAGTCCTGACTCAATTTACTTCTTTCGAGATAGTTTGGAAAAAGGCTCAATTACTTCATCATTCCGATTACAGTATATGGGAAGAAGTAATTGGTGAAAGTATTTATCCTGCTTTTTCGGAATGGTCCAGGGAAATTAATAAACATTTCAGGCCTTATTACATCAACTAAACCGCCCAATTCCAGGCGGTTTTCCCATTTTTGGACAAGCCTCAACAAATTATCCACTATTCCGACGGTAAAAACAGACATAAAAATGTCAAATCTTCAGACTGTTTTTGCAGGAGTTCTTTGGGGTAAAATAGAATTAGTAATACATAGTCATATCCCAAAGGAGGAGTTCACTATGAACTACAACATTCGTGGAGAAAACATTGAGGTAACGCCAGCAATCAGAGAGTATGTTGAGAAGAAGGTTGCGAAGCTTGATCGGTATTTTACCGAGTCACCCAATGCCAATGTGAACGTTAACCTGAAAGTTACCAGGATAAAAAATCAAAAGTTGAAATTACGATTCCGATGAAGAACCTTGTGCTTCGCGCTGAGGAAATTCATGAAGATATGTATGCTGCGATCGACTTGATTACTGATAAGCTTGAGCGCCAGATCCGCAAGCATAAGACAAAGGTCAACCGCAAGTTCCGTGAAAAGGAGAGCCTGAAGGATTACGCTCCAATTTTCACTGAAGTTGAGCAGGTTGAAGATGAAGAGGATCTGGAAGTTGTCCGTACTAAGAGCTTTGACCTGAAGCCAATGGACAGCGAAGAAGCGATTCTGCAGATGAACATGCTGGGCCACAGTTTCTATGTGTTCACAAATGCTGAAACAAACCAAACAAACGTTGTTTACAAGCGTAACGACGGCCGTTATGGTTTGATTGAAGCTCAATAAAGTTTTGTAATCTTAAACTCTACCCACAGTCAGAATTTGGCTGTGGGTTTTAATTTGTTCTTTTGAAGGAACTATTATGCCGAGTGCCGAAATATTTTTTACAGGAGGCGATACATAATGACATTTTCAATCGTAGGTTATGACCCGCAGGAAAAAGAATGGGGAATTGCGGTACAGTCTAAATTTCTTGGAGTAGGGGCAGTCGTGCCTTTTGCTAAAGCGGGAGTAGGTGCTGTGGCTACCCAGTCATACGCAAATACCGCGTATGGTCCGCAGGCGCTTGAGTTGATGGCACAGGGGATATCCGCTGAAGAAGTTATGGAGCTGATCACGAAGGATGATCCCGACAAGGAGATGCGCCAGGTCGGCCTGATTGATGCTGAAGGAAAGCCAGCAACTTTTACCGGTACATACTGCTATGACTGGGCAGGCGGAGTGACTGGGAAGCATTTCGCTGCACAGGGTAATATTTTAGTAGATGAGAATACTGTAAAGGCAATGGCGGAAACGTTTGAGTCGACGGAAGGTTCGCTCGCTCACCGGTTGCTGCAGGCGCTTAACGCCGGTCAGAAAGCTGGAGGGGATAGCAGAGGCCAGCAGTCGGCGGCGCTTCTTGTCGTCAAGGAGAAGGGCGGTTATGGCGGATACAACGATCGTTACATCGATCTGCGTGTCGATGACCATTCGGAGCCAATCGCCGAACTGATTCGCATCTACGGCCTTCAGCAGCTCTATTTTGCAAAATCAAAGCCAGAGAACATAGTTGCAATTGAAGGTGAGGTTAAGGACACAGTCGTCCAGCATCTTAAGCGTCTTGAGTACCTGAAGGCAGATCCTTCTGACGGAGAAGAATTCCACAAAGCGCTCACTTCCTACATCCACACCGAAAACTTTGAGGAAAGGGAGCAGGAGAAAGGCAAGATTGATTTAGAAGTGCTGGAGTTTATGAAAAATCAATAAATCCATCGTCCCTCTGTCAGCCGGCAGGGGGACTTTTCGCATACCTCGATTGGTTGTCACCCCTTGTTGTAAGTGGTAAGATAGTATTTAGCAATAAATCGAATTTTTCTAAAAGGGATTCGGTGCGTTTACAGCGAATCTTTTTTCTTTGGGACAATTTTTAACAATCGAATTCAACGAGATTCATTAGATAAAAGGAGCGTCTGTATGGGGATTTTAACGAAAATTTTCGACCAGAATAAACGCGATATCAAAAGATTGACGAAAATGGCGGATCAAATCGATGCACTTGCAGGCGATATGGAAAAGCTGTCAGACGATCAGCTCAGGGAAAAAACGGAGGAGTTCAAATCCCGTTACCAGAACGGCGCGTCTACTGATGACCTGCTGGTTGAAGCGTTTGCAGTCGTCCGTGAAGGTGCCAAGCGTGTCCTTGGTCTGTATCCCTATAAAGTCCAGCTGATGGGTGGTATTTCCCTCCACGAAGGGAATATCTCTGAGATGAAGACTGGTGAAGGTAAGACCTTGACCGCTACAATGCCGGTTTACCTAAACGCGATCACTGGACGAGGCGTGCACGTCATCACGGTCAACGAATACCTCGCCAGCCGTGACGCTGTTGAGATGGGCAAGCTGTATGAGTTCCTTGGCCTTTCTGTCGGCCTTAACCTGAACAGCATGACGAAGGAAGAGAAGCAGGAAGCATACCGTGCAGACATCACTTATGGTACGAACAATGAGTTCGGCTTCGACTATCTTCGCGATAACATGGTGCTGTACTCAGAACAGAAGGTTCAGCGTCCGCTGCATTTCTGTGTCATCGATGAAGTTGACTCCATTTTGATCGATGAAGCGCGTACGCCGTTGATCATTTCCGGCTCTGCGCAAAAATCTGCCGCGCTATACATGCAGGCAAACGCATTCGTTCGCACATTGAAGCGTGAAGAAGAATACACATATGATGAAAAAACGAAGGGTGTCCAGCTGACTGAGGAAGGGATCACGAAGTCCGAGAAGGCATTCGGCATCGAGAACCTTTTTGACATCAAGCATGTGACATTGCTTCACCACATCAACCAGGCGATGAAAGCCCAGGCGAGCATGCACAAAGATGTGGATTATGTCGTCCAGGACGGCGAAATTGTGATCGTTGACCAATTCACTGGCCGTCTGATGAAAGGCCGCCGTTACAGCGAAGGCTTGCACCAGGCGATCGAGGCGAAAGAAGGCCTTGAGATCCAGAATGAAAGTATGACGCTTGCGACAATCACATTCCAGAACTACTTCCGTATGTACGAAAAGCTATCTGGTATGACGGGTACAGCGAAGACTGAGGAAGAGGAATTCCGCAACATATACAACATGAACGTTGTCTGCATCCCGACGAACCGTTCGATTGCGCGTGACGACCGTCCGGATTTGATTTACGCAACGATGCAAGGTAAGTTCAAAGCAGTCGCTGATGATATCGCCGAGCGCCACCAGGCTGGCCAGCCAGTACTTGTTGGTACGGTAGCGATTGAAACGTCTGAAATCATTTCTGCGTTTTTATCGAAAAAGGGCATTAAGCATAATGTCTTGAACGCGAAAAACCATGAGCGTGAAGCCGAAATCATTGCTGAAGCCGGTTCGAAGGGCGCGGTTACGATTGCTACTAACATGGCGGGCCGTGGTACGGACATCAAGCTTGGCGAGGGTGTTAAAGAAGTTGGCGGTCTTGCGTTATTGGTACAGAGCGCCACGAGAGCCGCCGTATCGATAATCAGCTCCGCGGACGTTCTGGACGGCAGGGAGACCCAGGTGTGACGCAGTTCTATCTTTCCATGGAAGATGAACTGATGCGCCGCTTTGGTTCCGACAATATGAAAGCAATGATGGAGCGCTTGGCATGGATGATACCCAGCCAATCCAGAGCAAGATGGTTTCCAGAGCCGTTGAATCTGCGCAAAAACGTGTTGAGGGCAACAACTTCGATGCCCGTAAGCAATTGCTTCAGTACGACGATGTTCTTCGCCAGCAGCGCGAAATCATCTACAAGCAGCGTGACGAGGTACTTGAATCTGAAAACCTCCGTGGTATCGTTGAAAAAATGATCAGGTCTGCTTTGGAACGCAATGTCTCTGCCCATACGCCAGCAGGCGAGGATATGGAAAAATGGGATCTGAACAGCATCATTGACTATGTGAACGGCAACCTGCTTCACGAAGGTGACATCACTGCTGAAGACCTTCGCAGCAAAGAGGCGGATGAAATCATCGAAGCATCATGGCGAAGGTGAAAGAGCGCTATGATGAAAAAGAAGAGCTGTTGACTGACGAGCAAATGCGCGAATTTGAAAAAGTAATCGTACTTCGTTCGGTTGACTCAAAGTGGATGGACCACATCGACCAGATGGACCAGCTTCGCCAGGGTATTCACCTGCGTGCGTATGGCCAGATCGATCCGCTGCGCGAGTACCAGCATGAAGGCTTCGCGATGTTTGAGAATATGATCCTTTCCATCGAAGACGATGTTGCGAAATATATCATGAAAGCTGAAATCCGCAGCAACCTTGAGCGCCAGGAAGTAGCGAAGGGCCATGCGGTGAATCCAAAAGAAGGCGAAGGCGGCAAAGTGAAGAAAAAGCCTGTCGTCAAAACAATGGATGTCGGCCGTAATGACCCATGCATCTGCGGCAGCGGAAAGAAATACAAGAACTGCTGCGGCAAAGCGGAATAAGCTTTACTGCACTACCGCACCGGGGGTCAGACCCCCGGTGCGGTGATGCGTTAAAGGGACTACAAGAGGGCGCGGGTAACCGGCTCTCTTTTTCCTTGCAGCATAGAATGAGGTATAATAGTAATTAACTTTCTTTTGAGGTGAACGATATGGAATTAGCAGATATCAGGAATGAGCTTGAGAAAACAGCTAAGAAATTAGCGGACTTCAGGGGGTCTCTTTGACCTTGAAAATAAAGAAGCGCGAATCGCTGAGCTGGAGGACGGCATGCTCGCGCCCGACTTCTGGGATGACCAGCAGAAAGCCCAGGTCGTGATCAACGAAACGAATGCGCTTAAGGAACAGGTTAACGAGTTTAACGAGCTGAACGAATCATTTGAAAATCTCGATTTGACTTATGAGCTTGTAAAAGAGGAAAACGACGCGGACCTTCGGAAAGAGCTGGAGAAGGAGCTTGTGGAATTCAGGGAGCGGATGAGTGAGTTTGAACTCCAGTTGTTGTTGAGTGAAGAGCACGATAAAAACAATGCCATTGTTGAATTGCATCCGGGAGCGGGCGGAACGGAATCCCAGGACTGGGGTTCTATGCTGCTTCGGATGTACACGCGCTGGGCGGAAAAGCGCGGCTTCAAGGTGGAGACGCTGGATTATCTGCCGGGAGATGAAGCGGGAATCAAGAGTGTCACTTTGAAAATTAACGGACACAATGCATACGGTTATTTGAAAGCGGAAAAAGGCGTTCACCGCCTCGTGCGAATTTCGCCGTTCGACTCATCAGGACGCCGCCATACTTCATTTGTATCGTGCGATGTTATGCCGGAATTCAACAACGAAATTGAGATCGAAATCCGCACGGAAGACTTGAAAATCGATACGTACCGTGCAAGCGGCGCCGGCGGCCAGCACATTAACACCACTGACTCAGCCGTACGGATTACTCACTTGCCAACCGGGGTAGTCGTATCTTCCCAGGCAGAACGTTCACAAATCAAGAACCGTGAAATGTCGATGAAAATGTTGAAAGCTAAGCTATACCAGCGCGAAATCGAGCAGCAGCAAGCCGAACTGGACGAAATTCGCGGTGAGCAAAAAGAAATCGGCTGGGGCAGCCAGATTCGCTCCTACGTATTCCATCCATATTCCATGGTAAAAGACCACCGCACAGCGCCGAATCAGGCAACGTGCAAGGAGTCATGGACGGGGATATTGATATGTTTATTGATGCTTATTTAAGGTCTAAGTTGAGTTTGGGAGAGTAAAATGGATCCGCATATGAGTTTTGGGAGTCCCCCGCCGGGTTTGCGGGGATTTTTAATCTTATAAGAAAGCATAAAACTTTTTACTTAGATTAGTGTCTAGCTCCAGCGCCTAGCCCCTCGAGACGTTTCGGTCCGCCCGATGAAGTCAAAGAGCGACTTCACCGATCGGCCTCCAACGCTTGTCGGGGCTGACCAAGCGCTTGCGCTTTTCTTAGTGCCTTTAGCTGGAATCTCTCGGCAAACAGCTATAATCTCTCTGCATATGCTCATAATCTCTCACCTGCATATGATAATCTCCCACCCATGAACCAAAATCTCTCTCTTATATTTAAGATTCTCTCATTTATTCAATTTAAGGGAAAACATAAAATGAAGAAATCCCCTGCCAAATTAAAGGCAGGGGATTTCTTCATTTGGGATAGTATACTCTGTCTTTCGTAGTTCCGGTAAATGGGAGATTCATTTTAAGAAGTATTCTAGAGGCTGTTTTATCTGAAGTAAGCCGTAATAGTATTCTAAGCTGCTTGTTTGTGATGGAAGGGTTGCCGACCAAAAAGTAATCCATTACTGCTTGTACGTGTGCGTCATCTGACCTGGCACCACAACTTGTACAATGCCAGCTCCCTGAAATTCGCTCCATATAAAATTGGCTGCAAGATGGACATTGGACACCTTGGAGGAAATCGGAGGGGGAAAGTTTAAATTTACTTATATGGGATCCTTCGGGCTCATGACTTTTTATTAGAAGTTTAATCAGCTTTTTTATTTCTTTTTGCGAAAAGATTTCGCTCTTGTGCCTACTCTTGAACTCTTCCACTTTCATTACTACTGATCCGCCCTTACAAACTCTTTTAAAGATTTCTTCATTTTTAGTTGGATTTTTAAGAATAGAGCCTTGATTGCTGTATGTGACGAGGAATTCTATGGGAGGGATAGTGAAGTGATTGAGTTTTAGCCAATGCACAAGTTGGATTAATTGCCTTTTTACTTGCATGACTGGATCATCATATATTTCAATTTTATCATTATATGTTCGAATGACTTGGTTAAAATCGGGGTCGAATTCAATGATGCCTGGCATATTTTTATTTTCGATTAAAAGGATGAAATAAGTTGATAGAATGAGGAAATCGATTTGGAAGTGATTTTTTCCTAAGGGGATACGAAGATCTTGGAGAATATAGAAATCAGAATCATTTAGAAGGCTTAAATAGTAGTCCATGTCCTGTTCACCTTTGAAACCTGCTCTTCGAATCAAGAGATCTTGTAGGATTTCGCTCCTTTTTGGGTGGTTGAGCGAAATGCGCCGTAGTACAGCTTCATCAATCAGGATACGTAAAGGTATTGTTCTTTTTTTGACAATCAAAATATGATCACTCCTTATTATTTTGTTGGTTATATTCGACTTACTTGTATAAAAATCCTTCTTTATGAGAGGAGGAGGTGCAAATACGTGGTTCTGGAAAATGAATCTCTCGTTAAATTAGGATAATCTCTCGCCGAATAGGTAAAATCTCTTAACTTCATTAAATAATCTCTCGGGTAATTACAATAATCTCTCACAAAAGAGACCTAATCTCTCATTTTACCTGGATAAGGAAAAACCAAAGGCCAATTACCTTTTTTATTAACCCCATACACCTAAAAAGCGGCCTCCATAAAGGGAAGACCGCTCCCCATATTAGATAAACAAATTCAATCCAGAATCCTCCGCATCGCCGAGATACGCTGCTACGCCGCCGATTTCGACTCCGTCGATGAGTTCTTCTTTTGCGATGCCCATGATGTCCATGCTCATGCCGCAGGCTACTAGCTTCACTCCGGCGTCCATGGCATTTTTCATCAGGGTTTCAAGGCTGTCGACGTTTTTGTTGGCCATGACGGTCTTGATCATCTTGGAGCCCATGCCGCCCATGTTCATCTTGGACAATGGCAGGTCATTCGCTCCTTTCGGCATCATCAAGCTGAACATCTTCGCCATCATGTCTTTCTCGGTGGACGGTGCGTCGCTGCGCTTCAGGATGTTCAGTCCCCAGAAGGTGAAGAACAAGGTTACTTCTTTGCCCATCGCCGCCGCACCAGATGCGATGATGAATGTTGCGATTGCTTTATCGAGGTCGCCGCTGAACACGACCATCGTTGCGCCATTTTTAGCAGGAGCAGCGGTTGGAATGCCAGTCGGAACCTCAACAGGAGCTGCCATTGTATTCATAGGCACGACCACATTGCCTTTCATGATCTGCGCTTTGAACTTCTTATCTTCAAACTTGATGCTGATGAGTTTGTTGCCGGTCTTCTCACACCAAGCCTTAATGTCCTTCGCGAAGCCCGGATCTGTTGCGTGGACTTCCATAACCTCGCCGTCCTGCATATCGCCAAGTGTTTTATACACCTTCATGATCGGGCCAGGGCAAGACAGGCCGCAAGCGTCAAGTGTGGTTTTTACAGTCGGCGGTGCAACTGGAGCAGCAGGTGTCTCAGATACAGGAGCAGATTCAACAGCCAATCCTACACTGGCCTGTGAAGCGCCAGCAGCGATTTCTTCCATCGCAGCATTATGCTGAGCCACGCCATTATCGCTGATTGGAGTACCACAGTTTTCGCTTGCATCTGGCTCGAACACGCAAGAGTAAGTCTTGTAGCCGCCATCCAGGTTCTTCACCTTGAATCCAGCCTGCATCAGGATACGTGTAGCAAGGTAACCGCGAAGGCCGACCTGGCAGTATACGTACACTTCTCTCGTCGGGATTTCACCAAGACGGTCGCGAAGCTCGCCAAGTGGAATATTCACAGAACCCTCAATCATACCCATGTCGCGTTCGATTGGTTCACGAACGTCGATCAAGTAGCCGCCATCAGCCAGAATGTCATTGATTTCATGCCATTGAACAGTCTCAACAAGACCTTCAGCAAGATTCTTCGCTGCGTAGCCAGCCATGTTGACTGGGTCTTTTGCAGAAGAGTATGGCGGTGCGTAAGCCAGTTCAAGATCTGGCAGGTCAAAGATTGTCAGGCCGCCCTTGATTGCTGTAGCCAAAACGTCGATGCGCTTGTCGGCGCCATCATATGATACAGCCTGTGCACCGAAGATTTTGCCTGTCTCTCGGTCAAAGATTAATTTTAGCGCGATCGGAAATGCATCCGGATAGTATCCAGCGTGAGAGCTTGGGTGAACGTGTACAACATCATAAGAGATGCCCAGGCGCTTCAACGTCTTCTCGTTATTTCCTGTTGCCGCAACGGTCATGTCGAACACCTTCGCGATGGATGTGCCGAGCGTGCCCTGGTACTTTGAATCGATGCCGTTGATATGATCGGCAACGATGCGTCCCTGGCGGTTAGCCGGCCATGCAAGCGGAATATGAGTCGCATGTCCGTTGATATAGTCTTTTACTTCAATCGCGTCGCCGATCGCGTAGATGCTTTCGTCAGCCGTCTGCAGGCGCTCGTTGACACGGATTGCACCACGGAGACCAAGCTCAAGGCCAGCTTCTTTAGCCAATTTATTTTCAGGCGCAACGCCAATCGCAAGGATGACCAGGTCAGTATCAATTTGCTTGCCGCTGTTCAGGTTGATCAGCTTGCCGTTCTTCTCAAAAGATTTCACGCCATCTTCAAGAACAAGGTTCACGCCTTTTTCACGAAGATGCTGATGTAAAATTGAAGCCATTTCAAAGTCGATTGGCGCCATGATCTGGTCAGCCATCTCGACAAGTGTTACTTCAACCCCGCGTTCCCAAAGGTTTTCGGCCATTTCAACACCGATGAATCCGCCGCCGATGACGGTTGCCTTCTTCGGTTTTTGCTCATCGACATATGCTTTGATTTTATCAGTGTCAGGAATGTTGCGAAGCGTGAACAATGCTTCAGCTTCATTAATGCCTGGGATAGGAGGCTTGATTGGGCTTGCACCTGGTGATAAAACAAGCACATCATAGCTTTCCTCATAAGTTTCGCCGGTTTTAAGGCTCTTGATTTCAACCACTTTGCGCTCGCGGTCGATGCGCGTCACTTCGCTCAGGTTGCGGATGTCCATGTTGAATTTCTTGGACATGCCTTCAACAGTCTGAACAAGCAATGCGTCACGCTCCTGGATGGCACCGCGATATAATAAGGAAGGCCGCAGTTTGCGAAAGAAATATATTCACCGCGTTCGATCATCACGATTTCTGTTTGTTCATCCAATCTTCTTAAACGCGCCGCCGTTGTAGCTCCGCCAGCAACTCCACCTACGATAACAACTTTTTTAGCCAAATTAATTACCCTCTTTCTGAAAAATTTATATAGTTTCGAGTTTGTTTTTGGTTAATTGCCATTACAATCCGCAACCTACAGTCTGGCCAGATGCTGGACTCGGATATTGTGTAATGGTGAGCATGTAAGGTATTAAAAAAAATGTATTTTTCTTTTTTACAGGAAAGACTAATCAATATGACCGCCTCCTTATACGTGAAATATATCACAAAGTACGACTAGGGGTAAGGGTATTTGGATAATCGTCAAAAAGTGTTCATAATTTCACAAACTTAGAGAGTCAGGATAAAATATTGCTTGCAAAAATAGTGGGACTAATTGTTTCTATAATATAGACTCAATAAAACCAGGCTAATTCTGATAATTCGTGTTGCTATATGCGTAGAAACAAAAGTATAAGGTCTAAATGACAAGTCTGAAAGCAGGGAATTCGAAGATCGAGACTCTATAGAAACTTTAAAAGTAGCACAACACAAAGTAGTTTTTTGAGCACTGAAAAAAAACTTTTGCCCTTTAACACGGCGCACTATTAGCGTTTACAGAAAATTCGACACGTGCTATACTCACTGACGGCATTAAAGGAAAAAGGGGATAGGACTTTGAAGAAAAGGCGTAATCATACATTAAATCCAACTATAGAAAAGCTTTTTGAATATGTATATGTGCTCATTGGATCGGCGATTGTGGCAATCTCGTTCAATGTGTTCTTGCTGCCGAACCGGGTTGCTTCCGGCGGAGTCAGCGGGATCAGTACGATTTTAGATGCGACACTTGGCTGGGAGCCAGCCTATGTTCAGTGGGCTTTTAATATACCGCTGTTTATCGCAGGGGTTGTTTTACTTGGGAGGCAATATGGGTATAAAACTCTTGCAGGGACCATTTTCCTTCCATTTGTAGTGTTCCTCACCAATGACGTAAAGCCGTGGACTCTCGATCCTTTGCTTGGTTCATTATTTGGCGGCATCGGAGTCGGTCTTGGTCTTGGAATTGTTTTTAGAGGAAATGCGTCAACTGGCGGTACGGATTTGGCAGCGCAAATTATTAACAAGTATACGGGTCTATCTCTTGGTACTTGCGTAGCGTTGATTGATGGACTGATTGTATTATCAGCAGCGATTGTGTTTGATATTGAACGAGGCCTTTATGCTTTGATTGGGCTTTATGTGACTAGTAAAACGATTGACCTGGTGCAGGTCGGCATCGGGCGCTCGAAGATGGCGATGGTCATTACAAACCGTCAGGATGAAGTTCGTGAAGCAATTTTGAATAAAATAGACCGCGGAGTGACAAAACTATCAGCATACGGCGGCTATACGGACCATGAACGGCCAATTATCATGTGTGTTGTGGACCAGACGGAGTTCACAAAATTGAAACAATTGGTTCAATCCATTGACCCTGCTGCATTTGTCATTGTAATGGATGCTTCAGAGGTATTGGGCGAGGGTTTTAAAAGAGCTTGATATTGGTATAAAATAGTCGTGTATGCAAAATTTTATTAGGGGGAGTTAAGGTGAAGAAGAAATTATTGGCTCTATTAATGGGAACCTCCTTGGCACTGGCAGCTTGCGGTGGCGGCGGCGATGAAGCTGGCGGCGGAGATACGGCTGGTGCGGATCCGGAAAAGCTCTATAATCAAAAATGCTCTAGCTGCATGGTGGCAATCTAGAGGGCGGCGTAGGGCCTAAGCTAAGCGATGTAGGTTCACGTTTATCGCAAGAAGATATTGAAAGTGTTATCGCGAACGGCCAGGGATCAATGCCTCCAAAACTTCTTGAAGGCGACGATGCCTCAGCAGTAGCAGAATGGCTGGCAAACAAAAAATAACAGTTATAAGGAAACGTCCTGAAATCGTCGGGACGTTTTTTTTGTGTCATTTTTTCCAATACATTGACGGTAGAAATGCTGTCCTTATACATTTTTGCAAAATCGCCAAATTATTTAGCAATTCAGCAAGCTTCACATTTTGTACATACAAGTTATGACAAAAGGTTGTTACACCACGGTAATATAACTAAAAATTCTACTAAATAAGAAACTCGACAACAGGGGGATTTCACTAGGTAAATAGCTAACTTAAGAGGACAAACAACCGGCAAGCAACTAGATTTAATAACCTCTAGAGGAATTAAATGGAAAAAATAACTGCATTTGAAAAGAAACTGTAATATTTAAAAGGGTTTTTTTGATAGAGTGAGATGCTATAATAGGTTTGTTACAAATTGTCGAAGTTTAGCCGAGTGATAAGACTAACTATCTAAGGTGATACAAAAATGATAGATATGCAGGATGTTTACAAAACATACCGAAACGGCATAACTGCCGCTAATGGGATCAATGTTCATATAGATGCAGGTGAATTTTTATACGTGGTAGGACCCAGCGGCGCTGGAAAATCTACTTTTATAAAAATGATGTACCGTGAAGTTAAGCCTTCTAAAGGTTCCATCATTATAAATGGTGTCGATCTAGCAAAGCTTAAGGACAGCAAAGTACCATTGCTGCGCCGGAATATTGGCGTCGTGTTCCAGGACTTTAAATTGCTGAATACTCTTTCAGTCTATGAAAATGTGGCTTATGCGATGGAAGTAATTGAGGAACAGCCTCAATATATCAAGAAGCGTGTCATGGAAACTTTGGAACTAGTAGGACTTAAGCATAAAGCAAGAGCGCTTCCTACTGAGCTTTCAGGCGGGGAGCAGCAGCGTGTTGCCATCGCTCGTTCAATAGTGAACGCACCTAAAGTGGTAATCGCTGATGAGCCTACGGGAAACCTTGACCCTGATACTTCATGGGAAATCATGAACATTTTCGAGGAAATTAACTTAAGGGGAACTACGATCGTCATGGCCACCCACAACAAAGAAATCGTCAACACAATCACCCATCGCGTCATCGCGATCGAGAACGGCAGGATTGCCCGCGACGAAATGAAAGGTGATTACGGATATGAAAGCTAGAACATTTCGCCGCCATGTCCGAGAAAGCTTTAAGAGTCTGGGGCGGAACGGCTGGATGACGTTTGCATCCGTAAGTGCCGTTACAGTTACTTTGCTTTTGGTCGGTATCTTTTTCGTCATTATGATGAATTTAAATAAAGTCGCAACCACGATCGAGGAAGATGTAGAAATCCGAGTCCATGTGGATATAGCAGCGAATGACAAAGATAAAGAGGTATTGGAGCAGCAAATCAACCAGGTTTCCGGGATAAAAAATGTGACTTATTCTTCCAAGGAGCAAGAACTTGAGAGCTTGATAAAAAGCCTGGGAGATGAAGGGGAAGCCTTTCAGTTGTTTGAGCAAGATAACCCTTTAAATGATGTCTTCGTCGTAAAGACGAAAAATCCTACTGATACAATGAGAGTTGCCAAGCAAATTGAGAAACTCAATTATGTCTCTACAGTAAAGTATGGGCAAGGCAAGGTGGAAAAACTATTCAGTTTTATAAAAGTAAGCCGAAATGTGGGACTCATATTAATTGTCGGACTTCTTTTTACAGCAATGTTCTTAATCTCTAACACTATTAAAATTACGATTATGGCACGTAAACGAGAGATTGAAATTATGAGACTTGTGGGCGCTACGAACGGTTTTATCAGATGGCCGTTCTTCCTTGAAGGTCTCTGGTTAGGAATACTGGGAGCGATTTTGCCAATTGCAGCCGTATCCGCAGCTACTATTATGCTTACGATTACTTAAACGATAAGCTGAAAGACCATTTTATAAAATTGCTTGAATTCAATCCGTTTGTTTACCAATTATCAGCAATCCTGATCATTATGGGAGCTGCTATTGGAATCTGGGGAAGTCTCATGTCCGTCCGCAAGTTCTTGAAAGTGTAAGGGAGATTTTCATTCTTCCTTTACACTACATAGCCAATAGATGATAGATAGAAAGACAAAGTTACGAAACTATCATGAGTAAGAGAGGGGAAAAATCTAGTGAAAAAGCAGATACTCTCACTAGCAATAGTCAGTACTTTAAGCCTGGGTTCTTTGCTAAGCCCATTATCCGCAGATCAAGTAACAGCAAACAGCATCACAGAAATGCAAAAAGAGAAAGATGAACTAAAAAATCAGCGTTCGGGCATCAATGCTGAAATCGGTCAAAAGAAGTCCCAAATCGGTGTATTGCAAAACGAGCAGCAGAAGCTTAATGACCAAATCAAAAAACTCGATTTTGCAGTAAGTGACGCAGAACAGAAAATCGAAGCAAAGAACGCAGAAATTGCACAGACAACCGAGGAAATCGAAACGTTAAAAGTTGAAATCGCGGAATTGATGGAGCGCATCGAAAAACGCAATGAGTTGCTTAAAGATAAGGCACGCTCCTTCCAGGAAAATGGAGGAACTGTTAACTATATTGATGTATTGCTTGGAGCCCAAAGCTTCAGCGACTTTGTTGACCGCGTGAGTGCGGTAACGACAATCGTTCAGGCCGATAAGGATATCCTTGAGCAGCACAAAAAGGATAAGCAAGACCTTGAAACGAAGCAGCAACAAGTGGAAGCTAAGCTTAACAGCTTAAAAGACATGAAGAAAGATCTTGAGGTTTTAAAAGTACAACTGAACAACCAGATTAAAGAAAAGAATAAGCTTATGAGCACGCTTAAGCATGAAGAAGAGCAAATGCATGCCGAAACTATCGAAATGGCAGAAGCTGCGGAAGTCTTGGCGGCACAAGAAGCTGCAATGGCTCAGGCGATCGCACTTGAGAAGAAGCGTCAGGCGGAAATTGCAGCAGAAAAAGCAAGACAAGCTGAACTTGCGAGACAAAGAGCTGCGGCTGCAGCAGCTGCTAATAAAAGCAGCGGCGGTGGTGGAAGCTCGACTCCGGCTCCTGAACCAGTTTCAGCGGAACCACCAGCATCAAGCGGCATGCTTCAAATGCCTGCCAATGGCCGTATAACTTCAGGAATCGGACAGCGTTGGGGAACTTTCCATGCCGGTATTGATATTGCTAACAAAGCTGCTAATGTACCTATTGTCGCAGCTGCAGATGGTGTTGTAATCCGTTCTTATTATTCTTCAAGCTACGGAAATGCCATTTTCATTGCCCATTCAATCAATGGCCAAACGTATACAACCGTTTATGCGCATATGAGTAATCGCAGCGTTAGCAGCGGACAAGTTGTATCCAGGGGACAGCGCATCGGAACGATGGGGAATACTGGACAATCTTACGGTCAGCACTTGCACTTTGAATTGCATAAAGGCTCTTGGAATGCATCGAAGTCAAATGCAATCAATCCAATGCCACACTTTTAAGCAATCCTTCAGGAAGAGACAAACGTCTCTTCCTTTTTCTTTTTCCCGATTAAAAGACTCAGAAACTTGTAAATTATAACCATATGGAAGTCCGCTCCAAAATTAATCCTTCATACCCTGTCCCTGTTCGTCATATAATTGGAATCATAGAAATTTTTACGGCAGAGGAGCAGTAGATGCGGTAAACAGGGAGGAGTTTGGCAATGGAACGCAAGTGGATTGCCTTTTTGATGGCGGGCTCGCTGCTTACAGGTGCGGGGAGTACATACGCCGGCATGCAATGGTATGAAAGCAAGGCGGGGGTTCTGGAGCGCCAGATTGTGCCCCTAAAGGATCATGTGGGTGCACAGGCAGGTGATGCAAGCAGTCTCGAAAAAGTCGAGCAGGCCTACAGTTTGATTTTTAACAGTTACGTTGAAAAGGTGAAGGAAAAAGAGCTGATTGAAGGGGCGATCCAAGGTATGCTATCGACCCTGGAGGATCCGTATTCCGTCTATATGGACAAGGAAACGGCCAAACAATTCAATGAGACGCTTGAGTCTTCTTTCGAAGGAATTGGTGCCGAGGTCAGTACGGTCGATGGAAAAATCGTGATTGTTTCGCCTTTTAAAAATTCCCCGGCAGAGAAAGCCGGCTTGAAGCCGAATGATCAGATTTTGAAGGTCGACGGTGAAAGTATCGAGGGACTGGATTTATATGAAGCGACTTTGAAAATTCGCGGCAAAAAAGGAACTCCGGTTGTCCTGGAAATTGAGCGCAAGGGCTTGAAGGATCCGCTGAATGTAAAAGTGATCCGCGATGAGATCCCACAGATTACCGTCCATGCTGACATGAAAATGGTAAATGGAGAGAAGATTGGTTACATGGAGATTACCTCGTTCTCAGAAGATACCTCCAAGGAGTTCAACAAGGAACTTAAGGCTTTTGAAAAAGAAGGGATGGATGCGCTGCTGATCGATGTCCGCGGTAATCCCGGGGGACTGCTCTCCAGCGTGGAAGAGATTTTGCGAGAATTGATTTCGAAGGAGAAGCCTCTCTATCAAATTGAAGAACGCAACGGCGATAAGACTCGTTATTTCTCCAATCTGGAAAATGCTAAAAATTATCCGATTGCTGTGATGACAGACGATGGCAGTGCATCAGCATCAGAAATTCTGGCCGGTGCCTTGAAAGAAGCAGGAGGCTATCCGGTCATTGGCGAGAAGAGCTTCGGCAAAGGGACAGTCCAGCAGGCAGTGCCAATGGGGGATGGCAGCAATATCAAGCTGACACTGTTCAAATGGCTGACACCTGACGGCAACTGGATCCATAGAAAAGGCATCGAGCCAACAGTCGAAGTCAATCAGCCGGCGTTGTATGATACCCATCCAATCCAGGCGGAAGTACCTCTCAAGCTGGACATGAATAATGAGCAAGTGAAAAATGCCCAGGAAATCCTCGCTGGACTCGGTTTTGAGCCGGGGCGTACAGATGGCTACTTCAGTGGAATGACAGAAATTGCCATCAAGGCATTCCAACGGAAAAATGACATGACCGTTACGGGTGTGATTGACGCTAAAACTGCCACCGCACTCGAGGATGCGGCAAGAGAAGCAATGAAACAAGAAGAAAACGACCTTCAGCTGCAGACCGCGTTAAGGCTGCTGGCGAATCAGTAAAAGAAGCTGTACCCCGTCAAAATGGGGTACAGCTTTTTCCTTAATTTGGATGACGGCACGATTATGGCTTCAGTTTGGGCAATTACGGCAGAGTTTCGGGCAATTGTGCCGATTGTTCGGAAATTCACTCTGTTGATCGGGAGAATATAGCGTCTGACTAAGAGAATAATTTTTCCAGCGACCTTTTTTAAATGAAACCCTCTGAATTCACTCCAAAATTGAATGAATTTCATACTTGGAAGTGCAATTAATGCCTGACTTCACCAAAGGCCGACCTATAGTTCACCAAATTCCTTATCCCCTCGCAAGATTCAGTCCTAAAACAGATCCACAAGAAAAAAATCCCACCAAGTTTCCACAACAATTAATAGGTTTTACCCCACAGATTTGATAGAATAAGCTTAATATCATGTAATCTACGAAGGCTGGTGACATAGGGGTGGCACAGGATTGGTTCATTGAACTTTTGAAAGGGACGGGCAGGCTTCTGCTTCACCCTGTGTTCTATTATTCTATATTTTTGGCTGCAGTCCTTGGTATATCGCGCGTGAAGCGGGAGCGGAAGAACTTTACGGTGAGGGCTAAGGATGCTTATTTTGAGCTAAGACAGCTGTTTCCGCTAGGATTGCTGGTCGGTCTGATCATCTCAATCATAACCATTGCGGCGGGAATCGCGATTCCATTCGGAGCAATAGTTTTAATTGCTACAGCAACTCTGCTATTGAGTCTATTAACAAAAGTCAGGCTCCTTACGCCTGCATACACAATCGGCGTTGCATTTTTCGCTTGATCTTCCTTTCAGGAAAAGAAATCGATCTTCCTTTAGTCGGCGACTTATTTTCAAGCTAGATGAAACAATCTATCCATCCATTGTGATTTTGTTAGCATTAATGACGATTGGCGAAGGATTCCTTATTTTACGAAATGGAAAAAAGGGAACTTCTCCTAAATTGATCAAGAGTAAGCGTGGCCAGACGGTTGGTGTCCACGAGGTTAAACGCCTCTGGGTCGTGCCGGCATTCATGCTCATCCCGGGCAACATCCTGTCAATGCCATTCGAGTGGTGGCCTGTGTTCACACTTGGAGACAATACATATTCACTGATTCTTATTCCGTTTGCGATTGGTTTGCATCAGCAAGTCCAGGGGATGCTGCCAAAAGAAGCTGTCAGTCAGCTGGGCAGACGTGTGGTTGGTCTCGGCATTCTGATCACGCTGATTGCCGCGGCCGGCTACTGGTACCCGATAGCAGCCATCGTTGCTGTCGCGATTGCGATTATTGGTCGAGAAGCCTTGACGTTGACACAGCGGATGCAGGAAGAGAACATGCCGTTCTATTTTCGAAAAAGAACCATGGCGTGATGATTCTCGGGATCCTGCCGGAATCTCCTGCTGATAAAATGGCACTTGGTGTAGGCGAGCTTGTCACAAAGGTCAACGGCACCCATGTCCATGATGAACAAACATTCTATGAAGCTCTGTCACGCAACAGGGCGCATTGCAAGCTGGAAGTCCTTGATACAAACGGGCAAATCCGCTTCGTGCAAAGGGCGCTATATGAAGGCGATCACCATGAACTAGGCATCCTTTTTGTTTTGGATGAGAAGAAGTGGGACAGCGCAGTTGTTTAATTGTAGGTTTTCAAAATTGATTGGAAACTTGTCAAAATTAATTGGAAAAATTGTAAAAATTCTTTGGAAAACTGATTAGTCCTTTGAGATAATTATCTCGAAGGACTTTTTATTTGTAAAATGAAAACCCCGGGCTAGGCCCGGGGTTCCAAAAATCTTTCAGCGTGGTATTAAAAAAACTCCCTCATGGTGCTAAAATATTTTATGGTTCGCCAACCAAAATATCAGCACGGAGGAAGTTTCATGTCAAAAGACAATAATAGTTTAGCACACACTACCTGGAATTGTAAGTATCACATTGTATTTGCTCCTAAGTATAGAAGGCAGATTATTTATGGGAAAATCAAAAAAGATATTGGAGAAATACTGCGTAAATTATGTGAAAGAAAAGGCGTAGAAATTATTGAGGCAACAGCGTGCAAGGATCACGTGCATATGTTAGTGAGTATACCACCAAAACTTAGTGTATCCGCATTTGTCGGGTACTTAAAAGGCAAAAGTAGTTTAATGATATTTGATCGACACGCAAATCTCAAATATAAGTATTGAATCGCAAATTCTGGTGTACAGGCTATTATGTAGATACCGTTGGGAGAAACAAAAAGGTGATAGAAGAATATATACGCAATCAAATTCAAGATGATATAGTGGCAGAACAATTAACGATGATGGAATACATTGATCCATTCACCGGTGAAGAAGTAAAGAAAAAGAAACGAAGTTAAGAGGGAAGAAGGCCTTTGAGGTCTGGCCAGTAGAAGTAGTACAAATGGCGAGCCCTTCAGTAGCCCTTTAGGGTTTGGTCAGTAACAAAGGCTTTCAGCCGCAGAGAAAACCACCCGTTCTCACCAGGCCACTGAAAATCTGCCGATTTTTTAGATTTTCTTGAGCACCTAAATGAAAAAGCCGATGCAATTCCATATTTTTGGAATTGCATCGGCTTTTTTGTTATTTTTTGTCCTCTTTTGCTCTATTGTTGCTCTGTCAGTTTTAGAATTCTTTTTAAATTGACCGTAAAAATGGCCATTGCACCTTGCATCTCCATGCCCAATAGACCCGAGGATTTGGCTACATCATACCCGTGTCTGTGTTTTAACTCGCTATTTTTCGCCTCTATTTTATACCGTTCCTTGGATTTCTCCTTAAAGTACTCACTTTCCTGAAACTTTGCCTGCTGTGAGTGTTCAGTCGACTTTATTGAAACGGAATACGTCTTGCTTTTCGCTCCTTCTTTATAACAGCCATCACTAAATGGGCAACGCTTGCACTTTTCAATATCAAAATAATAGGTATCCACCTGATTCTTACCGTTTTTGCCAGTGTTTTTCTTTCCGTTTCTTGCCTTCCTGATTGCGAGGTGTCCTGCTTTACAAACATACATCCCAGCGTCTTTATTGAATTCGAATTCATCTTCCTTACTACGAGCGCCTTGGGTAATATTCGGATTCAATTTTGCGACCAAGTTGATTTTGTTTGTATTACTGTAGATAATATTCTCTTTTTCTGAATACGCTGCATCGCCAATGACAGCCTCGACTTGGATGCCTGCTTTTTCGCTTTTCTCAATCAGGGTTTGAAGCTGTTTGCCATCATTTTTCTCACCCGTCGTAAGGACAGCTGCCGTAATGATTCGTTCCTCGCTCATCGCCAAGTGTGTCTTGTATCCAAAGAAAGAAGAATCTGAGGTCTTGTGGCCAACTTTTGCATCCTGATCTTTTGAACAATTTAGCTGTTCAACATCATCTGCGACCGTCTCTTTCAATAGGTTAAGCTGCTCCTTTATGGCTGGGTATTGAATGAGGGTTTCTTCCTTTTCTATTACTTCAATGAGTTTTTGTGAATAGGCAATCTCATCCTCCAACACATCCGTCCTTGTCTTGGAAGGGAATTTGGATTTCATGGATTCATCGATTTGGTAGATTGCCTTCCTCAACTTCTTGGAACGCTCCATTAGGACTTCCTTCGGTTTCATCTGATTATATCGGGATTTTGTATGAGTCGCGTCGACAATAATGGACTTACTTTTGATAATCTCTTTTTCTAAAGCAATCTCAACCGTTTTATTAATAAGCAAGTCCAGAAGATTAACATTCTTCAACCTTAATTTACGGAATTTAGTGAGGGAGCTCGGGTCAATGACTTCCTCTTCTGGAGTCATGTCCAGGAAATATTTGAAGGACATGTCGTATTTGGAACGATCCACAATATCCACGTCTGAAAGGTCATGGATGGTTTTTAATAATAGGTATTTGAACATACGAATGGGGTCAATTGCGTTCCGACCATTATCAAGACAATAATTATCCTTAAGCTCTTTATAAACAAAGGAAAAGTCGACCAGATCATTTATCCGTCGCAATGTATTATCCTTTGGCACGATGAGGTCATAGAGACCCATATAAGGACTTAGCTTGATCGATTGTTGTACTGGCATCATTGGAACCACCCATTTCAAATAGTCTAACTCCATTATAAAACAAAGAACGTCCAAATCCCTAAAAAGATAGGAATCTGGACGTTCTATTAAAGTGATTGGTTTATAGCTCTAGGTTGATTGGAACGGAAGGTGCGTAGACTCCTGCGGGATCAGCGGGACAGGTGAGACCCCGCAGGCGCTTTAGCGCAGGAGGCTCACCGCACGCCCCGCGGAAAGCGAAGCATCCTGGAGTGGAAATCAACCGGCCAATTTTTCTAAGCTATTCTTTAAGGACTTTTTCAGTGGCCTCGTTCTCACGGGTGGTTTTTATTTTTCGAAGTTGTGAAGCATTACACTTAAACTAAACTGCCCCTTATATATAGTATCATGGGTAAAAATGAGGTTCGACGGAACCTCATTCTATGTTTACATGTTATTAAAGATATGGTTTACTTTAATCGATTTCATTATAAATTGCTGCCCAATCGACCTTTAATTGGTCCTTCAATTTCTTATTTTCTTCTTCGAGATGCTTCACTTTCTTTCGAAGGGATGCAATTATCACATCCTTAGAATGTTCTGTCATGTTTCGCTTTACTTGATTCGGTGAATCTAATTTTTCTTCCTGTTTTCTTAATGTTTCAATCCTAGACTTGATCTCGATGTATTTATATAAAAAAGGTTTCGATACTCCCGATTTTGCTGATACAGAATTAAAATTTATCTTTTCGTTTTGTTTAATCATTTCTTTAATGGTACTTTCAACCTTCTGCTTTGCTTTTTGCTTCTTATCTTCGATACTTCGAAGTAGTGGTTCTGTATTCGGATTCTTATTTGCCATGTATTTCATCTCTTTCTAAATTCAGTTTCTCAATTCTCTTCTTGTTTTGGGGAGTCCATAAATCCCACCATTATTTATAATTCCATCTCTAATTTCTTCGTACTTTTTCAATTTTGGCTCAATAATTTCTGCTGATCTATTTCTACCTGACTTTTGATATATCTCAATATCAGATTCCATTTTAAGAATTTGGTCGTTATAGAAATCTAGAAACGTCTGATCTACATGGAAACTGCGACAACTGTTTTTTATACAGGGTGGCTCTATTGTCTGCTCTAAATAATCACAATTATTTTTTGGACTTTTAATACAAAATCCATGATCCAACCGAATTGAATTTAAGTTATGACGGATCCATTCCAGCTCTAATCCATTATCATCAGCTTGTTGTTCTAATGTAGTAGAGACTACTTGACCTCCTTGCTGAAGCTTTACGGCTCCATTATTTGAAGCCTTTTCCCATTCTTTACGAAGAGTAGTATCATGAATCTGGGCATAAACTAGTGTCATCTCTGGGCTCGCATGAGCCATAAGCTTTTGTACATGTATAATATTCATTCCGTTATTGATTAGGTTCACTCCAAATCGATGCCTGAAGGCATGTGGCTTGCATCGGTATATACTCCCTTTTTGATCGACTATATTATTTTCTAAAGCTATTTTATTTAGATTATTGACTACGTTTTCTCTTGAAATTGGTTGACCTTTTCTACTACCACTATAAGTGGGAAATAGATAATTTAAAGGATTATTTTCAAGTGTTGATTTACGTTTAGTTAATTCCTGTTGTGTAAGGATTACTTTTGCTATCTCTTCAGAGATAGGAACTCGATGTGCTTTATCCTTAACTTTACGCTGCTCACCAACAATCCACCAACCATCTTCCTTTTGAATCAAGCAATCTATCTTTAGAGCGCAAGTGTCTGAAATTCTAAAACCAGTTGCCTCTAATAATAATATAATTTGTCTTATTTCTTCAGGTAGCTTTTCCATATGATTCATTATCTGCTCCCACACAAAGTCGGATATATATTTAACATTATCCTTCGATTTAGGAGGTAATTTAGGTTTGTCTTCAGGGAAAATCAGTAATCTAACAGGCTTTATTGGAGCTTCATCCCATTCAAATCTTTGTAAATATTCAATGAAAGTCTCCAGGAAAATTATAGAACGGTTTATATAGTTGTCCGAAGGGGCTTGTCCCTTATAGTGACTATTTCCTCCCATAGGGTGAGTTCGTAAGAATTCAATAAACTGCTCAATATCATTTCTGCTTAATTGCTCCAAGCTTACCCAATTAGGATACTTCTCATGAATGAAGTTGAAGAAGACTGGTAGCTTTGCTATATTTTGAATCGCTGATCCCCAGCCAAGGCTTTCTTGTATTAAGACACGGTTTTTAATATACTTTTTTAATAGATCCTTAAAAGGAGTAGGGACTAAATTGAAATTCAATGTACAATCATTAGAGGTGCTCTGATTGTAATCAATCCCTAATTTACGGACATTCCAGATGTCCTTTTCAGTTTCGCTCCGTTCATCATACCAATCAAGAAAGAATGCATGAATTCGATTATATAACTGCACATAACCTTTTACAGTTAACTTACTACAACCATCTTCGAAAAGGTAAGTTTTATAGTGGAACAAAAATTTCTCGTATGAAATGTCTAGTATTGAATTGGTATTTGGATAAAACTTCAAAATAAACTCTTGTAATCTATTTATTGCTGAAGACCTTCCCCATACTGTCTCCATTTTTAAAACTGATTCAGTTAGACGTTTGAAAAAATAGTATTTCAATTCATTTGTTATTCTAGTATTTAATTTGGAGTTAAACTTAACAACTTGTTTATTGATATTGGTTTCGCTAGTGTAAAGAGGGCATTCTATTGAATCCCAACGGTCATCTTTCCAATACCCTTGTAGCTCTTTCTCAATTTGTTCGTGTCGTAGGTATTTTGCTTCCTTTTTAATTTCTTGGTTTAACTTCACCTTAATTCTCACCCTTCATGTTCTCTTGGGCTTTCAGCCACTCTTTTCGAATTGTTTCATCCGTTGGATGGACATATGTTTGTATCGTTGTTTGTACTTGTGCGTGTCCTAACAGCTTTTGTATGATTGATACCTCTACTCCTTGTTCATGAAGCTCAGTGGCATAAGTATGCCTTAACATATGAGGTGTAATATCAATCTGAGTTTTCTTTCTTATACGTTTAATTACATCGAAAGCTGCTTGATAATTTAATGGTTCTCCCTTATTAGGACCAGTTAAAATTATAAAGACATGATTGGTATCTGCATCATGATAATCAATTAAATAATCTTGAAAAACATTCATTGTATCGCCAGATACATATACTTTTCTTCCTCTGCCATTAACAGTCTTAGACTCACGTACTTGAATAGAGGTAGAGCTAATATCAAAGTCCTCAATCCATAAAGATAATGCCTCTCCAATTCTAAGACCACCTTCATACAAAATACGAACCAATAATGCATCTCGAATATTGCTACACGCATCATGAATAATTTGGACCTGATTCTTTGTAAGTGTTAAAACTGCTCTTCGAGGTTCTTTGATTTTTAAAATGTTTTTATCAAGTGGCTTCCCCTTTGAGATATGATGTAGAAAGGGTTTGAATGATCGGTGATTCCCAATCACCTGCTTTTTTGTCTTTTCGGATAGATCCTTTTCATAATCTTCAATTCGCATCAGATAATCGTAGAAACTCTGAACGCAAGTCACCATAGTATTAACTGTTCGTTCAGATCTCCTCGCTTTTGTTGGTTGAAATTGAACTACTTTAGTAGATTGATATGGGCTTCTCAGCAAGATATATACTCCGCCAGAAGGTTAAGATCTACTTCTTTGTACTCTTTTTTCTTTTCGTTTAAAAATTGAAAGTAAAATTTTAAATAATGACAGTATGACTTTAATGTATTTTCAGCTTTTCCAATGTTATCTAGATATTTAAGAAACCTTAATACAGGAACGACAGGTTTGTTATCCCCATCAAGAAGCAAATATCTCCTTTTGTCATTAATTAAAACCTCTTGCACTTTCATTAACATCACCTCCAGATACAATAGTGATGTATTCTTGTTATTCTTTCTATGGTAACTATGTTTACTATATTTCTCTACTAAATATATGTTGTAAATAAAGAAACAAAAAGGGCGTAATATCTAACGTTATTAACGTTAAATACTACGCCCTGGTATACTACATATAACCAGCTTTTAGTTTAAGAAGGAAACATTTTGGAGGTGCTCCTTTTAAATGTTTCCTTCTACTTTTCCATTGATTTTCTTATATTGCAGAGCAGGGGAAAAGCCGGAGATTACATCAAACGCTTACCTATTGCTAACTCTAGCGGAACAGGGACTGTTGAATTCGGCAGTTCCTTTTGCGTTTTAGGTGCAGTTAGATGAATAGGAAAATATATTATATGTTGATTAACTATTAATTATGTTCTGTAAGTTCTTTTCTGTTGAGGACAAGTGTTGGCTATTCAACGACTTATCTTTCACCATAAAATCGAAATGCTGATCTAGTGTAGATGTTTAAAATGGTTAGAAGTTACGTTTAGTTGAACTTTTCTAACGTTCCTATAAATTTTACAACCATTTCTTTCGGGATTCGTCTAAAGTTTGAGAGGGTGTGAATCATGTTAATAAAAAAGAGGTTAGAAATGGATCCAATTCGCTATTCAAAAGAAGAAACCGTTGAATGGTTGATGAATGAATACGGAAAAAAAATCGTCAGACTTGCATTTACATATTTAAGAGAGGAACAACATGCAGAGGATTTAGCTCAAGAGGTGTTCATTAAGTGTTACCGAAATTTGGATACCTTCCGTAATGAATCATCTTATCAAACGTGGCTCTACTCAATTACAGTAAATCTATGTAAGGATAGATTAAGAAGTTGGAGCTTTAGGAATATTGTAATTAATAATTTCTTCCCTAACAGTAGTATTAGTAAAAAAACACCAGAGTCGGATTTAGTCGACAGTGAGTTCAGAAAAGAACTTTCACAGTTTGTATTAGAATTACCAGTTAAGTACCGTGAAGTCATCATTCTTTTTTATTATGAAGAATTTACTTACCAGCAAATAACTCAGCTATTAGGGATTAGTAACCAAACAATTAAATCTAGGCTATTTAGAGGAAGGATTCTATTGAGAAAGAAGTTAGAGGGAGGGAGAGGCAATGACTGATATGTTTAAAAGTTTAAAGAAAGACATGGATGATACTGTACTGAAAGAATTGGATTTCAAGGAAAAAAACAAAGCAATAGTGAGAAAAAGTTTTGGTAACAAGTACTTTCAAAGTAAGAAAAGACGTTTCCCTCAAGTGGGGTTTGTACTAAGTATCTGCTTCACTACTTTTTTTTATTGCAGGTATTAGTTATTTTGTAGTGGATAATTTAGGTCAATCTGAAATGGAGAACCTTGCAAGTAACGATAAGACAGAGGATCCAAAAGAAAAAGAGCAGTCCTCCACTATTACTCTCCCTGAACCAAAAGAGAATTTGGATAATTTGACTAAGGAAGATATAGTAACAAGGCTACTGAATTCGGTAGATTTTTTTAAAACTGCATCTGGATCATTTGAAACTTTTGATTCTTTTTATGATGGCTCAATAAGTAAGACAAAAGTAGAGTACAAATATAGTAATACCACCGTAGTTGGTGGATATGAAAAAGTAAACAATTTCGCCGAAGATAAAAATTCTGTGACCTATGAAAATGAATATTATTATAACCACCAAATGGTTTGGACTTTAGATCAAAATCAAAAAGATTATGTTTCTTACAACTATGAGTTAAGTGGTAAAAAAGATACAGTTACTGCAAATGATGTCTTTGAAATCGATTTATATAAATTATATGATTCAGATGAAAAATTCAGAGAAAGGCCACCATTCAGTGGTAATCTATTCGATTATGAATTTACGGCAAAATATTTGAGAGATGTTGAACAATGGAAGATTGAAAAACAAAACGAAGAATTCATCGGCCACAACACAATTGTTATCTACGGTAATATACCTGAAAGTATTAGAGAGACAAACTTTGCCCAGCCAAATGAAAAACGCTTTCGTATTTGGGTTGACAAAGATACAGGAATCATTCTGAAAAAGGAAATTTATAATAATGCAGGAGATGTAATAAGCTATTTACGTTCTTCTTCCCTTATTATTAATAAGTTTTTGAAGAAGAAGAGTTTTTACCTATTTTAGACAACTATAAAGAACGATTTATACAGGGTAGCATTACAAAAGATGAAAGAGAAAAGGATATTGAAGTTATTGAACATGCTGACACAGTTATGAGTAGCGTAAAAAAAGTACTAGAAATTCAGCGAGAAACAATTCCTTATTTATATGAGTTTAAGGATTCAAAATTAACGCCTTTTTCGTCTAGTATTGAGGAATATAAGGGGCAAAAACAAGCTTATGTTGTATATAGCTTTAACAAGCCAGAAACAGAGCAAGGCTCGGGATCCCGGTTACTTTATACAAGGATTTATCCTAATGAGTCTGCAGTAAGAACAACAGGAGATTTTAACACTGAACTTGGAGAAAAGAAAGAGAACTTTACTTTGAATGAAATAAAATGGAGTGTATACGAAATAAATGGGACACCTAATATACACCTGAAAGGAGAAAAAGATGGGATTGTGTATGAAATAGTTACGCAAGAGGTCTCTTTGAGAGAAGTTAAGGAGCTACTAGCTACTTTTATAAGTAATTAATAAAGTAAACAAGAGCGTTATCCCTTTATATTAACAGCACCCCAATTTATAGACACATTATCTAACGATTGTGGTGCAGTTCAAGAAGGGTTGACGCTTTTTTGTTGAATTCCTTCTTAAGCTAAA